>DASXRJ010000372.1:0-19376 GCA_036506675.1 Nocardioides sp. | reverse complement strand
CCCGAGAGTGCTTCAAACCTTTCACGCACGGTTGATCAGCGACAACCATCCGTGCTCGGAATCGAGCCCGCGGACTGCCTCCGCCAGCCAGGCGCGCGCCACGGCGTCGAGCAGCGGCCAGGTGACGTCGAAGTCGCGGCGGTCCTTCGGCCGGTCGAGCCGCGACTTGAAGAGCAGCACGATCTCCGGGTTGAGGTAGCGGATGCCGTCGTCGGCCACCCAGGTGACCTCCTCGACCGGGGCCACGTGGCCCGGGAGCCTCTTGTTGCTCCACAGGCCGTCGCGATCGGGAGTCAGCGGCAGGTCGAGGATCCACGGCGCGGCGGCGTACTCACGGATCCAGATCTGGCTCTCGGGGTGCTGGGGTTCGGGGAACTTGTCGTTCAGCGGGCGCAGCGTGCCGCCGTTGTTGCTCCACAGGTGCCAGGCGGGTTCGAGGTGGGCTCGCAAGGCCGGTACGTCGCAGCCGAGGATCGACAGGTCGACGTCCTCGTGCTCGCGCTCGCGCCCCGTGAACGCCTCGATGGCCCAGCCGCCGACCAGCCACCAGGGCCGGTCGAAGCCGGCCAGCAGCTCTTGTACGCCGGCCGGGTCGAGGGGCTCCCACGCGCCGTACAGGCGGAAGAATGCCTCGTCCTCGGCGCGCTCCTCCGGAGTGAGGTTGAGTGGCTCGCGAGTCACCGGAACGCCACCTCCGCCAGTACGCCGCGATGGTCGGTGCCCTCGACCGCCACGGTCGTCATCGAGCGCGCGGTCAGCCTCGACCCGACCAGCACGTGGTCGATCTGCACCAGCCGCGGCAGGGGTACGCCGAGCACCCGCACCTCACCCTCGGCCGGCCAGGTCGGCTGCCAGCCGGCGTTGGTCCGCTCGGCGGCGTCCCGCAGCCCGGCCGCCAGGATGTCCCGGAACTCGCGATGGTCGGCCGTGGCGTTGAAGTCGCCCGCGACCAGGTCCGGATGCCGCTCGGCGACCGCGTCGCGGAGCCGGGCGAGGTCGGCGCGCCAGGTCGCGGCGCTGTCGACCGGCGGCGAGGGGTGTACGGCGAACAGCCGCACCTTGCCCTGCTCGAGCGCGATGTCGACCGACCACGACCCGAACGTCGTGTGCAGGTTCGTCGCCTGGCTGACCGCGCCGGTGGTGAAGACCATCGTGCCGGTGACACCGTCGTGCGGCTCGCCCGCATGATGTGGGAACGCCTGGTCGAGCCCGGCCCGGCGCATCTCGGCGACCACGCTCGGCGTCACCTCCTCGAGCACCAGGATGTCGACGCCGGCGGCCACCGCCAGCTCGACGACAGAGGTGCCGTCGCCCTGGCCTTTGAGCAGGTTGACCGTCAGCACCCGCACCGGCGCGGTCCCGCTGGCGGCCGTCGGGCTGGTGCCGCTGAACGCGGGAGCGAGCCACCAGCCGTGCAGGCCCAGACCCGCGGCGCATACGATCGCCAGCACACCGACTGCCCGACCGCCCGGGTCGACCTCGCTCGACCTGAGCCGCCGGAGCACCAGCACGAGGGCGCATCCGACCAGCCCGGCGGCGTACAGAAGCAGGGCGAGGGGTGCGAACGACACCAGCCGCACCGCCGTACCACTCTCGGGGCCGGTGATCCGCAGGGCCGTCAGCGCCAGCGCCGCGAGCAGCCCGCCGAACAGGACGACGACCGCGGCTCTTCGCACCCAGACCATGCCGCCAAGATAGGCGACCCGCTGATGGACCGCAGGTGGACGGCTCGAAAGATCAGTCCCGCCGCGACCAGCCGAGCCTGTTCGCTCAGAAGGTCATGCGGGCGGAGCCAACCTTGGCTCGGCCCGTATGACGTCCCGGGTGGTGCGCTCAAGCTGTCCCTGGTTCCCGGCATACTGCCCTCTCGACGGGACGAGCGACGACCGGAGCAGCCAAGGGGGGCCGTTTTGGGACGGAACAGCAAGCAGCGACGTGATGCGAAGCGGCGCAGGAATGCGGCCGGGCGTCCGGGAGCGCCACATCCTCAAGGCCAGCAGGGCCAGCGGGGCCAGCACTCGGGCGAGAGCCCGTTCGGGTTCCCGGCGGGCTCGCCGTTCGGGGGCCCGGACGTGGACGCGGTCGCCCATGCCGACGTAATCCTGACGGCGGAGGTGCGGCGTCTGTTGCAGCGCACCACCAGGGAGGCCGACTTCGTCCGTCGCGCCGACTCGCTGATCGAGCGGATGTCACCGCTGCCGCTCATTTACCTGGGCCAGGCGCTGCGCGCCTTGTTGGACCGGTTGGTCACCGGAGTGAATCAGTCGGGTTGGTGTCCCGAGGAGCTGGGTGAGCTGCTCCGCCGGGACGGCGGCGCCGAGCGGCTGCCGGCGCTGGGCTGGCTCTTGACCAACGACCTGCGCCGAGCGCCCCTCCCCGGTGCCCCGTGGCGGGCCCAGGTCGAGGCTCTCGGCAAACCCGAGCCGCTGACCGGCCACTCGGTGGACACCCTGGCGGGCGGGTTGCGGTTGGCCGTGCTGCTCGCGGGCTTGCCGGAGGTCGCCGCGACGCTGTCCCGAACGGCATCCTCGGCCGCCCCGGTCGAGCCGATCGACGAGGAGGCCCGCGCGAAGCTGGCCAAGGTCCGGGCGCTGCTGGCCAAAGCCGAGTCGACGATGTACGACGAGGAGGCCGAGGCACTGACCGCCAAGGCACAGGAGCTGATCAGCCGCTACGCCCTGGAGCGGTTGCTCGAACGCGACGCGTCGGCGGGTTCCGACACCGCGTCCGCCGGGGTCGCCGTACGCCGGCTGTGGCTCGACGCGCCGTACGTGCTGGCCAAGGCACACCTGGTCGACGCGGTGGCCAGCGCCAACCGCTGCCGGGTGGTGGTGTCGGAGCGACTCTCGATGTGCACAGTCCTGGGGGATCCGCCCGACCTCGACGCGGTCGAGCTCCTGGTGACCTCGCTGCTGGTCCAGTCGACGCATGCGATGGTGGGCCACGGTCGCCACGTCGACCTCGCGGGCGTCTCGCGGACCAGGTCGTTCCGCCAGTCGTTCCTGGTCTCCTACGCCGCCCGGATCGGTGAGCGTCTCAACCAGGCCACCGCCGACCTGGTCGACGAGAGCGGCGAGTCGACGACGTGGCTACCGGTCCTGCGCGACGCCGAGCAGAGGGTCAGCGAGGCGTTCGAGGAGCTGTTCCCCGAGGTGCAGCACGTCGCCACCACGGTCAGCAACGGCGCCGGCTGGTACGCCGGCCGCACGGCCGCGGACCTGGCCCAGCTCGACGTCCAGCCCAAGTTGACGGCCAAGGGGTGAATCGCGGCCACGTGCGGCTGACCAAGGGCCGATAACGCGGTTGACTGGTGAAGGTCAGTTCAACCGATCAACCGAATTGCCTGGCTCGCGCCGGGCGCACACGGTCGAGGGCTCGTCACCCAATGAACGCGTTTCCGAGACAGCCTTGCACTGAGCCCGGCAAGCGGGGTTCGACGGCTCCTACAGCAGCACCAGGTCGTCGCGGTGGACGACCTCACGTTCGTACGCCGCCCCGAGCTCGCGCTTGAGCTCGTGGGACGAGCGGCCGAGCAGGCCGGGCACCTCGCTCGCGTCGAAGTTGACCAGGCCGCGGGCGACCGCGCGCCCGTCGGAGTCGACCAGGTCGACGGGGTCGCCGGCCTCGAAGGCGCCCTCACAGCCGGTGATCCCCGCCGCCAGCAGCGAGGCCCGGCGCTCGGTGACCGCCCGGACCGCGCCGTCGTCGAGGACCAGCCGGCCCTTGGGCTCGGTCGCGTGGGCCAACCACAGCAGCCGGGTCGGGCGGCGCCGGCCGGTGGGGTGGAAGAGCGTGCCGACGAGGTCGCCGGCCAACGCCGACGCGGCCTGGTCGGCCGAGGTGAGCAGGACCGGGATGCCGGCCCCGGTCGCGATTCGGGCGGCCTCGACCTTGGTGGTCATGCCTCCGGTCCCGACGCCCGCTGATCCGGCCGACCCGATCTTCACGTCGGCGAGGTCACCCTCGTGGCGGATCTCGGAGAGCAGCGAGGTGCCCTCGTGGCGGGGGTGGCCGTCGTACAGGCCGTCGACGTCGGAGAGCAGCACCAGCAGGTCGGCGTGCACCAGGTGCGCGACCAGGGCGGCCAGCCGGTCGTTGTCGCCGAACCGGATCTCGGTGGTGGCGACGGTGTCGTTCTCGTTGACGATCGGGAGTACGCCGAGCTCCAGCAGCTTGGCGAAGGTCCGGTAGGCGTTGCGATAGTGCGCCCGTCGTACGACGTCGTCGACGGTCAGCAGCACCTGCCCGGCCACGATCCCGTGCCGCGCGAGCTCCTCGGTGTAGCGGTGCACCAGCAGTCCCTGACCGACCGACGCGGCCGCCTGCTGGGCGGGCAGCGCGCGCGGCCGCTTCTTCAGACCCAGCGGAGCCAGCCCGGCCGCGATCGCGCCGGACGACACGAGCACCACCTCGGCGTTGCGCTCGCGTACCCCGGCCAGGACGTCGACCAGCCGCTGCACCCGCGCCGGGTCGATGCCGCCTTCGGCCGTGGTCAGGGACGACGACCCGACCTTGACCACGATCCGGCGGGCGCTGGTGACCTGGCTTCTCACGCGTCCGGATCCGACTCGAGCCAGTCGGGGTCGTCCTTCGACCCGATCTCGTACGACGTGGGGCCGCTGGTGCCGACCCGACGGGCCACGTCGGCGCGGGCCTCTCCTTCGGCGCGGTCGGGCATCAGCTCGTCGATCTCGCGGCGGCGACGCGCGGCCGGCCGGGACTCCTCGAAGCGCTGGTCCTCGCCGCGGCGGCCGAGCATCTCGACGCCGGCGTCGATGCCGGGTCGGAAGTCGAAGACCACCGAGTTGTCGGGGTGTCCGATGAGTACGGCGTCGCCCTCCTGCGCCCCCAGCTCGACCAGCCGGGACTCGACACCCAGCCGGTTGAGCCGGTCGGCGAGGAAGCCCACGGCCTCGTCGTTGCTGAAGTCGGTCTGCCGCACCCAGCGCTCGGGCTTCTCGCCACGCACCCGCCAGCCCTCGCCGGTCTCGGTGACCGTGAACGTGTCGCTGCCGTCGGCTGCCTGCGGGCGCAGCACGATCCGCCTGGTCTCGACCACCGGCCGCTCGGCACGGGCGCGGAGCACGATCTTGGCCATCTCGAAGGTCAGCTCGCGCAGCCCCTCGCCGGAGGCCGCGCTGACCTCGATGACCTTGAGCCCCCGCTCGCGCAGCTCGTCGACCACGAACGACGCGATGTCGCGCCCGTCGGGTACGTCGACCTTGTTGAGCGCGACCAGCCGCGGACGGTCCTCGAGACCGCCGTACCGGGCCAGCTCGCCCTCGATGATGTCGAGGTCCTCGACCGGGTTGCGGCCCGGCTCGATGGTGGCGGTGTCGACCACGTGCACGATCGCGGCGCAGCGCTCGATGTGCCGCAGGAAGTCGTGGCCGAGGCCGCGTCCCTCGCTCGCGCCCTCGATCAGCCCCGGTACGTCGGCGACCGTGAACGTCGTCTCCCCTGCCGTCACCACGCCGAGGTTCGGGACCAGGGTCGTGAACGGGTAGTCGGCGATCTTGGGCCGGGCCCGGCTGATCGCGGCGATCAGGCTGGACTTGCCGGCGCTCGGGAAGCCGACCAGACCGACGTCGGCGACGACCTTGAGCTCCAGCACGATCTCGAGCTCGTCGCCCGGCTCGCCGAGCAGCGCGAAGCCCGGGGCCTTCCGCTTCGCGCTCGCCAGCGCGGCGTTGCCGAGCCCGCCACGGCCGCCCTGCGCGACCACCATCTCGGTGCCGGGCCCGATCAGGTCGCCGAGCAGGTTGCCGCGGGCGTCGGCGACGACGGTGCCGTCCGGCACCGGAAGGACCAGGTCCTTGCCGTGGCCGCCGTTGCGGTGGCCCCCGGCGCCGTGGCCGCCGTGTTCGGCCTGCCGCTTCGGGCTGTGGTGGTAGGCCAGCAGGGTGGTCACGTCGGGGTCGACGCGCAGGATCACCGAGCCGCCGGGGCCGCCGTTGCCGCCGTCCGGGCCGCCGAGCGGCTTGAACTTCTCGCGGTGCACCGACGCTACGCCGTTGCCGCCCCGGCCCGCGGCGACGTACAGCGTCACCTGGTCGACGAACGTGGGGACAGCCATGGGAGCAACTTTCTCAAAGGTCTTGCCTGGAGGTGCCGTACAAAATGCCGAAGGGCGTCCCCAGTCTAGGGACGCCCTTACGGTGAAGATTCTGTCTGCGTGAGCGTCAGTTCACTCGCCCGGGACGACGTTGATCACGCGACGACCGCGCCGAGTGCCGAACTCCACCGCGCCCGCGACCAGCGCGAACAGGGTGTCGTCGCCTCCACGGCCCACACCGGAGCCCGGGTGGAAGTGGGTGCCACGCTGGCGGACGATGATCTCGCCGGCGTTGACGACCTGGCCGCCGAAGCGCTTAACGCCGAGGCGCTGCGAGTTCGAGTCGCGACCGTTCTTGGTCGAGGCCGCGCCCTTCTTGTGTGCCATGAGTTCAGTCCTTCGTTACGTCTCGAGCCGGGCTCAGAGGGAGATGTCGGTGACCTTGACCTGGGTGTACTTCTGACGGTGACCCTGGCGCTTCTTGTAGCCGGTCTTGTTCTTGTACTTCTGGATGACGATCTTCGGGCCCTTGGTGGCGCCGAGCACCTCGACGGTCACCGAGGCCTTGCCGAGCTTGGCGGCGTCGGAGGTGACGCTCTCGCCGTCGACGACGAGGACGACCGGAAGGGTCACCGACTCACCGACACCGGTCTCCACCTTGTCGATCTCGATGACGTCGCCCACGGCAACCTTCTGCTGGGTGGCGCCTGCGCGCACGATCGCGTACACCGCGGTCTCCTTCGTCGTTTCCTGCTTGATTCACGTGCGGGTCTGCGGCACGCAGCGTCCGACGTCTGGTCCGGGTGAGGTGCCTGCAGAGTGCGCGCGGGTGAACGCACGCCGAAGTCCAATAGTACGGATCCCGGGCACCGTCCGCAAAACGGCCCGACTTGCGTCGTACGCCGGGCCGTCCCGCGGCGGTCAGTGCTTGCGAGCGCCCCGCTTCTTGATCGGGACGTGCAGCTCGTGGTGCTCGTCGTGGTGCTCGTCGTGGTGCTCATCGACGGTCGGCTCCTCGGTGATGACCGAGGTGCCCGGCTCATGGCCGGCGGTTCCCGGCTCGACCAACCCGTCGGCGGCCGGCACGCCAACCGGAGCGGGCGCCGATGTCGGGGGCGGTCCGGCCGGCCGGCTCGCGGCGCGGCGGCGGGTCCGGGTGACGACGCGCGGCGCCTCCACGACCGGCTCGGGCTGCGGCGCGGGCTCGGGCTGCGGCTCGGGGGTGACGTCCTCGACGGGCGCTGGCGTGGGTACGCCGTCGGTCGAGGGCTCCTCGGCCGCCTGCGCGACCGCCTCGTCCGCGACCGTCTCGTCCACCTGCGCGTCCTCGGGTACGACGTTCTCCACCAGCGCGTCCTCGGCGGCCACGGGCTCGACCTCGACCGCATCGGCTGCCTCTACGTCCGCCGACTCGGGCCCCGACTCGGGCTCCGACTCGGGCTCGGCGTGCCGGTGGGTCTCGGCGAGCTCCTTGGGCGACGGGGTCGCCTGGGCGGGACGGCCGTTGCCGGTGGCCGGCGTACCGCCGGCTTCTCCACGGCCCCGACCGCGACCGCGCCGACCGCCGCGGCGGCTGTCGTCCTCGCCCTTCCTGGGCTCGATCGGCGCGTCGTGCACGATCAGGCCGCGTCCCTGGCACTGTTCGCAGGTCTCGCTGAACGCCTCGAGCAGGCCGGTGCCGATCCGCTTCCGGGTCATCTGGACCAGTCCGAGCGAGGTGACCTCGGCGACCTGGTGGCGCGTCCGGTCGCGGCCCAGGCACTCCACCAGCCGGCGGAGCACGAGGTCGCGGTTGCTCTCGAGCACCATGTCGATGAAGTCGACGACGATGATCCCGCCGATGTCGCGCAGCCGGAGCTGGCGGACGATCTCCTCGGCGGCCTCGAGGTTGTTCTTGGTCACCGTCTCCTCGAGGTTGCCCCCGGAGCCGGTGAACTTGCCGGTGTTGACGTCGACGACGGTCATCGCCTCGGTGCGGTCGATGATCAGCGAGCCGCCGGAGGGCAGCCAGACCTTGCGGTCGAGGCCCTTCGCGATCTGCTCGTCGATGCGGTACGACGCGAACACGTCACCGCCCTGCTCGCCGTCCCCGAACCGCTCCAGCCTGTGCTCGAGGTCGGGCGCGACGTGGGAGACGTACCCCTGCACGGTGTCCCAGGCGTCGTCGCCCTGGATGACCAGCTTGGTGAAGTCCTCGGTGAACAGGTCGCGGACCACCTTGAGCGTGAGGTCCGGCTCGCCGTACAGGAGCTTGGGGGCGCTGCCGGACTTGGAGCTCTTCTCGATGTCGGCCCACTGAGCCTTGAGCCGCTCGACGTCGCGGGTGAGCTCCTCCTCGGAGGCGCCCTCGGCCGCAGTGCGCACGATCACACCCGCGGTGTCGGGGACGATCTCCTTGAGCAGCGTCTTGAGGCGGTTGCGCTCGGTGTCGGGGAGCTTGCGGGAGATGCCGCTGGTGGTGCCGTCTGGCACGTAGACCAGGAACCGGCCCGCGAGGCTGATCTGGGAGGTCAGCCGGGCGCCCTTGTGGCCGATCGGGTCCTTGGTGACCTGGACCAGCACCGACTGGCCGGACGACAGCACCGACTCGATCTTGCGGGGCTGGCCGTCCTTGTGGCCGAGCGCGGACCAGTTGACCTCGCCGGCGTACAGGACGGCGTTGCGGCCCTTGCCGATGTCGATGAAGGCGGCCTCCATCGAGGGCAGCACGTTCTGCACGCGGCCGACGTACACGTTGCCGATCAGGGAGGTCTGCGACTCGCGGGCGACGTAGTGCTCGACGAGCACCTTGTCCTCGAGTACGGCGATCTGGATCAGGTCGTCGCGCTGCCGGACCACCATGTGCCGCTCGACCGACTCGCGACGGGCCAGGAACTCGGCCTCGCTCACGATCGGCGCGCGGCGGCGACCGGCCTCGCGGCCCTCGCGGCGGCGCTGCTTCTTGGCCTCGAGCCGGGTCGAGCCCGACACCGCGGTGATCTGGTCCTCGCCCGTGCGGCCCTGACGCACCCGGGTGACGGTGTTCTCGGGGTCGTCCGGAGCGTCGCCGTTGTCCTCGCCGGCCCGGCGGCGCCGGCGGCGCCGGCGCGAACCGGTGGTCTCGCCCGACTCCTCGGAGCTCTCGTCAGCCGCGGCCGCATCGGCGGTGTCGCCCGACTCGGTGGAGTCGGAGGACTCGTCGCCGTCGTCCCCGTTGTCGCCACCCTCGCCCGAACGGCGACGGCGGCGGCCGCCGCGGCGGCGACGGCGGCGCGGCGCGCCGGACTCGTCGGTGTCGTCGCCGTTCTCGTCGTTCTCGTCGTCCTCGCGGGACTCCGACTCGGCGTCGGCGCTGCGGTCAGTGCCGCCGTCGGCGGTCAGCTCGGCGTCGCCGGCCTTGCCCTCTGCGGCAACCGGCTCGGCGGTCGCCTGGGCATCCGACTCGTCGGCCGGGGTCTCCGCCTCGGTCTCCTCGGCCTTCGGCTTGGCGGTACGCCGGCGCCGGGTCGTCGTGGTCGCCTTGGTCGGGTCCGGCGCCTGGAAGAGCAGCATCGTCGGCGGCACAGCCTGCTCGGCGGCGGCCTGCTCGGCGGCCTCGTCCTCGTCGACCGCCTCGGCCTCGGGGTCGGCCGGAGCGGGCTCCGGCTGCGGCGCGGCGGCCTTCTTGGCGGTGGTCTTGCGTGCGGTGGTCTTCTTGGCGGCCTTCTTGGCCGGCTTGGCGGCTGCCTCCGGCGCGGCCTCGGCCGAGTTCTCGGCGCCCTCGGTACTGTCGGGGCTCTCCGTGCTGCCGGTGCCCTCGAGGTCGAGGGTCAGCTCCGGCACGGCCACCTTCTTGGCGGCCGTCTTCTTCGCGGTGGTCTTCCTCGCCGGCCGCTTGGCGGCCTTCTTGACCGGGGCCGGCTCGGCCCCCACCGGCAGCTGGTCGATCGAGTCGCCTCCGGCCACCCCTTCGACCGTCAGATCGTTCGTCTTGTCATCGTCGAGCATGCTGCTCTCCTAGCCCCCGGCGTACGCGCGAACGCGTCCCTGAGGGTATGTCCGACGCCGACGACCTCGCGAGGCGTCGGCGCAAAGCTTGCGTGTGGCGGCGACTTCCTCCGCGGGCGCGTC
This sequence comes from Nocardioides sp., assembly GCA_036506675.1. Taxonomy (GTDB): domain Bacteria; phylum Actinomycetota; class Actinomycetes; order Propionibacteriales; family Nocardioidaceae; genus Nocardioides. Next base: position 9,232 of record DASXRJ010000372.1, on the reverse strand, counting down.
GGAAGGAGCGTGTCGGTCACCTACCGCGGTCGCTGGGCCACATCTGCACCGTCTCTGTCACCGACTGGTGCCCGGCCGCGTCGCGGTCTGGTGACGACCTTCACCTTCCGTGCCGAACCTTCAATGGGAGCGGCGAGAACGTCGTCGGGTCGTGCCGAATAGCACAAACCAACGCCAGTATCGCACACGTCAAACGAATAACGGTCAACGTCAGAGTGACAGAGGGTCGCCCACCGTGGCCGTCGCCTCGTCCACGGGCCCCTGGGCGAGCCGGGTCAGCAGCGGAGCCTCGCCGACGCCCAGCCCGGTGGTCGCGGCCATGCCGGAGAGTACGTCGTCCGGCCGCACCGCGGGTACGACGTGGCGCAGCACCAGGTCGAGCTCGCGACCGTCGGCCACCAGCGCCAGGACCGCCGCCCGGCAGTCGAAGGACCGCAGGCCCTTCTTGGTCATCCGCTCGACGACCACCTCGTCGGCGGCCAGGAAGTCGGCCACGGCCGCGGCGAGTACGTCGGCCTCGGCGGTCGTGGTGATCCGCCACCGGCTGCCCTCGAGCAGGTCGGCGAGCGAGCCGCCCGCGGACTCGACGACCTGCATGACGTCCAGGCCGTCGGGCAGCGCCTCCTCGAGCTGCGTCTGCAGGGCGGCCGGGTCGACGACCTGCGCCAGCGCGATCTCGAGGTACTCCGCCTCGGAGGCGGATCCGGTCGGCGCGGCGCCGGCGTACGAGATGCGTGGGTGGGGGTTGAACCCCGACGAGTAGGCCATCGGCACCCGAGCCCGGAAGATCGCCCGCTCGAAGGCGCGGCTGAAGTCGCGGTGGCTGGTGAAGCGCAGCCGGCCGCGCTTGGCGTAGCGGATCCGGAGCCGCTGGACCGGCGGGGCCTGCTGTTCGGGTTGTTCACGCACGAGGCAAGGCTACGGCTGGCTCACTCCGAGGACCGCATCAACGGGGACGAGTAGACGGTGCTCACGCGCACTCCCCCGAGCCAGTCGGTGAGCCGGTCGGCCTCCCGGGCCAGCGCGGCCCGGCCCTCGGTGGGCACGTCCTCCGCCAGCCTCAGGTGTACGACGCCCGCGTCGTCCTGGATCCAGCAGCCCACGACCCGGCCGTCCCACCACGCCGTGGTGCCGGCGTTGCCGTTGCGGTCGAAGAGCCGCTCCGCGTGCGGACCGAGGTAGAAGTCGCGCTCCTTCCAGCCCATCACGGTCGGGTCGAGCACCGGCAGCAGGGCGGCCCAGGGTGCGGGCTCGTCGACCCGTTCGAGGTCGTCGGGCAGCAGCCAGGCCTGGCCCGAGTCGACGGTCACCTCGACGGCCCCGACGTCGGCGAGCGCCCGCCGGGCGGCGGTGAGGGTGCTGCCCAGCCACCATTTCAGGTCGAGCGTCGTGGCCGGCCCGAAGGTCGACAGCCAGCGCCGGGTCAGCTCGGCGTACCCCTCGGGCTCGGTCAGGGGCTCGGGCACCGAGCCGAGCCAGTCGGCCATCGAGGACCAGCTCGGGCGCGAGATCCGCCAGTTGCCGGCGTTGGCGCCGCGGACGATCTCGCCACTCGCACCCAGCTGGGTGAGCACGCGCGGCGCGATCGGCACCTCGCCGCCCCAGGTGGTGCCGGGCGAGATCACCACCTTGCCGGCGAGCTCCGGGATCCCTTCCCGGAGCTCCTGAGCGCCGGCCGGGCCGTCCGCGAGGGCGTCGAGGACCGCCTCCCGGGCCGTCTTGAGCCAGGCGTCGCCGTCGCCGTCGGCGGCCAGGCCGGCGCGGGCGGCGTCCTTGGCGATCCGTTGCCATTCGTTGGCCGCGACTCGGGCCGACGCGCTCCCCCAGGCCGCGGGCAGCAGGTCACGGGGGAACACGAACAGCGTCCGGCGCATGGCCAGCTGCTTGACCAGCGTGCGGTCGGCGTACAGGGCTCTATCGACGTCGCCCACCTCGAGGCCGTCGACGCGTGCGAACAGCGACAGGTAGACCGTCGCCGGCTCGGTCGAGTGGAGCACGGTCATCGCCCGGGTCGCGGACTCCACATCGGGCAAGCGGTGGGAGGGGTGGACCGCGTGCCGGCGCGCCAGCCTGGCCCGCCGCTCGGCGTCGTCGACGTGTCGCATGCGGCCAGCATGCCCGTTAGCACCGACAGCCCCGATCGCGACGCCTATGCTGTGCCGGACTTTCCCACGTATCAGAAGCGAGTCCAGTGACGCAGCCACCGCAGGACCCCCCGGCCCCAGACGGTCGGCCGCCGTCCGGGCAGCCGCCGTACGGCCAGCCGCCGTACCCCCAGACGCCGTACGGCCAGGCCCCGTACGACCAGTCGCCCTACGGCCAGGCGCCGTACGGCCAGGCCCCGTACGGCCAGTCGCCCTACCCGGTCGGGCCCGGCGGCGCGCAGGACCTCCGGCCGCCGTCCAAGGCGATGGCCGGCTGGGCGCTCGGCCTCTCCTTCGCCTCGTGCGTCGGGGTCGCGTGGATGGTCTCGGTGGGTCTCGCGATCGCGGTCCTGGTGAAGGGGCGCGACGGCCGCGACCACGGCAAGGGCATGGCCATCGCCGCGCTCGTGGTGGACGGCATCTTCCTGGTGATCGGGTTCGCGGCCGTGGTGCTCTCGCTGGTGGGCGCTTTCGACACGTCCTCCACGTCGAGCGAGGACCTCGCCGGCGATGACAAGGAGACGGTGTCGATCGAGGACGTCTCGGTCGGCGACTGCTTCAACCAGGCCGACCTGTCCGGGTCTGACGGGTCCGAGTCGATCCAGGTCGAGGAGGTCGAGCTGGTCAGCTGCGATGCTCCGCATGACCTGGAGATGTACGCGCGCGAGCAGCTTCCGGGCAGCGACTACCCCGGTGACGCGCAGGCGGCCCGGCAGGCGGAGCAGATCTGCGTGGAGGAGTTCGAGGGATTCGTCGGCAAGCCCTACGCCAAGTCGGTGCTCGGCGTCATCTACTTCCACCCCTACCCGCGGGGCTGGGAGCTCGGTGACCACTGGGCCACCTGCGCGGTCGGAGACGTCAACGGCAAGCCGGTCACGGGCACCCTCCGACTCTCGCGTCGCTGACTCGATCCAGCCGGCTCCCTGGCCGCCGCCCGTGCCGGCATCGGCCCAATCGAGTACGACGACTCCGGGCCGGCCATGCTCGCGCCGCACCCGGACCCGGACGACTGGCGGCTCGGCCTGCACGCGGTGGTCTGAGCCATCGGCCGTCGGGACGGCACGCCGGTGACGAGGACGCTCCGCGGCGTACGACGAAAATTCGGCACGTTAGGCTGACGCGCGACGTTTTGAGTGCCGTAATCGGGAAAGGTTGCTCGTATGACCCAGCCACCGCCGCCGTACCCTGGCCAGCCGGACCCGCACGCGGAGGACGACAACACTCGCATCCGGCCGACCGGCACGCCGCGTCACCACGACGCGCCGCCGACCCCGCAGCCTGCCGAGGGCGCGCCCGCGGGTCCGCCTCCCGGCCAGTGGCAGCCCCCGCAGCAGCCCGCCGCGCCGCAGTGGCAGCCCCGGCAGCAGCCCGCCGCGCCGCAGTGGCAGCCGCCCCAGGAGCAGCAGCCGTACGGCGCACCGCCGGCCGGCCGTCATGCTGGTCCCGGCCCCGGTTACCCGAGCGGTACGCCGTCCGGCGCGACCATCGACCCGCAGGGCTCCGCGATCCCCCAGTGGCAGCCGCCGCAGGGTGCACTCCCGCAGCAGCCGCAGGCGCCCGCCGCCCCGAAGAAGCGCGGCCTCCTGTACGCCGGCCTCGGCGCCCTCGTGCTCGTGCTGCTGGTCGCGGCCGCCGGACTGTTCTTCTTCACCGGCGAGCAGGGCGTCACCGTGGCCGACCTGAGCCGCGGCGACTGCCTCGCCAGCCCGAGCCTCGCCGACGGCAGCAGCGACGTGAAGGGCCTCAAGGTCGTCTCCTGCGACGACTCGCATGACGCCCAGGTGGTGGCGACCGGCGACCTCGACGGCTCGACCGAGGCCGCCGACGCGTGCGTCCAGCAGATCACCGACGTGGCCACGTCGGTCGCCGCGCTGACGGTCGACGGTCACGAGGTCAAGCCGCTGTCCTCCGACGACTCGGTGGCCTGCCTGGTCGTCGGCAAGGACCTCAAGGGATCGGTCGTCAACTGAAACGGGCCGCCCTCGCGGTCATCGCGCTCGGCCTCGGACTGCTCGCCCTGGTGGGCTGGCTGGTCTTCCGGTCCACGCCGAGTGACGTCCTCCCCGACGCCTCCCCCGGGTCGATCACGCCCACGCCGGTCGAGCCCGGCACGTCGTACCCGCCGAGCTGTCAGCGCACGCGCCCGCTCACGGTGCTGACCTTCAACATCCATCACGGCGCCCGGCACGGCGAGCTGCGCCTCGACCGGATCGCCCACGAGATCAGGGCCTCGCGGGCCGATGTCGTCGCGCTGCAGGAGGTCGACCGGCACAACGGGGCCCGCTCCGACGACCTCGACGAGACGACCTGGCTGGCGCGGCGGCTGAAGATGGCCGGCGTCTTCGGCGCCAACCGGGTCCGGAGGCCGGAGGTCCGAGGAGGACCGGCTCGCGAGTACGGCACCGCGCTGCTCAGCCGGTTCCCGATCACGACGTGGCGCAACGTCCACCTCCCCAACCGGCCCGGCCTCGAGCGGCGCGGCCTGCTGCTGGTCACGCTCGACGTCGACGGGGTCGCGGTCACGGTCGGCAACACGCACCTACAGCACACCTCTCAGCCGGTGCGGCTCGCCCAGCTCGGCGCTGTCATGACGCGGATGTCCGCGATCCCGCATCCGCGGCTCCTGCTGGGTGACCTCAACGACGAGCCGGGCACTCCCCCGCTGGCGCTGACCAAGGCGGTGTTCACCGACCCCTGGCCTGTCGTCGGGCACGGCGACGGGAAGACCGTGCCGCCGGGCCACCCGCGGCGGCGGATCGACTACACCCTCGCCGACGACTCCTTCAAGGCGACCGGGTCGCGGGTGCTGGTCTCCGCGGTGTCCGACCACCGCGCCGTACGCACGACGTTCAGGGTGTGCGGATCATGAGCGACGTGGCCGGCTCGAAGCCGCCGCGGGCGTAGAACGGCACCGAGCGCTCGCTCGGGCTGAGCACGATCCTCACGAAGCCCCGCTCGTCGGCGTACGACGTGCAGGCCGCGAGCAGGTCGGCCCCGAGCCCGGCATTGCGATGAGCCGGGTGCACGAAGAAGTTGGCCAGGTAGCCCCACTCGCTGGGCGACGGCTGGCCCGGCCGCGGCATCCGGGTGAAGACGAGCAGGTTGAGCATCCCGACCGGCTCGTCGTCGGCGAAGGCGAGCCAGGTCAGCCGCTGGTGCTGCTCGGCACGCAGCCACTCGTCGAACCGCTCGGTGAAGCCGTCGTCGTCGATCGGAGCGCCGGCGTTCTCCTCGGTCCAGGCCCGTCGAAGCGACGCGATCGCCGCCCGGTCGTCGTACGACGCGAGCCTGGTCTCGGTCCGGACGCGGCCGTGGGCCGGGACTTGGGTGTCGGTCACGAGACCTCACGTTAGTCCCGGCCCACGGGCCGTTGGTTACCGGTGGATCAGGGCAACATCAGGGCAGCGGCACGCTCCAGATGCCGCGACCGTGCGTGGCGGCGTACACGTTGCCGTCAGCCGCGATCTCGACGTCCAGCACCGTGGTGAGCGGCAGGTTGCCGCCCAGCTTCTGCCAGTCGGTGGCACCCGGAGCCCGGTAGAGCACCCCGAGGTCCGAGCCGACCACGAGCGCCCCATCTTCGGTCTGCTTGATCGAGCTGGTCGGCACGTCCGGGAAGTTGCCGGAGATGTCGGTCCAGGTCGCGCCACCGTCGGTGGTCTCGAAGATGTGGCCGATGCCCGCGCCGGGACCCTCGGTGAAGCGGCGGCTGAAGCCGTTCATGGCGAGGTAGGCGTGCTGGTTGTTGTTCGGGTCGATGCCCACGCCGCCGATGAACCGGTTGGGCACGTTGGACGGCAGGGTGACCGCCTTCCAGGTGCCGGAGGCGTTGGTGGCCAGGCCACGCGTGAACCCGTTGTTGTTGCACGGGCCGCACCAGGCGGCGTACCCGACGCCGTCGTTCATCGCGACCGCGGTCGACGAGTGACCGGCGCCCAGGTCGAACTGCTTGGTCCACTCGGAGCCCGAGCGGATCTTGAAGCCGTTGTCCTGGGTCCAGACGTACTCACCGGCGGCGATCCAGGTGTCGAGGTCGGACCGGTCGAAGTCGAACGGCGCGATGAACCGCGGCAGCGGGTCGGCCGGGCCGATCTTCCACGAGGTGGCCGTGTCGGTGGTGAGCGCACCCGGGTTGACCGCGCAGTTCTCGGTCACCGACATCGACAGGGCGACGTACTCCTGGGCCTGGCGGCAGCCGTCGGCCGGGTCGGCCAGCGAGTCGCCACCGTCGCCACCGAAGTGGGAGCCCATCTCGGTGTCGGTGTTGCTGCCGTCGGGCTGGACGCCACGCAGGTTGGAGGCGCCGTTGTCCTGCAGGCCACCGGAGACGATCAGGCCGCCGTTGTCCTTGTCGGCACCCCACGCGACCGAGTAGTACTGCAGCGCGTCCATGGTCCCGTCTGCGGTGAGCGACTTCCAGTCGGTGGCGTGGCCGGAACCATCGGCCTTGCCGTTGACCGGGCGGCTGTAGAGGCCGCCGTCGTTGCCGGCGAAGAACGTGGGTACGCCGCCGACCGTGCCGACCGTGGCTGCGTGCTGGTCGGGGTGGCTGGTCAGCGAGCAGGTGTTCTTGGCGTCGTCGATGTCCCAGCAGCCGAAGTAGAAGTTCCAGTACGGACCCGGGGTGGTCCAGCTGGCTCCGGCGTTCTTGGTCTCGTAGACCTCCTCGAGACCGGCATACACATGGTTGGGGTTGGCCGGGTCGACCGTGAGGAACTGGTTGTACCAGGCTTGGATGCCGGGGCCGTAACCCTTGCCGCTGACCGACTGCTTCAGCGCGGAGCCGGAGCTGGCCAGCTGCTGCGAGGTGGCGATCTTGGTCCACGGGCCGGTGATCGAGCCGGGCGAGACGTAGATGCCGTCCAGGTAGGAGTTGACCGTGCCGGTGGGCTTGTTGAGCAGCTTCGGCGACTGGTTGATCGCGTAGAGCTTCGAGCTGTCCTTGCTCCAGGCGAAGGTGACGTAGCCGATGTCGTCGGTCGGCATGGCGCCGGTCGGCTTGATCTTCTTGAACGTCTGACCGGCGTCCTTCGACTCGTAGAAGCCGTTGTAGACGTCACCGCTGCGCCAGCCGATGGCGGCGATCACGTGCGAGGCGTTCTTCGGGTCGACCGCGATGTCGTTGACGATGTTCTTGTACGCCGCGTTCGTGGCACCGCACGAGGTGTTGTCGGTGCACTTAGACCCCGCCGGCACCAGCACGTTGCCGTTGTCGTCGGTGATCTTCGGCATGTAGTCCAGGTTGGGCGCGAAGTGGAAGGTCCAGGCGCCCGCGTTGGTGCTGTCGTCGTGCGACCACACACCGCGGTTGGTGGCCGCCCAGACGCGACCGCCGCCGAAGCGGACCCGGCCGATCGTGGCCGACTCGAGCTCCTGGCCACCGACGCGGTCGGCCATCGTGAAGGTGCCGGTGCGCGGGTTGGCCAGCCGGAACACGCCGGCGCCGGCGTACGACGTGCCGCCGGTGTTGGCCTCGCCGGAGGCGTACCAGAGCGAGCCGTCGGCCGCGAGGGTCAGGTCGCCCGAGGAGAGGCTGGGCAGCTGGTCGCTGATCGGGACCCAGTTGCCGCCGCCGGTGGTGGAGCGCCAGATGCCGCCGTCGGCCGAGGCGGCGTACACGGTGCCGATCTTGTCGGCCGCGAGGCCGGTGATCCGGCCGGACACGTAGCCCATGCCGGCGGAGGAGTTGGAGTAGTAGTCGCGGTAGCGGGTGTCGTCGCTGTTGTAGGGCACCCGGGTCACGTCCGCCCAGGACCCGCCGGCTACCGGCAGCGACTGCAGCTGATGGAACGCCGCGGTGTAGGCACCGGAGTCGACGACGCCGGGCGCGGTGCGCGCCTGCGCGTACTGCTCGGCCAGGGTCGCGGCCTCGCGCGACTCACGGCCGGCCTCGTCGGGGTCGAGCCCGGCGATCATCATGTACTTCTCGACGGCGTTGGCGGGCATCGGCTCGAGGCCGGCCTCCATCGCCTCTTCGAGCTCGTGTTCCTGCCCGCTCTCGGACTCGTGGTCGCTCGCGGCGCCGGAACAGGCGGCGGTGATCACGAGGGTGGTGGCGGCGAGAAGTCCGGTCAGACCTCGCCTCGACGGCCTCAGCATGTATTGGCTCCCTGAAGAAACTCGTACCCGGGGTGTTTCCCCCGGGGAAACCTACGCCCCAGGAGCCTCTTCAGGTAAGGGTTTGCGGGATCAGATCGGGCGGCCAGATTCGGCCACTCCGACCCGCACGCCCGGCCGGCTCACCATCGCTCGATCAGGCCCGGCGCGCGCTCCGGCGGGTCGTACGGCTCCGGCCAGAAGTCGGTCACTCGGGTGATCAACCCGTTGTCGTCGAACTCCAGGAAGACCTGCGCGTCGCCCGTCTCGTCCGCACCCGACTCTTCCGCTCTCAGCCTCCAGTCGAACCACACCACCGCCCGGACGCCGTCGCCGATCACGACCTTGGGTTGGAGATGCCAGTCGCCCGGGTAGGTCTCGTTGAACTCGCGGTAGCTGTCGCGGCCCCTGATCCGCTCCCCTGTCTGCGGCATCTCGTAGACCACCTCCGGGCTCAGCAGCGCCGACCACTCGTCCCAGTCCCGGGCCTCCATGATCTCCACAAAGCGGCGGGCCAGGGCTGCGGTGTCGGTCATGGTGCGAACCTAGCAACCGGAACCGGCCGGTCGGACCGATCTTCGATCTCGGTGTTCATCTCGGGGCAGATGGATACAGGGTTCAAACCAGGTTCAGGAGTCCAGCGGACGGGGACGATCTCGACCGTGATGTTGTGATCGCTGAGTGGAACCTGATCGGTCTAGCACGTTCTCTGCGCTCAGGCAGCCCGGTCTCGCCGCTGGTCCTCCACGGCGACGAGGCCCGGCCCCTCGGCGTTCGGCGGCCGGAAGCGCAGTGGGAACCACTTGCCCGCCGCCTCGATCACCTTGACTGCATCATCGGTTGGCAGTCGGTGCTGCGTTCGGGCGCAGAAGATCAGCCACGCCACCGTGATGATGACCAAGGGGCTGACCGTCAGACCGACGACCGCGAGGACCGACTGCAGCATGGCGTCAGGCGTCCGCGTCGAGCATGGCCTTGACGTGCATGAGGCC
>DASXRJ010000371.1:0-6518 GCA_036506675.1 Nocardioides sp. | reverse complement strand
GTGGCGCCGACGCGGGTCGACGACGACGTACTCGCCGAGATCGAGCGGCTCACCCAGCTGGCGCCGCTGCACAACCCCGCCGCGGTCGCCGGGATCCGGGCCGCCCGGCGGGCCTGGCCGGAGCTGCCGCAGGTGGCGGTGTTCGATACGGCGTTCTTCGCGGGGCTGCCGGCCGCGTCCGCGACGTACGCCGTCGACCGCGACCTCTCCGACCGGCTCGGCCTGCGCCGCTACGGCTTCCACGGCATCTCCCACGAGTACGTCGCTGCCGAGGCCGCCCGTTTCCTCGGCCGGCCGCTCGGCGAGCTCGACCAGGTCGTGCTCCACCTCGGCAACGGCGCCTCCGCCTCGGCGATCCGCGGTGGCCGCCCCGTCGACACGTCGATGGGGCTGACGCCGCTCGAGGGCCTGGTGATGGGGAGCCGCGGCGGCGACGTCGACCCCGGCCTGCTGCTCCACCTGCTGCGCAACGGCGTGGACGTCGACCAGCTCGAGGACCTGCTCGAACACCACGCGGGGCTGGTCGGGCTCTGCGGCCACCACGACTTCCGCGACCTGGTGGCCGCGGTCGAGGCCGGCGACCCGGCCGCGCGGACGGCGTACGACGTCTACTGCCACCGGCTACGCAAGTACCTCGGCGGCTACCTGGCCATCCTCGGTGGAGCCGACGCGATCGCCTTCACGGCGGGCATCGGCGAGCACGACGCGGGGCTGCGCGCGGCCGCGCTGGCGGGGCTCGAGCGGCTGGGCGTCGTACTCCATGAGGAGCGGAACCGCGCGCCCGCCGACGGGCCGCGGCGGATCTCGGCCGACGAGTCGCGGGTCGAGGTGCTGGTGGTGCCGACCGACGAGGAGCTCGCCATCGCCAGGCAGGTCCGCGGCGTGCTCGGCTAGCTGTTCAGGTCGCCCACGACCAGTCGCGCACCTCGGGCAGGTCCTCGCCGTACTCGCGGGTCCAGGCGCGGGCCCGGAGCCGGGTGTCCCCCATCAGCTGGCGGAGCGACGCGGCCCGGGAGCCCAGTCGGGGCACCCGGTCGATGACGTCCATGACCAGGTGGAAGCGGTCGAGGTCGTTCATCATCACCATGTCGAACGGCGTGGTCGTCGTCCCCTCCTCCTTGTAGCCGCGCACGTGGATGTTGGCGTGGTTGTGGCGCCGGTAGGTCAGCCGGTGGATCAGCCACGGGTAGCCGTGGTAGGCGAAGATCACCGGCTTGTCCTGGGTGAAGACCGTGTCGAAGTCGCGGTGCGAGAGCCCGTGCGGGTGCTCGGTGTCGTCCTGCAACCGCATCAGGTCGACGACGTTGACGAACCGCACGGTCAGGTCGGGCAGGTGCTCGCGCAGGATCGAGACCGCGGCGAGCGCCTCCAGCGTGGGTACGTCGCCGGCGCAGGCGATCACGACGTCGGGGTCGGCGCCGTCGTGGGACGCCCAGTCCCAGATCCCAAGCCCGCGGGCGCAGTGGGCGTCGGCCGCGTCGGCGTCCAGCCAGTCGTACGACGGCTGCTTGCCGGCCACCACGACGTTGACGTAGTGCTTGCTGTCCAGGCAGTGCCGCATCGTGGAGAGCAGCGTGTTGGTGTCCGGCGGCAGGTAGACCCGCACCACCTCGGCCTTCTTGTTGACCACGTGGTCGATGAAGCCGGGGTCCTGGTGGGAGAAGCCGTTGTGGTCCTGGCGCCACACGTGCGAGGTGAGCAGGTAGTTGAGGGAGGAGATCGGCGGGCGCCATTCCAGGCCACGCGTCGTCTTGAGCCACTTCGCGTGCTGGTTGACCATCGAGTCGACGATGTGGATGAACGCCTCGTAGCACGAGAACAGCCCGTGCCGGCCGGTCAGCAGGTAGCCCTCCAGCCAGCCCTGACAGGTGTGCTCCGAGAGCATCTCGACGACCCGGCCGTGCCGGGCCAGGTGCTCGTCGGTGTCTCGGATCTCTCCCGCGAAGACCTTGTCGGTGACCCGGTAGACGTCGTCCAGCCGGTTGGAGGCGGTCTCGTCCGGGCCGAACAGCCGGAAGGTGCTCGGGTTGTCGCGGATGACGTCGGCGAGGAACCGGCCGAGCACCCGGGTCGGCTCGTGGGTCGAGCCGCCGGGCTCGGGCACCGGGGCGGCGTACTTCTTGAAGTCGGGGAGCTCGAGCGGGACCCGGAGTACGCCGCCGTTGGCGTGCGGGTTGGCGCTCATCCGGCGGTTGCCGCTAGGTGCCAGGCCGCGCAGCCGGGCGGACGGGGCGCCGTCCAGGTCGAACAGCTCCTCGGGCCGGTAGGACCGCATCCACTCGCGCAGGATCCGCCGGTGCAGGTCGTCGTCGCGGGTGTTGGCCAGCGGCACCTGGTGAGCGCGCCAGGTGCCCTCGACCGGCAACCCGTCGACGGTCTTGGGGCCGGTCCAGCCCTTGGGTGTCACCAGCAGCACCATCGGCCAGGGCCGGCGGCTGGTGGCGCCGTGCTCGCGGGCGTCCGTCTGGATCTCCCGGATCAGGTCGTACGCCGCGTCGAGGGCGCCCGCCAGCTGACGGTGTACGTCGCCCGGCTCGTCACCCTCGACCGTCAGCACCTCGTGGCCGTAGCCCCGCAGCAGGCTCTCCAGCTCCTCGCGCGGGATCCGAGCCGGGACCGTCGGGTTGGCGATCTTGTAGCCGTTGAGGTGCAGGATCGGCAGGACGGCGCCATCGTGCACCGGGTCGACGAACTTGTTGGCGTGCCAGGAGGTGGCCAGCGGGCCGGTCTCGAACTCGCCGTCGCCGACCACCGCCGCGACCAGCAGGTCGGGGTTGTCCATCGCGGCGCCGTACGCGTGGGAGAGGACGTAGCCGAGCTCGCCGCCCTCGTGGATCGAGCCCGGGTTCTCGGGCGCGGCATGGCTCGGGATGCCGCCGGGGAAGGAGAACTGGCGAAACAGCCGGCGCAGGCCGTCCCGGTCCTGGCCGACCCCCGGGTAGATCTCGCTGTAGGTGCCCTCCAGGTAGGAGTTGGCCACCACCGCCGGCCCACCGTGGCCGGGACCGGCCAGGAAGATGGCATCGACGTCGCGCTCCCGGATCAGCCGGTTGAGGTGGGCGTAGAGCAGGTTCAGGCCGGGCGTCGTACCCCAGTGGCCCAGCAGGCGCGGCTTGATGTCGTCGGGGGTCAGGTCGCGTTCGAGCAGCGGGTTGTCGAGCAGGTAGATCTGGCCGACGGAAAGATAGTTCGCGGCTCGCCACCATGCGTCGACGTCGTCGAGGGTGTGCACCAGAGTCGGTTCGGTCATCGGGGCCTCCTCGGGGTCGAGTCTGCCGGGTGGTGGTGCGACTGTCTCCCGAACCGGCCAGGTTTGCGGGTCGGTACGACGTGGCAGGGTGACGGCATGGCGGACCGCCCCTTTCAACGCCTCGACGCGACCTCGGTCGAGCACACCGTCGCGCGGCTGCGCGAACGCATCCACGCGAGGTTTCCCGGACGCGGGCTGGCCCGGCTGGCCGGCGAGCTGGAGCTGCTCACGGTCGAGGTGCGTGACAGCGCTGCGGACACCCGCGCCCGAGTACGCCGGACCCGGCTGCTCGCGCGGCTGCTGATCCTGGTGATCGTGGCGGCCACCCTGGTCGCCTTCGCGCTGGCGATCCGCGACGCCGCCATCGACGGCCCGGACCAGAGCTTCGAGTGGCTGCCGCTGATCGAGAGCTCGATCAACGACCTGGTGTTCGCGGCGATCGCGGTGTTCTTCCTGCTGGGGCTGCCCAACCGGATCGAGCGCGGGTACACGCTCACGCTGCTGCACCGGCTCCGGTCGATGGCGCACATCGTCGACATGCACCAGCTGACCAAGGACCCGGAGCGGGTGCGACCGTCGTACATCGTGACTACGAGCAGCCCGGCCGTCGGCCTCGACCGTCGGGAGATGGAGCACTACCTCGACTACTGCTCCGAGATGCTCAGCCTGGTCGGCAAGGTGGCGGCGCTGTGTGCCGAGGAGTCGCAGGACAGCGTCGTACTCGACACGGTCAGCACGATCGAGACGCTCACCACCGGCATGTCCCGCAAGATCTGGCAGAAGATCTCGCTCCTGCCCGACTGACCACCCGACTGACCGCCCGACCGGAAAGGCTTCGGGACGTCATCCGGACGGAGCCATCTACGGCTCGCCCCGTATGACGTCCCGGGACTGTCGCCGCGACTGTTCCCGCGACCGTCCCGGCGGCCGTCCAGCGCGCCCGCCGGTCGCCAGGCTCAGGCGAGCGCGGCCGGGAGGGTAGCGGTCCAGGCCTCGCGCAGGTCGTCGAGCGCCACCGTGAACTGCCCCTCCACCGTCAGCGCGTCCCCGCCGGTGGTACCGAGCCGAGCCAGCGGTACGCCGTACCGCTCGGCCAGCGCACCCAGCGCCTCGACGTCCGACTCGGCCACCGTCACCACCGCCCGCGCGGCGGACTCGGCGAACAACCCCAGGAACGCGTCGCCCGGCACCTCCACCGTGGCCCCCACCCCGTTGCGCAGGGCCGCCTCGACCAGGGTCTGCGCGACGCCGCCGTCGGACACGTCGTGCGCGCTGGTCAGCAGCCCGACGCCTTCGGCCAGCAGCTCGGCCAGGCTGCGCTCGGCGGTCAGGTCGACGGCCGGCGGGAGCCCACCCAGATGCCCGTGTACGACGTGTGCCCACTCCGAGCCCGAGAGCTCCTCCCGGGTCTCGCCGAGCAGGAAGACCGCCTCGCCCGAGGCGGAGAACGCCGACGGCGTCCGCCGAGTCACGTCCTCGATCACGCCGAGCACCGCCACCACCGGGGTGGGCAGGATCGCGGTCTCTCCGGTCTGGTTGTAGAGGCTGACGTTGCCGCCGGTGACCGGGATGCCGAGCTCGACGCAGGCGTCCTTCAGCCCACGGCACGCCTCGGCGAACTGCCACATCACCGCCGGGTCCTCCGGCGAGCCGAAGTTGAGGCAGTCGGAGATGGCCAGCGGCCGAGCGCCGCCGGTGGCGACGTTGCGGTAGGACTCCGCGAGCGCCAGCTGCGCGCCTGTGTAGGGGTCGAGCTTGGCGAACCGGCCGTTGCAGTCGGTCGACACCGCGACGCCGAGGTTGGTCTCCTCGTCAACGCGGATCATCCCGCTGTCGGACGGCTGGGCGAGCACGGTGTTGCCGCGCACGTAGCGGTCGTACTGGTCGGTGATCCACGACTTGTCGCACAGGTTCGGGCTCGCCACCAGCTGCAGCAGGGTCTCGCGCAGCTCGTCGCCGGTCGCTGGCCGGGTGAGCTTCTCCGCCCCGTCGGCCTGCAGCTCGTCCTGCCAGTCCGGCCGCGCGAACGGCCGCTGGTACGTCGGCCCGTCGTGCGCAACGCTCCGCGGCGGTACGTCGACCACCCGCTCGCCGTGCCAGTCGATCTCCAACCGGCCGGTGTCGGTGACCTCGCCGATGACGGTCGCGTCGACGTCCCACTTGGCGCAGATCGCGAGGAACGCGTCGACGTCGTCCGGCTCGACGACCGCCATCATCCGTTCCTGCGACTCGCTCATCAGGATCTCCTCAGGCGCCAGCGTGGAGTCGCGCAGCGGCACCCGGTCGAGCTCGACGTGCATACCGCCGTCGCCCGCGCTGGCCAGCTCGGAGGTCGCGCAGGAGAGCCCGGCGCCGCCGAGGTCCTGGATGCCGGCCACCACACCGGCCTGGAAGAGCTCGAGCGTGCACTCGATGAGCAGCTTCTCCATGAACGGGTCGCCGACCTGCACGCTCGGCCGCTTCGCCGGGCCGGTGTCCTCGAACGTCTCCGACGCCAGGATGCTGACCCCGCCGATGCCGTCGCCACCGGTCTTGGCGCCGTACAGGATCACCTGGTTGCCGGCGCCGCTCGCCTTGGCGAGGTGCAGGTCCTCGTGCCGGAGCACGCCGACGCACAGCGCGTTGACCAGCGGGTTGCCCAGGTACGTCGGGTCGAAGACCGCCTCGCCACCGATGTTGGGCAGGCCCAGACAGTTGCCGTAGCCGCCCACGCCCGCCACGATTCCGGGCAGCACCCGGTGGGTGTCGGCCTCGTCGAGGGGCCCGAATCGGAGCGGGTCCATCACCGCGACCGGCCGCGCGCCCATCGCGAGGATGTCGCGGACGATGCCGCCCACGCCGGTGGCCGCGCCCTGGTAGGGCTCGACGTACGACGGGTGGTTGTGCGACTCGACCTTGAACGTGACGGCGTACCCCTGGCCGATGTCGATCACGCCGGCGTTCTCACCGATGCCGGCAAGCGTCTTGCCGAGCGGAGTCTCCTGGGGAAGGTCGCCGAACTTCTTGAGGTGCACCTTGGAGGACTTGTAGGAGCAGTGCTCGCTCCACATGACGCTGTACATCGCCAGCTCGCTGCTGGTCGGGCGGCGACCGAGGATCTCGCGGATCCGGTCGTACTCGTCCGGCTTGAGTCCCAGCTCAGCCCAAGGCTGCTCGTGGGTGGGGTCTTCGGCAGCAACGGCAACGGTGTCGAGACTCACGGCGGCAAATCTACCGGCGTACGGCGGCCGCGCGGTCGGTGGGCCGCGCCGCGAACCCCCTGGACGAA
>DASXRJ010000370.1:0-5113 GCA_036506675.1 Nocardioides sp. | reverse complement strand
ACCCAGACCGCGTGGGCGCCGTGCTCGGCCTCGACGCGCGCGTCGTGACGGCGTACGGCGGTCGCGGCGCGGGCCTGCATCTGGGGCATCGTCTCGCCGCCGGGGAACTCCACGGCCGAGGGCTGGGCCTGGACGACCTTCCAGAGCTTCTCCTTGGCCAGCGCCTTGATCTCACGCCCCTGCCAGTCGCCGTAGTCGCACTCGACCAGCGCGTCGTCGGTCTGCGGCTCGAGCCCGGACACGTCGGCCGAGACGTTGACGGAGGCGATCGCGGCCGCGGTCTGCACGCACCGCTCGAGCGGGCTGGTGACCACCGCCGCCAGTGGCACCGTGGCGAGCCGCTCCCCGGCCTCCTTGGCCTGGACCTGTCCGGTCTCGTCGAGGAGTACGCCGGCCTGCCGCCCGGCGAGCAGTCCGGACGCGTTCGCGGTGGTCCGCCCGTGTCGGACCAGGATCACGATTGCCATGCTTGGAAGGGTAACGGCGTTACCCTCGGCCTCGTGATCATCGACAACGCCGTCTACCGCAAGGGCATCCGGGTGCCCATGGACTGCGCGCCGTCGGACCTGGCCGCGGTGCGGAGCGGGCTCACCGGCGACGGCGACTTCGTGTGGATCGGGCTGCACGAGCCGGACCCCGACGAGATGGGTGCGGTGGCCAAGGCCTTCGACCTGCACCCGCTCGCCGTCGAGGACGCGCTGACCGCCCACCAGCGGCCCAAGCTGGAGCGGTACGACGACGACCTCTTCCTGGTGCTCAAGACGCTCTGGTACGTCGACGCGGAGGACGCCGTCGAGACCGGCGAGATCGCGCTCTTCATCGGCAACGACTACGTGGTCACCGTGCGCCACGGGAGTGGGTCGGAGCTGCACACGGCGCGGCTGCACCTGGAGAGCAAGGAGAACGTCCTCACCCACGGCCCGTCCGCGGTCGTGTACGCCGTCTGCGACGTCGTCGTCGACGCCTACGAGGAAGTCGGCAAGCAGCTCGAGATCGACGTCGACGAGGTCGAGGCGTCGATCTTCTCCCCGGCCCGGACCCACGACTCGGCGCGGATCTACACGCTCAAGCGCGAGCTCGGCGAGGTGCGACGCGCCGTACTCCCCTTGCGCGACCCGCTGCGCCGGCTGGTCGGCGGAGAGGTCGAGGGCATCGAGGAGGACGCCTCGCCGTTCTTCCGCGACGTCGCCGACCACCTGACCCGGGTGGCGGAGACCATCGACAACCTCGACGGCCTGCTGTCGACGGCCTTCGAGGCCTACATGGCGGGCATCTCGGTGCAGCAGAACGAGGACATGCGCAAGATCTCCGCAGGCGTCGCGCTGGTCGTCGTACCCACCCTGATCGCCGGTGTCTACGGCATGAACTTCGACCACATGCCCGAGCTGGGCTGGATCTACGGGTATCCGATGGCTCTCGGCCTGATGATCGGCGTGTCCCTGGCGCTCTACCTCTACTTCAAGAAGTCCGGCTGGTTGTAGGGGCCGAGGTCAGGTGGCGGTGACCGCGCCCGCCGCGAGCAGGACGATCAGCGCGACGCCGAGCATCAGCCGGTAGGGCACGAACCACGAGATCGGGTGCCCGGCAACGAACTTCAGCAGCCACGCCACCGACGCGTAGGCGACCACGAAGCTCACCGCGGTGCCGACGAGGGTCTGCCCGACGCCGATGTCGCTGCCGGCGACGTCCTTGAGCTCGTAGAGCCCGGCCGCGGTCAGCGCCGGGATCGACAGGAAGAAGCTCAGCCGGGTGGCGGTGACCCGGTCGAGGCCGCGCAGCAGGCCGGCGGAGATGGTGGCGCCCGAGCGGGACACCCCCGGGACCAGGGCGATGCACTGGACCGCGCCGACGACCAGTGCGTCGGTGAGGGTCAGCTGCCGCTCCTCGCGGTCCTGAGCGGCCGTGCGCTCGGCGTACCACATCACCGCGCTCCAGACGACGAGCGCGCCCGCCACCCACCACAGCGACCGCAGCGGCCCGGCGATGACGTCCTTGGCGAGGAAGCCGACCAGCCCGATGGGGAGGGAGCCGATGATGACGTACCAGCCCATCCGGTGGTCGAAGGTGCCGCGGTACTCCGGCTTCACCAGGCCGGCGAACCACGCCTTCGCGATCTGCACGATGTCGGAGAAGAAGTAGACGAGTACGGCGGCGATCGCGCCCATCTGGATCACCGCCGTGTACGCCGTGACCGCGTCGTCGTCGATGGGCAGACCCAGGATCTTCTCGGCGATGGTCAGGTGGCCGGTGCTGGAGACCGGCAGGAACTCGGTGAGCCCCTCCACGATCCCGAGGACGACTGCTTCCAGATAGTTCATCGAGGGGCTTTCAGCGCGGACGACAAGGGGCTCGGGACACCCTACGAGACTGCTCACAATCGGCGAGTTGGGGCCAGGTGACTGGACGCCCCCGTTAGGTTTTGCGCATGCAGCAACGGATCGTGGGCGCGACGGGGCTCAAGGTGTCCCGGCTCGGCCTCGGCACGCTCACCTGGGGACGCGACACCGACGAGCACGAGGCCCGCGAGCAGCTGATCGCCTTCGCCGAGGCCGGCGGGACCCTGCTCGACACCGCGGCCGGGTACGGCGACGGGTCGTCGGAGGAGCTGATCGGCAGCCTGCTCGGCGACGTGATCAGTCGCGAGGAGATGGTGCTCGCGACCAAGGCCGGCATCACCCGCCGCGGCGGAACTCGCGAGACCAACGTGTCGCGCGGCAGCCTGCTGACCTCGCTCGACCAGTCCCTGCGCCGGCTCGGCACCGACCACGTCGACCTGTGGCAGGTGCACACCTGGGACGACGACACCCCGCTCGAGGAGACGCTGACCGCGCTCGACCTCGCGGTGAGCTCCGGACGCGCGTCGTACGTCGGGGTCTCCAACTACACCGGCTGGCAGTCCGCCCAGGCGGCGACCTGGCAGCGCGCCGTACCCGGGAGGGCGACGCTGGCCTCGACCCAGGTGGAGTACTCGCTGCTCAACCGTGGGGTCGAGCACGAGGTGGTCCCGGCGGCGCTGGCGCTGGGACTCGGCGTACTCCCGTGGTCGCCGTTGGGACGCGGCGTACTCACCGGCAAGTACCGCACCGGCACCCCGGTGGACTCGCGCGCCGCGTCGGCGCACTTCGCTGGCTTCGTCGCTCCCTACCTCGGCGACCGCGGGGCGCGGATCGTCGAGGCGGTGGCCCGGGCCGCGGACGGCCTCGGCTGGACCCCGCTCGAGGTGTCGCTGGTCTGGGTCCGCGACCGGTACGGCGTGACCGCGCCGATCGTGGGCGCCCGGACCGCCAAGCAGCTGCGCTCGGCCCTCGCCGTCGAGGAGCTGAGCCTTCCGGATGAGATCGTAGACGCACTCGACGACGTATCGGGAGACTGACATGAGCCGTGCCAACCGTCGCCCCCCAGGGCCGGCAGTGGAGTGGGAGTTCGCGCGCATCACCCTCCCCCGCGACTTCTCCCGCAATGTCGTCACCCGGATGCTGGTCGACCGTGCGGAGCACGGCGGCTGGGAGCTCGACCGGGTCCGGATCACGCCCGACGGCACCCGCCGCGTCGTGCTCCGACGCAAGATCATCCGTCAGCTGCGTCCGGACCCGAGCCTGGTCCTCTGACCCCTTTTGGCCTCTTTCTCCCCGATGTGACCTTGGCCGCACCGAGCGGCCCTCCTGAGCGTGCGCCGCCGGCCGCGCCGGTGAGCCAGGTCACCGCACCCTTTCGCTGGATTTGAGTTCCCGCGCGCCCAAATGGCCCACTCCTGCAAGCGCCTGCTAGCACGAGTTAGCAGTTTCGGCAGGCGCGGAAGGGAGCTCCACCATGTCGAACTCGACGCTCAGCACCACCCACCGCACCACCATCGGCACCACCACCAGATCGACCCTCAGCACCGCCCGCCGGCTCACCGTCCCGGCCCTCCTGACCACCCTCACCGCCGGCCTGGCCGCGAGCCTGGGCCCGGCCCAGGCACACGCACTCACGGCCGACGCAACGGCGCCGTCCGCGCTGGTCTGGAACGCCTACCAGGTCGAACCGGGCACCAGGTTCCACCGCCGCCCGTCGTCGTGGACCCTGCCGGTGGAGGGCTACCACCTCACCGGCCGCTTCGGCGACGTGAGCGGCCTCTGGTCGACCGTGCACACCGGCCTCGACTTCGCGACCTCAACGGGTACGCCCATCCACGCCATCGCTCCGGGAGTCGTCGTCGAGACGGCGTACGACGGGGCCTACGGCAACCGCACGATCCTCCGACTCGACGACGGCACCGAGCTGTGGTTCTGCCACCAGGACAGCTTCGTCGCCCAGGTCGGCACCCGGCTCGAAGCCGGCGACCTGCTCGGGTACGTCGGCGCGACCGGCAACGTCACCGGCCCGCATCTGCACCTCGAGGTGCACCCCGGGGGCGGCGAGCCGGTCGACCCGGAGGCGTGGCTGACCACGCATCTCCTGCGCCCCTGACCCGCGCCTGCGGGTCGTCAGCCGAGCCGCTCAGGCCTCGGCGAGGAACCGGTCGAAGACCCGGGCCCCGAACTCAAGCGCGTCGACCGGCACCCGCTCGTCGACGCCGTGGAAGAGCGCCGTGAAGTCGAGGTCGCCGGGCAGCCGGAGCGGCGTGAAGCCGTAGGAGCGCATGCCGAGCTTGCGGAAGTGCTTGGCGTCGGTGCCGCCGCTCATGAGGAACGGCGCCACGATCGCGTCCGGGTCCTCGGCCAGGATCGAGCGGGTCATCGTGTCGACGAGCGGACCGTCGTACGGCGTCTCCCAAGGGTCCTGGCGCGAGACGTAGGAGACGTCGATCCCCTCGCCGGTCAGCTCCGCCATCGTCGCGAAGAACTCGTCCTCGAAGCCGGGCAGGAACCGCCCGTCGACGTACGCCGTGGCCTCGGTCGGCACCACGTTGACCTTGTAGCCGGCGTTGAGCATCGTCGGGTTGACGGTGTTGCGGATGACCGCGCCGAGCATCCGGGTCGCGTCGCCGAACTCCTCGATGAGCGACTCGGCGTTCTCGGGGGTCGCCTCGGTGCCGGCCAGCTCTCCGATCGCGGCGAGCAGGGTGCGCATCGTCGGCGTCAGCCGGACCGGCCACTCGTGGGCGCCGATCCGAGCCACCGCCGCGGTCAGC
>DASXRJ010000369.1:0-2358 GCA_036506675.1 Nocardioides sp. | reverse complement strand
CCGGCCTCGCGTCGTACCGACACGTTGGCCTGGGGCAGCTCGAGACCGCCCGGGAGCCGGGCGGAGATCCAGTCCTGCCAGACCTCGCGGTCCTCGTAGCGGAAGATCCGGTCGACGCCGAGGGCCCGGTCGTCCCTTCGGGTGGCGACCCGAGCCTGGTCGTGGATGCCGTGCACCGGACCGGCCAGCAGGGTGCGGCCGAACTCCTCGAAGCTCTGCTCGCCGGTGAAGTTCCGGGCGAGCTCGCGGTTGCGCTTGATCTCGGGGCGGGCCCGGTAGCGCCACCAGCTGGCCAGCCAGTCCAGCGGCTCCCGGAACAGGCAGACCACCTCGTACGACGATCGCGGGTGACCCAGCGCCGCGAGGGTCGGCGCGACCAGGTCGTCGAAGTCCTGGACCTTGAGGTGCTTGTACGCCGGCGACCCTCGGAAGACCACCAGCGCGTGCCGCGACAGCGCCTCCTCGAGCGCCGTCGACCCGCACTTCGGCGTCGACAGCAGCACGAGGCCTCGGTGCGGCAGGGCGAGCATGCCCGGCATTCTAGAGACCCGGTCGCCGGGTTAGGGTCGCCGTGTGAGCGATGAGGGGGCGAAGCCGGTGCGGCCCCGCCTGGTCGCCACCGATCTCGACGGCACCCTCCTCGACCGCGACGGCCGGGTCACGGTCCGGACCCGGGAGGTGCTCGACGAGCTGGACGAGCGCGGCGTACCCGTGGTGTTCGTGACCGGCCGGCCGTTCCGCTGGCTGGAGGACCTGTGGGACGCGGTCGGCGGCCACGGCCTGGCGATCTGCAGCAACGGCGGCATCGTGTACGACGTCGCGACGCACCAGGTCGCCCGGGCGCTGACCATCGAGCCGGAGACCGCCCTGCTGGTGGCCGACCGGCTGCGCTCCGACATCCCCGGCACCTCCTTCGCGCTGGAGAACACCCGCGGCTACGCCCGCGAGGAGGGCTACCGGCCCCGCCATCCCGAGGCGCTCGGCATCCCGATCGGGCCGCTGGAACAACTCGTCGACCAGACCGTGGTCAAGCTGCTCGCCCTTCACGAGGAGATCGCTCCGGAGACCTACTGGCGCCGGGTCGACGAGGTCGTCGGCGACCTGGTCACGGTCACCTGGTCCTCGACCTTCGCACTGGTCGAGATCAGCGCTCATGGCGTCACCAAGGCGAGCACCCTGGAGCGGGTCTGCATGGACCTCGGGGTGACCGCGGAGGAGGTGGTGGCCTTCGGTGACATGCCGAACGACGTACCGATGCTGCATTGGGCCGGCACGTCGTACGCCATGGCCAACGCGCACCCCGCGGTCCGCGCCGCGGCCACCCACGAGGCGCCCGCGCACGACCTGGACGGAGTGGCGACCGTCCTCGCCGACCTGTTCGGACTCACCTGCCCGTAGGCTCTGCGCATGCGTCGAATGCTGGCTGCCCTGCTGCTCGCCCTGACCGGGGTGGTGCTGACCCAGATGCCCGCCCACGCGTGCACCTGCGTGCGGAGCAACACCGAGACCCACATCAAGAACGCCTCGGCCATCTTCGTCGGCACGGTGACCGCCGTACACAAGAAGAAGGGCGCGAAGACCCTGACGTACGACGTCGACGTCGAGAAGATCTTCAAGGGCACCGTCTCCGACCCGGTCACCCTCCAGTCGCCGACCAACGTCGACAAGTGCGCGCTCGACGACCTGCTCGCCGACCACCGCTACCTGATCTTCGGCACCGCTCAGGGGGGCCTGGTCGAGGTCAACTCCTGCGGCGGCAGCGAGCCGCTCTCGCCGACCCTGCTGCAACAGGTGGTGAAGGTGCTCGGCAACGGCACCATCCCCGGCGCCACCGAGCCCGAGCCCCCGAGCGAGGCGACGTTCGAGCGGGTGGACGACGACGAGCCGACCGGCTTCGGCCGGCTGGCGGCGCCCGGTGGCGCGCTGGTGATCGTCGGCCTGCTCGGTCTGCTGCTCCTGCGACGCGTCACCCGGGTCCGATGAACGCGCTGATGCCCCTCGTGACGGCCGAGGCAAGCGGCCGCGGCGTACTCGGGCCGATCGTGGGTGCCCTGCTGTTCCTGCTGTTCGGCTGGACGATGTGGCGAGCGACCCGAGCGCGGGGCTACCGCGACGACGACTACGACCAGTTGTACGACGACAGCGAGCCGGACGTCCGGGTCGACCCCGACCAGGACAACTGAGCGGTCGCTACAGATACATCCCGCCGGCCTGGCCGGGGTGCTCCGGCGTACTCTCCGGATGCGGGACCGTGTCGCCGTGCAGGGCGCCCGGTGGCAGGGCCCTGCGCATCTGCTCGAGCTGGGCCCGCGCGGCCATCTGCTGGGCGTAGATCGCGGTCTGGATGCCGTGGAAGAG
>DASXRJ010000368.1:0-5614 GCA_036506675.1 Nocardioides sp. | reverse complement strand
TCGATGACGCCGAAGTGGCAAGAGTGGCCCCTCGAAGTGGCGAAAATGGCCCTCCAGCTCCGCGAGGTCCGGTCGTGAGGTTCGCGTACACCGCCGAGCAGGAGTCGTTCGCCGCGTCTCTGGAGTCGCTGCTGGCCTCGGCCGAAACGGTCGCCGTCGCCCGTGCCTGGGCGGTCGATGACACCGCGCCAGGCCTCAAGCTCTGGCAGCGCCTGGCCGACCAGGGCGTGACCGCTCTCCTCGTGCCGGAGGAGTCCGGGGGCCTGGGCGCCGGGGGCGTCGAGCTCGCGATCGCTTTCGAGGCGCTGGGGCGGCACGCCGTACCCGGGCCCTGGGTCGAGTCCGCGGCCTACCTCCCGCGTGCCCTCGAGGGCGAGGCCTTGGCCGCCCTGGCCGAGGGCGCCGTAGGCACCGTTGCGGCCCCGCCGCACACTCCCTACGCGCTCGACGCGGACGCCGCCGACCAGGTGTACGCCGTCGCCGCAGGAGCTCTCGTCTTGGCGACGCCGGTAGGCCGGGCGGCCTCGATCGACGTCACGCGACGGCTGTTCGAGGTGACCCCGACCGGCGCGACCACGGGCGACGGCGCGGCAACCCTGGACCGCGCGTTCGACACGGCCGTCCTCGCCTGCTCCGCCCAGCTGCTCGGCGCCGGAGAACGACTCCTCGCCGACACGGTCGCCTACGTGAAGCAGCGCCGTCAGTTCGGTCGGGAGATCGGCTCCTACCAGGCGGTCAAGCACACGCTCGCCGACGTCCGGATCGCGCTCGACTTCGCCCGTCCCCTGGTCCTGGGCGCCGCCCTCAGCCTCGACACGGTCGACAGCGGACGCGACGTCTCCGCGGCCAAGGTGGCGGCGGGCGACGCCGCCTACCTCGCGTCCCGAGGAGCGCTGCAGCTGCACGGCGCGATCGGCTACACCCGCGAGCTGGACCTGAGCCTGTGGATCACCAAGGTGCGCGCGCTCGTGTCGGCGTGGGGTACGCCGGCCTACCACCGCCGCCGGGTGCTCGACTCGCTGGTCGGACGAGGGGCCTGACGTGGAGCTCGGCCTCACCCATGAGCAGAAGGGGCTGGCCGCCACGGTGCGGTCCCTCCTCGACAAGAAGGCCGACAGCCAGGCGGTACGCGCCGCGATGGCGTCCCCCGAAGGCTACGACCGCGAGCTGTGGCGGACGCTCTGCGAACAGATCGGCGCCGCCGCGCTCGCGATCCCGGAGGTGTACGACGGCGCCGGGTTCGGCCTGTTCGAGACCGGCGTCGTGCTCGAGGAGCTCGGCCGCTCGCTGGCGCCCTCGCCCCTGCTGGCCAGCGTGCTCGCCGCCGAGGCAGTGCTCGCGTCAGGCGACGAGGCCGCTGCGCAACGGCTGCTCCCGCAGTTGGCAGCAGGCGAGGTCGCCACGATCGCCTGGGACGCCATCACCAAGGCGACCAGCACCCGGGCCCCAATCGACGCGCCATCGGCATCCAGCGACGGGTCCACGATCTCGGGGACCGTGGACGACGTTCTCTTCGGGGACCAGGCGGCCGTGCTGCTGGTGGTGGCCCAGACGGCCGACGGGCCGGCGCTCTTCGAGGTCGACCCGGCCCTGGCGACCGCCCGCCCGACGCCGGCGATGGACCCCACGCTGCGGCTGGCCTCCCTGACGTTCGACAAGACCCCGGCGACCCGGATCTCCGGTGACGCCACAGCGGCGCTCCGCCGGGCGCACCTGGCCGGTTCGGTCGCCGTGACCTGCCTTCAGGTGGGCTGCGCCCAGCGGGCGCTGGAGATGACCGTCGCCTACACGAAGGAGAGGCAGCAGTTCGGCCGGCCGATCGGCTCGTTCCAGGCCCTCAAGCACCGGATGGCCGACCTGCTCGTGCAGGTGGAGACCTCGCGGAGCGTGGCCCGGGCGGCGACGTACGCCGTGGCGACGTACGCCGTGGCGACGGCGGCCGGGGACCCCGAGGATACCGACACCCTGACCGCGGCCGCAGCGTCGTACTGCACCGACGCGCTCGACCACGTCGCGAGCGAGACGATCCAGCTGCACGGCGGCATCGCGATCACCTGGGAGCACGACGCGCATCTGGTGTTCAAGCGCGCGCACTCCCTGCACCACCTGTTCGGGCGCCCCCACGAGCGCCGGTCGGTCCTGATGCCATAACGGGAGCGGTGCCCTCGGACGTCGGGACAAATAGGCAATCTGTGTCATTTGCCGCGGAGGAGTGGCTCTATACGTTGAGCGCGGGGAGCCAACAACACTCGGAAGGCATGTCGATGCGCACCTCCTCCCACCGCGCCGTCCCGACAGCAGCTCGCCGTCGACGCACGCGCAACCTCCTCATAGCCATCGCCGCGCTGGCGCTCACCTTCGGCCTCGGCCTCCGGGCGATCACGCCCGCCGACGCCGCCGTCGGACCCGCCGACGACCGGCAGCAGACGGCACCGACCTCGTGGTGGACCTACACCGGCATCACCGCCGCGTCGGTGAACTCCCACCTGAGCGCCAACGGGGCGCGCCTCACCGAGATCCAGGTGGACAACCCGAGCACGCCGACGTTCACCGTCGTCATGGTGAAGAACTCCGGCTCATACGCGAGCGGCTGGTGGTGGTACTACGGGTTGACGCAGAGCCAGGTCAGCTCGCGCCTGTCCACCAACAACGCCAGGCTGATCAGCGCGCAGGCGTACTCGACCTCTGCCGGGATCCGCTACGCGGTGGTCATGGTCCAGAACACCGGCACGAACGCGAAGTCGTGGTGGTGGTACCACGGGTCGACGTCGTACCTGTCCAGCCAGCTGTCGGCGCACAGCGCTCGGATGATCCACGTGACGCCGTACCCGGGCGGGGGCTACCTCGGCATCATGGTCAACAACACCGGCACCAACGCGACCAGCTGGTGGTGGTACGTCGGCGCGACGACGTCCTCGATCAGCTCACAGCTGAGTACGAACAACGCGCGGCTGGTCGACCTGAGCCGCAACAGCAACGGCACCTACAACGCGGTGATGTACAAGTACTCCGGCACGCGGTGGTACTGGTACTACGGCAAGAGCCCGACGACGGCCGTCAACACGGCGCTCCAGCTGGGTGAGCGGATCATCGACGCGACGTCGTACATCGTCAGCGGCACGAGGTACTACGCCGTCGTGATGACGAGCAACCTCGACGCGGCGTCGAACAAGCTGTGGAACATCATCGGCCCCAAGGTCGACTCGGGCGTCTACGGCTTCTACCTCAAGCAGGTCGGCGGCCCCACGTTGGCCGGCCTGCAGCAGAGCAAGCAGTACGAGCCGGCCAGCGCGTTGAAGGTGCTCTATCACGCCAAGTCGATCCACGAGGAGGCGCTCTCGAACGCCACCGACGGCAACGTGATCACCTACCACTACAACCCCGCCGACCCGACGAACGTCGGGATCTGCCCGGACGACTACGCGAGCACGGCCACGACAGACCTCAAGAACGCCGACACGAAGATGATGCAGGTCTCCGACAACCGGATGACGCGCGGCATCCTCGAGAAGTACACCAAGGCCTCGATGTTGAGCTACGCGTCGTCGCTGGGGCTGACGTCGACGGCGATCAACCACAACATCGGCTGCCCCACTTCGACGACGTACAACCGGACCACCCTGACCGACCTCGGCAAGGTGTACGAGGCGTTCCAGAACGGCACCGTCACGACGAACAGCACGTGGAAGACGCAGTTCCGGAGCCGGATGCTCAACGACACCAACTACTCGGGCTTCCGCGACCTGATCTGTCCCGTCGTGAACCAGGAGGCAACGGCTCTCGGCAAGTCGTCGACCATCGCCACCAACTTCTGCAACGCCATGACGTTCCTGGCCAAGGGCGGCGACTACGCGTACGGCGGTTCGTACCCCCGTCTCGAGTCGCACGACGACATCTGGCTGGCCTCGGTGCCGTACAAGTCCGGCGGGACGATCGCGCCTCGGTACTACGTCCTCGGGGAGTTCGTGGACCAGATCTCGATCAGCTCGTCGACCGAGATCAACACCGTGAACACCGCTCGGAGCAAGGTGAAGCAGGAGGCCCTGCGGCCCTACATCCATGCCGCGCTGACGACCTGGTGACCGTCGGCGCGTCGTGGCGCCCGGGTCACGGAGCCCCGCCCTGGCAGCATGACACACATGTACTTCGTCGGGGTCGACCTCGCGTGGGGCGAGAAGGGGAACACCGGCGTAGCGGTGCTGGATGCCGGCGGACGCCTGGTCCACGTGTCCGCCGCGAAGGACGACGGGGCCATCGTGGCCGCGCTGACGCCGTACGTCGAGGGCGACTGTCTGGTCGCCATCGACGCACCGCTGGTGGTCGTCAACGCCACCGGCAACCGGCCGTGCGAGGCCGCGCTCAACCGC
The DNA here is from genome assembly GCA_036506675.1 of Nocardioides sp. Lineage (GTDB taxonomy): Bacteria > Actinomycetota > Actinomycetes > Propionibacteriales > Nocardioidaceae > Nocardioides. The sequence goes on along the minus strand of DASXRJ010000368.1, from coordinate 1,247 downwards.
GACTTCGCACGCTTCGACGCGGGCGCTCACCCCTCCAACACCGGCAAGCGCGAGTTCGCGGACACCCCCCGAGGTGCCCGGCTGTCCGCCACGCTCGGCCTCGACATGGACCCGGCGTCCACCGCGCGGCGGCGAGCGATCGAGGTGTATCCGCATCCGGCGACGGTGGCGCTGTTCCGACTCGGGCGAACCCTGAAGTACAAGCACCGCAGCGGCCGACCGCTGGAGCAGCTCCGGTCCGAGCTGCTGCGGCTCATGGGCCTCCTGGCGGGGCTCCGGGACGCGCCGGTTCCCCTGTACGTCGACGACCACGGGCCCTGGAAGGAGCTCCTGCATCGGGTCGAGTCGGCAACCCGGAAGAGCGAGCTGCGCCGGGTCGAGGACCAGGTCGACGCGGTGGTGTGCGCGTACGTCGCGCTGTTCGCCGTGCGTCGTCCCGACCTGACCACCACCTACGGCGACTTCCACACCGGCTACATCATCACGCCGACGCTCCCCGACGGGCTCGAGCCGTCACCGCGACCGCTACGGATCGTCGAGGATGCCGTCGAGCCGGCCGTGGCCGACAAGGACCCGGTACGCCGAGCGGTCCAGACGTACGCCGCCATGCAGCCCGAGCTCCGCGAGGCGACCGACCGGTTCGTCCTCATGGTCACCACGCTCCTGGACGACGCGGGCATCAACTACCTCAGCGTCACCGGACGGGCCAAGAGCGTGGCGTCGTTCGCGGCCAAGGCCGATCGTCGCGCCTCCGGCAGACCGCTGTACGCCCATCCGCTCGACGACATCACCGACCAGATCGGAGTCCGGGTCATCACCTACCTGCGCAGTGACGTCTCGGCCGTCGCGGACCTGCTCGGCGACCAGCTCAACGTTCTCGACGACCGAGACATGGGTCAGGAGACGGCGAGCGAGGGCCGTTTCGGCTACGCGAGCCGACATCTCCTGGTGACGCTCGGCGCGCCGGACCCGGCCCGGAGCGCGCCGGCGGCGTACGAAGCGCTTCGCGGGCGGCGCGCCCAGGTCCAGGTCCGCACCGTGCTGCAGCACGCCTGGGCGGAGTTCGAGCACGCGATCCGGTACAAGGGGACGATTCCCGAGGAGCATGTGCCGGAGCTCGACCGGAGGTTCACCCTGGCCGCGGGACTGCTAGAGCTGGCCGACCGCGAGTTCTCGTTGATCCGCGACCAGCTCCAGGCCACGGCAGCGGACCAGCGGCCGGAGCCGGACGTCAGCGACCCGCGCAT
>DASXRJ010000367.1:0-4625 GCA_036506675.1 Nocardioides sp. | reverse complement strand
TTCACCGGGCGGCGCGTGGTCGGCATGAGCGACTGCCTCTGGGGGTTGATCGACGGGATGAACGACGCCGGGCTGGCCGCGTCGCTGGCCTTCGGGGGGCGGCGCACGGTCGGGGTCGGCTTCGGCATCCCGCTGGTGCTCCGCTACGTGCTCGAGACCTGCGACACCGCGGCGGAGGCGCGCCGGACCCTGGCGCGGCTGCCGATCCACATGGCGTACAACGTCACCGTGGTCGACCGCGCGGGCGAGCACTTCACCGCGTACCTCGGCCCGGACCGCGAGCCGGGCTTCTCCAGCCAGCCGTTCGCCACCAACCACCAGGAGCACCTGGACTGGCCCGAGCAGGCGCACGCCACGCACAGCCTGGAGCGCCACGCGGTGCTGGCCGGCCTGCTCGCCAACGCCATCGACCTGGACGGGCTGGTGGCCGCGTTCCTCGCACCGCCGCTCTACTCCACCACGTACGAGCTCGGCTTCGGCACCCTGTACACGGCCGTCTACCGGCCCGCCGACCTGACGATCGAGTACCGGTGGCCGGGGTCGTCCTGGCCGCACTCGATCCACGGGTTCACCAGCGGCCAGCACAGCGTCGCGCTCGGCGCGGTGAGTCACTCGCCGATGTAGCTCATCACGTGCTTGATGCGGGTGTAGTCCTCCAGCCCGTACATCGACAGGTCCTTGCCGTATCCGGAGTGCTTGAAGCCGCCGTGCGGCATCTCGGCGACCAGCGGGATGTGCGCGTTGATCCAGACGCAGCCGAAGTCCAGGCGCTTGGCCATCCGCATGGCGCGGCCGTGGTCCCGGGTCCAGACCGACGACGCGAGCCCGAACTCGACCCCGTTGGCCCAGCGCAGCGCCTCGTCCTCGTCGGTGAACCGCTGCACCGTGATCACGGGGCCGAAGATCTCGGACTGCACCAGCTCGTCGTCCTGCCGCAGGCCCGACACGACGGTCGGCGCGTAGAAGTAGCCGCTCTCGCCGATCCGGCCGCCGCCGGTGGCGATGCTCGCGTGGTCGGGCGCCCGCTCGACGATCCCGCTGACCCAGCGCAGCTGGTTGATGTTGTTGAGCGGGCCGTAGAGCGCGTCCTCCTTGTCCGGCGGGCCGACCACGGTGTTCTTGGCCACGTCGGTGAGGGCCGCGACGAAGTCCTCGTGGATCCGGGGCCCGGCCAGCACCCGGGTCGCGGACGTGCAGTCCTGGCCGGCGTTGAAGTAGCCGGCCGTGGCGATCCCGTCGGCGGCCTTCGCCACGTCGGCGTCGTCGAACACGACCACCGGGGCCTTGCCGCCGAGCTCCAGGTGCACCCGCTTGACGTCCTCGGCGGCCGCGCGGGCGACCTCCACCCCGGCCCGGGTGGAGCCGGTGATCGACACCATCTGCGGGACCGGGTGGCGGACCAGCGCGCGCCCGGTGTCCCGGTCGCCGCAGACGACGTTGAAGACGCCCGGCGGCAGGAACTCGGCCGCCAGCTCGGCGAGCAGCAGGGCGGTCACCGGGGTGGTGTCGGACGGCTTGAGCACCACGGTGTTGCCGGCCGCGAGGGCCGGCGCGAACTTCCAGACCGCCATCATCATCGGGTAGTTCCACGGCGCGACCTGCGCGCAGACCCCGACGGGCTCGCGGCGGATCATCGAGGTGTGATCGGCCATGTACTCCCCGGCGGCCTTGCCCTCCAGGAGTCGGGCGGCGCCGGCGAAGAACCGGACCTGGTCGACCATCGGCGGAATCTCCTCGGACTTGGTGAGCCCGAGCGGCTTGCCGGTGTTCTGGCTCTCGGCCGCGACGAGCTCGTCCGCCCTGGCCTCCATCGCGTCGGCGATCTTGAGCAGCGCGTGCTGCCGCTCGCTGGGCGTGGTGTCCCGCCAGGTCTCGAACGCCCTGGCCGCCGCCTGCAGGGCGGCGTCGACGTCGACGTCGCCGGAGAGTGGCGCCTCCGCGAACACCTCCCCCGTGCTCGGATCGATGACGGGCGCGGTCCGCCCGTCGCGCGTGTCGACGGACCTGCCGTCGATGAAGTTGCGCAAAACCTGGTCTGCCATCGGAATCTCCTCGGGAAGGGGGGCCGGCATGACCTCAGTGCGTGTCCTCGTGGCATGCACTCTGGCTGGGTGGGACGTCGAGCGCCGGGTTACGGTCGAAGAAGCCGAACGGCTTGAGCCAGAACGAGACGGCATCGACCGGCATGACCGGCCAGTCCTCCGGCCGGGTGACGTGGTGGATGCCGAAGACGTACCAGAGCACCACGTCGGTGTCCTCGATGGAGCGGTTCGCCGCGGTCCAGGCCGGCAGCCCGGCGTCCCGCTCGCTGAGGTTCGGGAACTCGCCGCAGGGCCACCGCTCGTCCTCCCGGTACGGCGTGACCCAGAGCGTGTGCCCGATCGCCTCGGCCCGCTTGAACACCGGGGACGACCGGTCCAGCAGCGGCGGGAAGCACCCGGTCGGCACCAGCTTGTACCCGACGGGGGTACCGAGCGAGTTCGGGACGCTCTCGTTGACGACCTTCCACCCTCGCTGGGTCTGCCAGTCGTAGTCCTGCTTGCCGTCGGCCTCGGTGCGGAGCGGCGTGCTGCGGACCACGAGCCCGAGCCCGTGCGGATTCGCCGGGGAGACCGGCACCGCCTCGGAATCCAGCGCGTACACCGTGTTCGCCGGCCCGTCGATGTCGAGGTCGAGACGGGCGACGATGAAGTGCTGATGGAATGGCGCGTAGGTGCGCTCGTCGACGAGCGTGCCGTACGGCGGCTGCTGGCCGTCCGGGAAGTGCGAGGTGACCATGATCCCGGTGGCGCGCACCTCGCACTCGATGTTGCCGTCCTGGTAGAAGCGCCAGTAGACGAGGTACTCGTAGTTCGCGACCGTCACGTGGAAGGAGATCACCAGCCGGCGCGCCCGCCGCACCTCGGCGCCGAAGACGTGGTCGACGTGCTTCCACAGGACGGCGTTGTCCTCCTCGTGGATGCAGATGGCGTTCGTGATCGTGTGCGGCTCGCCCCGCGAGTCGTGGATCACCGCGTCGAGGTAGGTGATCTCGCCGAGGCAGTCGCAGCCCAGCTCCAGCGAGGTGGTCATGAAGCCGAGGCCCCACTCGCCGATGTCGAAGGCGGTCCGGCGGTAGTGGTCGGGGGTGGGGTCGCGGTACGGCACCACCATCTCCGCGAACGAGAGGCGGTGGGCGACCGGCCGGAGCCGGCCGGCGTCGGAGAACCCGACGGTGTGCAGCACCAGGCCCTCCCGGTGGTTGAAACCCAGCCGTAGCTGCCAGTTCTGCCAGGAGAGCAGGGTGCCGTCGAGGGTGAACGAGACGCCCTCGGGTTGGCTGATGTCGAGCGGCTTCACCTCCCGCAGCGGCATCGGGATCAGCTCCGGCAGGTACTCCCCCATCACCTTCGGCGGCTCCGGGAGCGGCTGCCCCTCGAAGCTGTCCTCGATCTCCAGCAGCGCCATGCGGTTGAGATCGACGATCGGATGCAGCCCGCCGACCGGATGGGCGTACGGGCTGCCCCGCTCGCTGGCGCGCCACCACACGTCGCCCCAGGCGATCCGCTGGCCGCGGTACCGCTCGGGCACCAGCGCGGCCCCGTACGCCCAGACGTCGATGAGCACCCGGTCGAGGTCGGTGATGCCGCGCCGGGCGAGCGCGGCGACGACCTGCGGGTCGGCGCGCAGCATCGCGTCGCACTCGAGCCACTCGTCGACGGTCATGTTCGGGTGCAGGCCGGGCAGGTGCTCCCACCGGCTGAGCGCGTCCTCGGTCAGCGAGAGCACCGCGCGGTACGCCTGGCCGTCCTCGCGGTTCCAGCAGACCGCCCGCGCCTCGCGCGGCACGGTGGCGTCCCCGCTCTCGAAGGCGCGCAGCGCGTCCTTGGCCGGCTCCTTCAGCTCGATGGACGCGATCCGCCAGCGCTCGTCGACGCCACGCTCGCGGCGCAGCACCGCGGTGACCTGGCGGAACTCGTCGGCGGTCAGCGGGTCTAGGGGGTGCGCGGGCGCCTTGCTCGCCGGGCTCGCCCCGGTCGCTCTCTCCGTGCTCACGGATCCCCTCCCGTCGTCGAGCGGTCTAGTGGTGCTAAGCCATCTTGAATGCGAGCGGGCCGACCGGCGGGGGCTCGTGCGGGGCGAGCGGCGTGCCCGCGAACTGGCCCCGGATCCCCCTGATCCACTGCCGGCAGCGCTCCTCGAGCCGGTTGTCGTCGGTCTGCAGGCGGCCGCGGGCCACCAGCGCGCCGAGGTCCGCGCCCGGGTAGCGATAGTCCCCCGGGCCGTGAATGCGCAGGTAGAAGGCCTCGGACTCGCTGACGATGCCGTGCCAGTCGTTCGCCCACCGGCGGAAGCTGACCGCCCCGTCGTCGCCGAGCTGGTAGATGCCGGTGCGCGGGGCCTGGGTGATCAGCTCCACCTCGTCCTCGATCTCCTTGATGATGATCTGGCTCCAGACGTCCACCGTCGCCTCGCGCGACCACCGCTCGTTGATCTCGTCGACGTCGACGTCGTACTCCAGGTCGAGGTACTCCAGCAGGTGGAAGAGGAACAGCGGCAGGTCGGCGTAGGCGCCGGCGGTCACGTTCGTCATCGAGCTGATCCCGCTGATCCGGGGATTGAGCTCGCCGAGGTAGAGCTCGCCG
>DASXRJ010000366.1:0-23387 GCA_036506675.1 Nocardioides sp. | reverse complement strand
CGGGATGCGCGGTCCCGTAGAGGTAGACCAGGTCGCCGACCACGGCCGCAGCGGCGCCCCACATCGGCCTGGTCCGGTCGACGGTGTCCGGCCCGAGGTCGTGGACCGCCAGCAGCTCGGGCGTCTCTCCGGGCAGGACCCGGAACACCGCGATCCCCGGGCCGAGGATCTGGAAGCTCAGCGTCCCGGCACCGGTCGCCCGGACCCGCTGTACGCCGACGCCGACCAGGTCCGCGTCGTTGCGGGCGACCTTGCCCAGCGACATCGGCCAGTAGCCGACCCCGTCGACCCGGTCCGGGATCAGCGCGCCCCCGTCCGCCGGGAGTACGACGCCGGCGCAGTCGTCCTCGAAGATCAGCATCGAGTTGCGCACGATCTGCGGCCCGTCGAACGTCTGGTCGCGCAAGGTGTCGCCGAAGACCCACATCCGTCGCCCGTCCGACAGCGTCAGGTCGGCGCCGACATCTCCGCCGACGAAACCGGGCTGGCTTCGGTAGGTGCGGATCAGCCGGTTTGCTTCGGCGACCGTGTCGAGCGGCGGCACCGGCATGCAGTCCAGGGACGCCTCGGCCGCGGGCTCCGGGTCGATCAGCCGGTGGACCGGTCCCCAGGCCGCCCAGACCACCCCGGCAGCGACGACGCCGACCAACAGGAGTACGACGAGCCGCCACGTGGGACGGGACGGTGACGGCACAGGATCAGAGTAGTGCCGACGTCAGGCGGTGGCCTGCTCCAGCCGATGCTGCCTCGGCGAGACGCCGTACTGACGTTTGAAGGCGGCCGAGAGCGCGAACGGCGTCGCGTAGCCGACCCTGCGGGCCACCTCGGCGAGGGTCAGGTCGGGGTCGGCGAGCAGGTCGGCGGCCAGGGCGAGCCGCCATTCGGTGAGGTAGGCCATCGGGGTCTGCCCGACCAGGTCGGCGAACCGGCGGGCCAGGGTGGCTCGGGAGACGCTCGCCGCCGAGGCCAGCGCGGCCAGGCTCCACGGCCGGGCGACGTCGTCGTGGATCAGCCGCAGGGCGGCGCCCACGACGCGGTCGCCGCGGGCGGCGTACCAGCCGGGCGGCGCCTCGGCGCGCGCGAACCACGCCCGCAGCACCCCGATCACCAGCAGGTCGAGCAGTCGGTCGAGTACGGCGGACTGGCCGGGCTCGTCGCTGGCGAGCTCGTCGGCGAGATGGTCGAGCAGCGGACTGTGCCAGTCGGCGGAGTCGAGGACGAGCAGCTCGGGCAGGGCCGCGAGAGTACGCCGGCCGACCTCGCCGGCCCGCGTGTAGGTGCCGACCAGGATCGACGTGGAGCCCGACTCCGTGGTGCCCCAGGTGCGGACGCCGCGGTGGAAGACGTCGCGCAGGTCGGTGCCGTCGAGCGTCGTACACCGCTGGCCGGGGTGGATGACGACCGACGGCTGGAGCCCCGGCGTACTCGCCACGTCGTACGGCGCGGGGCCGCGCGCCAGTGCCACGTCCCCGGGTCCGAGGTGTACGGGCTCTGCTCCCGTCGCGGTCACGTACGCCGACCCGCGCAGCACGGCCATCAGCGCCAGCGGCGCCTCGTCCTGCACCCGCAGCGCCCAGGCGCCGTCGAGCTCGCAGCGCAGCACGAACGCCTCACGGGCGCGCGGCCCCGAGAGCAGGCCGGAGATGGCATCCATGCCCTCAAATTAGACGCACGCGTATGCAACTGCAACCACAAGCCATGTTCCGTCGCATCGATCAGCGGTTGACTGAGAGTCATGAGCAAGCCCCAGGCGACGTACTCCCAGCCGACCTTCCAGGAGCAGAGCATGAGCACCCAGACCGTCCTCGCCCTCGGCGAGAACACCACCAGCGACAACGTCCGCACCATCGCCGTCGGCCTCGCCGCCCTCGGCTGCGGGCTCAACGCGGGGGTGTTCTACGCGTTCTCGACCTTCGTCATGGACGGACTGCGCCGGGCTTCCGACAGCGCCGGCCTGGCCGCGATGCAGGGCATCAACGAGTCGGCGCCGCGGGCGCCGTTCATGATCCTCTTCCTCGGTACCGTCGGACTCTGCGTGGCCGCGATGGTGGCCCGGCCGACGGTCCCGGTGTTCGTGGGCAGTGCGCTCTACCTGGTGGGCGTGATCGGGGTGACCGCCGCGGCCAACATTCCGCTCAACAACCAGCTGGTGCCGCTGGACCCGACGGCGGCCGACTCGGTGGCGGTCTGGCGGCACTTCCTGTCCTCGTGGCTGCCCTGGAACCACGTCCGCACCGCCGCCGGCGCCCTGGCCGCTGCCGCGTTCACCTGGCAGCTGGCGCGCGGTCGCTGACCTGCCCGCGCGGCAGCCGACCCCGGCAACCGCCCTCTGACCGACCGCGGCGCGCCGCGCTGGCTGGGCAGTGTCGGGGCCGGCTGGTTGGATAGGGGCATGAGGCGATTTGGGAGCGCCGCCATGTGCTGCGCGCTGTTGGTGTTGGCCGGCTGCGGCGACGCCGGCGAGCGCGCCCAGGAGCCCAGCCCGAGCCCGACCGTGACGTCGGCGTCGAGCGGGGCGACGGCCTCGCCCACGCCGACCGCCCCGTCCGCGACGCCGTCCACCCCGCAGACCAGCCCCACCTCCGCGAGCCCGTCGCCGAGCGACAGCGGACCGGGCGGGCCGAGCCTCCCGACGACGTCCGGTCGGTCCACCCATCCCTCCGCCGAGCTCGGCCTCACCACCGGCTGGGGCCCGACCCGCGCCGAGCTCGACGAGGCCACCAGACGGGTCCGCGCGCTCTCGCTGCCCGACCTGGCCGGCCAGGTGATCGTCGCCAGCTATCGAGGTACGACGGCGCCGGTGCGGATGGTCAACGACCTCCACCTCGGCGGCGTGATCGTGTTCGCCGACAACATCTCCTCGCTGCGCCAGCTCCGCGCGTCCAACGCCGCCCTTCAGTCCGGCGTACGCCGGGGGTGGCCGGTGCTGATCGGGGTCGACCAGGAGGGCGGCATCGTCGCGCGGGTGCAGGGCGGGGAGACCCGGTTCCCGACGTACCTGAGCGCCGGCGCGGCCGACGACGCGCGGACGACCCAGCGGGCCGGGCGGGCGATGGCCGACGAGCTGCGCTACCTCGGCTTCACCATGGACTTCGCGCCCGACGCCGACGTGACCATCGGCCCCAGCGACCCCACGATCGGGTCCCGCTCGGCCGGCTCCTGGCCCGGGCTGGTCGCCCGCGCGGTGGTGGCGAGCACCAGCGGCTTCGCGCCGAGCGGCGTGGTGCCGGTGCTCAAGCACTTCCCGGGCCATGGCTCGGTGACGGCGGACAGCCACACCACCCTGCCGGTGCAGCGGCGGTCGCTGACCGAGCTGCGCAAGATCGACTTCGTGCCGTTCGCGGCCGGCGCCGACCATGGCGCTCCGTCGGTGATGGTGGCCCACATCGACGTCCGGGCGATCGACCCCGGCGTGCCCTCATCGCTCTCCCGCAAGGTGGTCACCGGCACGCTTCGCCAGGAGCTCGGTTTCCACGGCCTGGTGGTCACCGACTCGCTGTCGATGGCCGGCGTGACCGAGCAGTACAACAGCGCCCGGTCCGCCGTGCGCGCGCTGCGGGCCGGCGACGACGTACTCCTGATGCCGCCGGACCCGCGCGCCGCCCGCAACGGCATCGTCGCGGCGGTCCGCGACGGACGGCTCACCCGCACCCGGGTGGAGCAGGCCGCGGCCCGCCAGGTCGCGCTGATGCTGCACACCGAGACGGCCGGCTCCGGCCTCCGCCCCGGGAGCGGTGCGGCCGCCTCGCTCGCGCTCTCGCGGCGGGCGGTCACCGTCGCCACCGGACCGTGCCAGGGCCGCCTGGTCGGCCGGTCGGTCACCCCGGTCGGCGACTCGACGGCCGTCGCCGCCTTCCGCAGGGCCGCGGCCGCGACGGGGCTCGGCACGAGCGGCGGGCCGCGGATCGCGTTCACCGGGTACGGCGGCGGAGCGGTCAGCGCGGACATCGCGGTGGCCACCGACACGCCGTACGTCCTGGGGCGGAGCGCCGCGCGGGTCAAGATCGCGACGTATGGCGAGACCTACGGCGCCATGCGCGCGCTCGTCGACGTACTGCTGGGCAAGACCAAGGCACCCGGCAGCCTGCCGGTGCGGGTCCGCGGCGTCGCGCGCACCGGTTGTTGAAGGGGGGACGAATGATCGTGGAGATCCGCACCTACCGGCTGGTGCCGGGGACGTCGGAGGAGTTCGTGCGGGTGATGCAGGAGGAGGCCGGGCCGCTGCTCGACGCCGCCGGCATCCGGGTCGTCACGAGCGGGCTGTCGCAGGTGCCTGATGACGGCCACGAGGAGGCCTATCTGGTGCGGGCCTTCGACTCGATCGAGCACCGCGACGCGCAGGAGGAGGCGTTCTACTCGAGCCGGGCCTGGCACGACGGACCGCGCGAGGCGATCCTGGCTCGGATCGAGAGCTACCACACCGTCGTACTCGACGGGGCGGAGCTGGGTCTCTCCTGACCCCGACGCCGCTCTACTCGGCGCTCAGCCGGGTGCTCGACCCGGCGCTCGGCACGGTGCTCGACCCGATGCTCAGCCTGGCGGTATCGGTCGCACAAGCAGCGCCGCACCCGCCCCGGCGACGCGGGTCAGCACCAGCGTGGCCTCGTTGTCGCCGGTGAGCGCGAGGCGCTTGCGCAGCAGCTCCGGTGCGACGTCCACGCCGCGCTTCTTGATCGTCAGCCGCCCGATGCTGCGCTCGCGCAGGGCCGCCTTGAGCAGCTTCTCGCGATAGGGGAGCGTCTCGAGGATCTCGTAGCCGGCCGCGAACGGCGTCCGGAACGCCTCGTCCCCACTTATGTAGGCGATGTGCTCGTCCACCAGCCCGCCGTGTACGCCGGCCGCGACCGCCGTCACCAGTCCGGCGCGGATCACGGCACCGTCCGGCTCGTAGAGGAAACGCCCGGGCTCGCGGACCGGCCGCGCCTGGCCGTCGTACGGGTCGTCCTCGTCGGTCAGCGTCGCCAGCCCGCCGGACCTGATCACGGTCGCGCGGCGGTCCGTGGTCGCGAGGTGCGGCGACCAGAGCACGGCCTCCTTGACCTCACCCTCGTCGCTGACCCACTCCGCCTCGACGCCGGGCGGAACCAGCTCGTGGGGGATGCCGGGCGCGGCCTTGACGACCGCGGACCGCTCCAGGAGTGACTCCACGAACGACCACGGCGGCGTCCAGTCCTCCACCCGGAAGGTCCGTCCCCGCCCGCTGCGCCGGGCCGGGTCGAGGAAGGCGACGCCGAAGCCGGACAGGTCGAGGGTGGTCGCGTCCGCCACGAGTACGGCGCCGGGCAGCCCGAGCGCCGCCAGGTTGGCCTCGGCCATCGCCACCCGCACCGGATCCAGGTCGACGCCCGCCGTGGTCAGCCCGGCCCGAGCGAACGCAACCAGGTCGCCCCCGATCCCGCAGCCCAGGTCGATCACGCTGGCCGGCTGGGCGGCGGCGATCCGGGCGGCCCGGTGGTCGGCCACCCGGCGCCGGGTCGACTGCTCGAGCGCGTCGGGGGTGAAGTACATCCGCACCGCGTCGTCCCCGAACTTCGCCACCGCCCGCGCCCGCAGCTGTACTTGGGTCAGCGCAGCCGCGGCCCGCTCCGGAGCACCCTCGTCCGTGCCGGACGCCTTCCGGACCGCCGTCGTCGCCCGGACCGGGTCGCCCTCGGCGTCGACGTACGCATGGGTGGCGAGCTCCAGCAGCCGCCGGCCGTCGTCGGTCAGCAGCCACCGGAAGGTCTCAAGATCCACCCGCCCATCCTGTCAGCCCGCGCGCGGGCCCTCCGCCGCGGTCAGGCAGGCTCACTGAACTAGGCCGTTCTGGCACTCAGTTGGGGGGAGTGCTAACGTCTGATCTGGCACTCTCACCATGAGGGTGCCAGCGCTTGCAACGACGTGCGACCCCCGCGACGGCGTACTTCCGAGCAGGCCCGAACTTCTGAAGGACACCCCGTCCTTCGCCGAATCTCAGACACAGTGGAGAAAGTGGAGGTCGACATCGTGTCGGTCAACATCAAGCCCCTTGAGGACCGCATCGTCGTCAAGCCCCTTGACGCCGAGCAGACCACGGCTTCCGGCCTGGTCATCCCGGACACCGCCAAGGAGAAGCCCCAGGAGGGCGAGGTCCTGGCGATCGGTCCCGGTCGCATCGACGACAACGGAAACCGGGTCCCGCTCGACGTCGCCGTCGGCGACAAGGTCATCTACAGCAAGTACGGCGGCACCGAGGTGAAGTACGCCGGTGGCGAGTACCTCATCCTCAGCGCCCGCGACGTCCTCGCAGTAGTTTCCTGATCATCCCGCCCGGGACGTCATACGGACGGTGCCTTAGACGGCTCGTTCCGTATGACGTCCTGGGCGGCACTCGTTTCGAGGAGAAGAAATGCCGAAGATCCTGGAGTTCGACGAGAACGCCCGCCGCGCGCTCGAGCGCGGCGTGGACGCCCTCGCCAACACCGTCAGGGTGACGCTCGGCCCCAAGGGCCGCTACGTCGTCCTCGACAAGAAGTGGGGCGCCCCGACGATCACGAACGACGGCGTGACCGTCGCGCGCGAGATCGAGCTGGACGACCCGTTCGAGAACCTCGGTGCGCAGCTGTGCAAGGAAGTCGCCACCAAGACCAACGACATCGCCGGTGACGGCACCACGACCGCGACGGTCCTCGCCCAGGCGATGGTCCACGAGGGTCTGCGTGCGGTGGCCGCCGGTGCCAACCCGATGAGCCTCAAGCGCGGCATGGATGCCGCCACCGAGGCCGTCGGCAACGCGCTGCGCGACGCGGCCCGCGAGGTCGAGTCCAAGGAGGACATGGCCTCCGTGGCCACGATCTCGAGCCGCGACGAGCAGATCGGCGGCCTGCTGGCCGAGGCCTTCGACAAGGTCGGCAAGGACGGTGTCATCACCGTCGAGGAGTCCAACACCATGGGCACCGAGCTCGACTTCACCGAGGGCATGCAGTTCGACAAGGGCTACATCAGCCAGTACTTCGTGACCGACCCCGAGCGGATGGAGGCCGTCCTCGACGACCCGTACATCCTGCTGCACCAGGGCAAGATCTCGGCGATCGCCGACCTGCTGCCCCTGCTGGAGAAGGTCATCCAGTCCGGCAAGCCGCTCTTCATCCTCGCCGAGGACGTCGAGGGCGAGGCTCTGTCGACGCTGGTGGTCAACAAGATCCGCGGCACCTTCAACGCCGTCGCGGTGAAGGCTCCGGCCTTCGGCGACCGCCGCAAGGCCATGATGGAGGACATCGCGACCCTCACCGGCGGTCAGGTCGTGGCTCCCGAGGTCGGCCTCAAGCTCGACCAGGTCGGCCTCGAGGTGCTCGGCCAGGCGCGTCGCGTCGTCATCACCAAGGACAACACGACCATCGTCGACGGCGCCGGTGACTCCGCCGCGGTCGAGGGCAGGGTCGGCCAGATCAAGGCCGAGATCGAGAACACCGACTCCGACTGGGACCGCGAGAAGCTCCAGGAGCGCCTCGCGAAGCTGGCCGGCGGCGTGTGCGTCGTCAAGGTCGGCGCCGCCACCGAGGTGGAGCTCAAGGAGAAGAAGCACCGCATCGAGGACGCCGTCTCCGCGACGCGCGCCGCGATCGAGGAGGGCATCGTGCCCGGTGGTGGGTCGGCCCTGATCCACGCCGTGTCGGTGCTGTCGGACAACCTCGGCCTCACCGGTGACGAGGCGGTCGGCGTACGCATCGTGCGCAAGGCCGCCGACGAGCCGCTGCGCTGGATCGCCGAGAACGGCGGTGACAACGGCTACGTCGTCACCACCAAGGTCCGCGAGCTCGGCGTCGGCAACGGCTTCAACGCCGCCACCGGTGAGTACGGCGACCTGGTCGCCCAGGGCGTCCTCGACCCGGTCAAGGTCACCCGCTCCGCGCTGGTCAACGCCACCTCGATCGCCGGCATGCTGCTGACGACCGAGACCCTGGTCGTCGAAAAGCCGGAGGACGAAGAGCCCGAGGCGGCCGGTCACGGCCACGGCCACGGGCACGGCCACTGAGCCAGCTCGACCAAGACGCAACCGGCCCGCCGCGGATCATCCGCGGTGGGCCGGTGTGCGTTTCGCGGGTCTCAGCGCAGCAACCGCGCCAGCTTCTGTACGGCGCCGTGCCCGTCGTTCACCGGCTCCTGCCACAGCAGGTATCCAGCCGGCACCTGGCCCCCCATCGCGAACTTCGAGCTCGCCGAGCTGAGCCGCAGGAAGCGCTCGGAGTCGAGGTCGTAGATGTAGGTGCCGCCGTGCTCCGCGCCGTACCCGTCGATCTGGATGAGGCCCCCGGCATCGACTCCGCCGTCCAGGCCGTCGTCCTGGACGGTGACCACGGGGTCTCCGTACATCGTGACCACCTGCACCCGGTCGTCGCGCCCCTGGTCGGTGTCGCCGCAGTACTGGGTCAGCACGACGCGACCGGCCGCGACCCCGAGCCCGAGCTGGTTGCAGCGGTCGCCGGAGTGCGGGTCGAAGGAGGTCTCCGAGCCACTGCCGAGGTCGCGCACGTGTACGGCGTGGTTGACGCCGTTGGTCACGTCGGTCCACACCAGGCTGTCCTCGGTGACTCGGAAGTCGCCGACCCGGATGCCCTCGTCCACGACGTCCGCCGGGTCGGTCAGCGACGCCGACCAGAGCTCGAACTGCTCGCCGACCGCACCCGAGTCGTCCACGTCGCCGTCCGGGTTGCCGTCCGGGTTGCCGGGGCCGTCGTCGGAACTGTCGCCCTGCTCGGCGGGGGCCAGGGACTCCGTGCGCGGCGAGGTCTCCTGGGCCGTCGAGACGCCGACGTAAAGACGCCCGTCCGGGGCGAGCTGGGCGCCGCGCAGTTCGTCACCGGGAAGGCCGGCCCAGGCGATCCGTGACCACTCGCGGCTTCCACGGTCGAAGACCAGCGCCGTGAGCGCGCCGTCACCCCGCGGCTGCCCCAGGAACACCAGCCGGTCGGCCCCCAACGCCAGCTGCTGGGAGGGCTGCGCGGGCGGAGCCGGCAGCCAGTCCTTCTCCCCGGTCAGCAGGTCCATCAATGCCATCCGGGCCGGGTCGATCCCGTGGGGGCCGTCGGTGTAGAGGATCTTGCCGTCGGTCGTGACCCCGTCGAAGTACTGGCCGTTCTCGTGATCGAGGTCGACATTCGTGTGCGTCGCGAGCAGGCGGTAGTCGACGTCCGGCTCGGCGGTCACGGCGTCGTCCAGCCTGAGCACCGGCCCGACCGGGGCCGACCCGGCTGCGCTGACATCCTCGCCCGGCCGGCCCGGCAGCTGCGTCGCCAGCGTGGTCACGGCGACGACGGCCACGGCGAGGCCGGCGGCACCCGCGGCGACGCCGGCCCGGCGGCGGCGTACCCGCGCCCTGCCCTGACGTACGACGGTCGCGAGGTCCGCGTCGTCGGGTGGGGCCTCGGCCACGTTGGCCCGCAGCAGCTCCTGTAGTTCCTTCACCATGATCCCGTCCTTCCGCTGATGGTGAGCAGCTCGCCGAGCGAGGTGCCCGCGAACATGGAGCGCAGGGAGTCGATCGCCCGCGAGGTCTGGCTCTTGACGTTGCCCTCGCTACAACCCAGTGCCGCGGCGGTCTCCGCGACGCTCAGGTCGTCGAAGTAGCGGAGCACCACGCAGGCCCGCTGCCGCTCGGGCAGCCTGGCGAGCGCCCGCATCAGCGACTCCCGGGTCACGACCTCATCCGCGAGGTCGGGGTGGGCGTCCCGGCGTTCGTGGTCGTCGGTGGGCAGCTCGCGGCTCGAGCGCTTGCGGCGCGAGTCGAGGAACGCACTCACCACACAGCGCCGGGCGTAGTTGAGCTCCGAGCCCTGACGGCGCAGCCGCGGCCACGCGACGTACACCCGGATCAGGCCCTCCTGCACGTGGTCGGAGGCCTGGTGCCAGTCACCGCAGAGCAGGTACGCCGTGCCGCGCAGCTGGGGCCGAGCCGCGGCGGCGAACTCGGTGAACGCATCCTCATCTCGCCGGTTCATCGGCGACTCCCTTGGTCCATGTGCGGTCAAACGAGGTGAGCGACCGGACAGGTTGCACGTCGTACCGAGAATCTCGCGCGGGCAGCCCAACCCACCACCCAGGACGTCATCCGCGCCGAGCCATAGATGGCTCCGCCCGTATGACGTCCCGGGCAGTGTCAGAGGGTCAGTGTGTCGGGGGGCCGGTCTCCGCAGTCGGGTGCCAGGGCTCGTCACAGTCCGCCACGAGCGGCGGCCTGGTCAGCCCGGCGAGCAGGTAGACAGGGCGGCCGCACACCTCGCCCTGCAGCGTGTAGTCCGCGTCCAGGATGTGCTGGAGGTCGGCGCCCTCGGGGATGTCCCACGAGTCAGTCGGCACCGCCAGCACCACCCACGTCGGTGGCTGGGGCCCGGTCAGCAGCCCGCGCAGCTCAGTGAGGTGCGGGTCGAGGGTACGCATCGGCAGGCTCCACAGATAGCGGTACGGCGAGTCCAGACCACTGGCCAGCACCGTGTCCGCGCGGCCGCCGTACACCACGATCGTGTCGCCCGGCTCGGCCGCCGTACCCACTGCCCGTCCGGAGTACGACGATGTCGTCGCCGGTCGGCCGTGGACCTGGTCGACGGTCCACGTCCCGAACGCCACCAGGCTCGACACCGCGGTGAGCGCGCCAATCACCCGCATCACTGCTCCGGGCCAGCCAGTCAGGCCGACGACCAATCCCGCGGCCAGCGCCGTGTCAGGAACCAGGTTGAAGAGGTACTGGTGCCAGTAGCTTCCGCCCAGCACCACCCCGACCACGTCGACCAGGAGCATCGCGACCAGGGCGGCGGTCACCACCCGATCGGCGCGCCAGAGCCGCGGCGCCATGGCCAGGAGCCAGGCCAGCACGACGGCCATCCCCGTCAGCAGCGCGATCACGACCAGCTCCCACGCCCGAGCGTCGGAGGCGTCGCTCGCCTGCGAGTCGAGTACGCCGTTGGCGTCGATTCGGAAGCCGAACCACGCGTACCAGATCGCCGATAGTCGGACCCCCTCGCCGACCGCCCAGCCGATCGTGGCGAGCACGGGGAGCGCCGTACCCACGAAGGCTGCGGCCGCGAGCGCCGCGAACCGGCGCCAGGGCAGCCGGCCGGCGAGCGCATCGCCGAGCAGGAGTACGCCGCCGAACAGCAGCCCGCCCACGAGGTTCTGCTTGAGCCCGATCGCCAGCGAGGCGGCCAGCCCCGAACCGGCGGCCAACATCAGCGCCCGCCGGCCCGGAGCCCGGAGCGCTTCCAGGGCCAGCCAGCAGGCCGTGGTCACGAACGGGATCCCGAGCACTTCGCCCTTCGCGGTCACCGAGTCGATCATCACGTTGCCGTTCACCGCGGCGGCCACCACCGCTGCCCAGCGGGCGGCCCGGCCCGGCGCTCCGGGACCCAGGTCCAGACGGGCGACCAGCAGATAGGCGGTGCGGGCCGCCACCACCACCATCACCGAGCAGAGCGCGGCGGCCACGAACCGCAGGAAGTAGGCGCCACCGATGGCGTCGGAGAGCCGGACGAACGCGATCAGCTCGGGCGGCCGGTCGACCCAGTAGTCGCCGTAGGGACTGTCGGCCTCGGGGTGCCAGTTGCGGGCGACCAGCAGGAAGCCGGCCTCATCCGGCCACAGTGGGTCGAAGAACCCCGGGACCCGGAACAGCGCGGCTGCCGCGGCGGCGCAGCCCACCGTCCACCTGGTTCGCATTAGGTGAACACTAGCGGGACTGGCGCCTACGTTCGGCGCTAGGTGAACCGGTTTTCTTTGCCGAAACATCAACGCACCGATCGCGCAACGTCCACGGGTGACAGTGGAGCTCGAGCTGACATTCCAACTGAGGGGGGACCTCACATGCTGTGGCGAGTGCGTACGACGCTGCCCGACCGGCCGGGTTCGCTGGCCGTCCTGGCGCGCAACTGTGGTGAGGCCGGGGTCAACATCCTCGGCCTGCAGATCTTTCCGGGCGTGGACTCGGTGACCGACGAGCTGGTGCTGCGGACGCCGGCCGGCTGGGGGCTCGCCGAGGTGGCGGAGCTGATCGAGGCGTCCGGCGGCGAGTCGGTGAGCGGGGCGGAGTGCACCGAGCACGCCCTGGTCGACCAGCCGGCGCGCTATGTCCAGGCGGCGCGGACGATCCTGGCCCAGCCCAACCGCTTCCCGGAGGTCGTGGCCCGGCTCTTCGACGCCGAGGCCGACCCCGTCGAGGCCAGCGCTGTCCAGGGCAGACTCGCCGACGTGCAGGACGTCATGGAGATGACGGTGGGCGACATCGCCGTACAGGTGCGGCGGACCGCTCCCTTCACGGCAACCGAGCACGCCCGCGGGGCCGCGATGGCCGACCTGGTCACCGACGTACTCGGCCGGGCCAGCGCGACCACCGACGCCCTGCGGCCGGCTCCGAGCCGGCGCGTGGGTTCGGGCACGACGCCCGACTACGTCGCGGAGGAGGACACCGTCACCGCCTGGGTCGACGGCACCGTGGTGGGCCTTGCGATCATCCGCAAGGAGGTCGACGAGACTGAGGTCGACGAGTCCGGCGCCCGCTCGGTCACGCTCCGGGTCGACCCGGCCTGGCAGCGCCGGGGCATCGGCACCCGGCTGCTCAACGACGTCGCGCGCCTCGCGGCCGGGCAGCGGATCAGCGAGATCGTGCTTTCGACCAACGCCGACAACCAGGCCGTCCTGCCCATGGTGCTGGCGGCCGGTCTGCGCGGCCGGATCAGGATGGCGGGCGACGTACTCACGGTGCGGGTGCCGCTGCGCGACCTGAAGCCGATCAACATCTGACGACGGCCCCGAAAGCCGGGCGGCTCCGGTCTGATCCGGGGCCTGCCCGGATTCGGGTCCGGCGAGGCCCGGCCGATAACATGGCTCAATGGAGGTCCCCGAGAAGTTCGCCGCCCTTGGTCTCACCTACGACGATGTCCTGCTGCTGCCGGGAGAGTCTGATCTAGCCCCCTCCGACATCGACACCACGACCCGGCTGACCCGGGAGATCTCGCTGCGGGTGCCGCTCGTGAGCGCCGCGATGGACACCGTCACCGAGTCGCGGATGGCGATCGCGATGGCGCGCCAGGGCGGGATCGGCGTACTCCACCGCAACCTGTCGATCGAGGACCAGGCGATGCAGGTCGACCTGGTCAAGCGGACCCAGACCGGCATCATCTCCAACCCGGTCACCATCGGCCCCGACGCGACGCTCGAGGACCTCGACCAGATCTGCGGCGAGTACCGCGTCTCAGGCCTCCCCGTCGTCGACTCCGACAACCGGCTGATCGGCATCATCACCAACCGCGACCTGCGGTTCACGCCCGTCGCGGAGTGGGCGACCACCAAGGTCGACGAGATGATGACCCCGATGCCGTTGGTCACCGGCCCGGTCGGCATCTCCCGCGACGACGCGACCCTGCTGCTGCGCAAGCACAAGCGCGAGCGGCTGCCGCTTGTCGACGCCGACGGCCGGCTCGCCGGGCTGATCACGGTCAAGGACTTCGTCAAGAACGAGCAGTTCCCCCACACCTCGCAGGACGCCGACGGCCGGCTGATGGTCGGTGCGGCGATCGGCTACTTCGGCGACGCCTGGGAGCGGGCCACCACGCTGATCGAGGCCGGAGTCGACGTACTCGTGGCGGACACCGCGCACGGCCACGTCCGGATGCTGCTCGACATGGTCAAGCGGCTCAAGACCGACCCGGCCACCAAGCACGTCCAGGTGATCGGCGGCAACGTCGCGACCCGCGCGGGCGCGCAGGCGTTCGTCGACGCCGGCTCCGACGCGGTCAAGGTCGGCGTCGGCCCCGGCTCCATCTGTACGACGCGTGTCGTCACCGGCGTGGGTGCCCCTCAGGTCACCGCGGTCTACGAGGCGTCGCTGGCCTGCAAGCCGGCCGGCGTACCCGTGATCGCCGACGGCGGCCTCAAGCACTCCGGCGAGATCGCCAAGGCCATCGTGGCCGGCGCCGACTCGGTGATGGTCGGCTCGCTGCTGGCCGGCTGTGAGGAGTCGCCGGGCGAGCTGGTGTTCGTCAACGGCAAGCAGTTCAAGTCCTACCGCGGCATGGGCTCGCTGGGCGCGATGTCCTCGCGCGGGAAGAAGTCCTACTCCAAGGACCGCTACTTCCAGGCCGAGGTCACCAGCGACGACAAGATCGTGCCCGAGGGAATCGAGGGCCAGGTCGCCTACCGCGGCCCGCTGTCCGCCGTCGCGCACCAGCTGATCGGCGGGCTCAACCAGGCGATGTTCTACACCGGCGCCCGGACCATCCCCGAGCTGCAGGAGAAGGGCCGGTTCATCCGGATCACCTCCGCGTCGCTCAACGAGAGCCACCCCCACGACGTACAGATGACCGTCGAGGCGCCCAACTACACCGGCCGCTGAGGCGCCGATGCGGCTGATCCGGGTGAGTCGGATCAACCGCACTCTCGCCGACTACCGGTTCATGCAGTAGCGCAGCCGCGTGCTCACCCGGACGAAGCCGCCGTACACCCAGCGCCCACGTGCGGTGTAGATCCAGCGGTCGTCTTCTTCATGTTGGTTTTCCCCCCCGAGGTGTGGTGTCACTACCAGTCCTCACGCCAGGTGGCCTCGATCGGTTGCCTCGTCACTCCGGCGAGGTCGCTGTCGGGCCGCAGGCGGAAGCGGCAAGGCGCCGGCCGCGGCCTCTCAGTCCGCGAACGGAGGGGGGCCGAGCAGCTCGATGCCGCCGTTCGCGAGCGCCGAGGCGCCGACGAGGTCGAAGTCGACCAGGCCGGTCTCGACGTCCTTGCCGATGGGTTCGCTCGCGCCCATGTAGAAGGCCTCGCAGGTGCCGGGCGTGTGGAGGCACAGGACGCGTGCGTGCGGAGACAGCACCTTGAAGGCGTGCGGGACACCCCTCGGGGCCAGGGCCAGGCCTCCGGTCGCCACCACTGACTCGCGGCCGTCGAGGTGCAACAGGATCTCGCCCTCGAGCAGGAAGAGCGACTCGTCGGCCGGGTGGGTGTGCAGCGGAGTGACCTTTCCCCCGCCCATCTTGATCTCGCAGAGCAGGAAGGTACCGGCGGTGTCCTGGGCCTTAGCCAGCCAGGTGTGTACGCCGCCTCCGTAGAACCAGCGCCGTTCCGCGTCGGCTGCGTTGCGGATCAGCGGGGCTGGTGTGCTGATTGCGCTCATGATGGGACTTCTTCCGATTCGATCGGCGCGGGATCGCCGTACCAAAATGAGATTGACGTACCATTCTTGGTATGTCAACACCCCAGCCAGGGCTCTCGCCCACCCGGCGGCGCACGAGGGCCGCGCTGGTCTCGGCCGCGCGAGACCTGCTCGCCCGCGGGATTGCGCCGACGGTCGAGGAGGCGGCAGTAGCCGCCAACGTGTCCAGAACGACGGCGTACCGCTATTTCCCGAGCAAGACGACGCTGCTTGCCGCCGCACACCCCGAGGTGGCTGCGGCCAGCCTGCTCGATCCGGAGCCGCCGGCCGACGCGACCTCACGGCTCGAGGTGGTGATCGACCGCTTCGTGGCCCTGATCCTCGGGTCCGAGCCGCAGCAGCGAGCGACGCTGCGGCTGTCACTCAGCGGCACCGACGGGTCGCAGGAGTCGCTCCCGCTGCGGCAGGGGCGCGCGATCCCGTGGATCCTCGAGGCGTTGGAGCCGCTCCGCGACCGCTTCGGTGAGCCGGAACTGCATCGCCTGGCCCTGGCCATCCGGAGCGCGACGGGCATCGAGGCCCTGATCTGGCTGCGCGACGTCGGCGGTCTCTCGGCCGACGAGGCCGGTGACGTGATGCGGTGGTCTGCGCGGGCGTTGCTGCAGGCCGCGCTGGAGTCGGGGCCACCCGCGGTGAACGATAAGGTTGGCCGGTGACCGAGATCGAGATCGGGCGCGCCAAGCGCGCCCGCCGGGCCTACTCCTTCGACGACATCGCGATCGTGCCCTCGCGGCGTACGCGCGACCCCGAGGAGGTCAGCGTCGCCTGGCAGATCGACGCCTACCGGTTCGACCTGCCCGTGCTGGCCGCCCCTATGGACTCGGTGATGTCGCCGCAGACCGCGATCCGGCTCGGACAGTACGGCGGACTCGGCGTACTCAACCTCGAGGGGCTGTGGACCCGCTACGAGGACCCCGTCGACCTGCTCGCCGAGGTATCCGAGCTGCGCGGCGCCGAGGCGACCCGGCGGATGCAGGAGATCTACTCCGAGCCGATCAAGCCCGAGCTGATCACCGCCCGGCTCAAGCAGGTGCGCGAGGCTGGCGTGACCGTGGCCGGGTCGCTGTCGCCGCAGCGGACCAAGGAGTTCGCCAAGACGGTCGTCGACGCGGGCGTCGACATGTTCGTGATCAGGGGTACGACGGTCTCTGCCGAGCACGTCTCCTCGCAGGCAGAGCCGCTGAACCTCAAGGAGTTCATCTACGAGCTCGACGTGCCGGTGATCGTCGGCGGCTGCGCGACGTACCAGGCCGCTCTGCACCTGATGCGCACCGGTGCGGCCGGCGTACTCGTGGGCTTCGGCGGCGGCGCCGCCCACACCACCCGGACCGTGCTCGGTGTGGCGGTGCCGATGGCCTCCGCCGTCGCCGACGTGGCCGCAGCGCGGCGCGACTACCTCGACGAGTCCGGCGGCCGCTACGTCCACGTGATCGCGGACGGCTCGATCGGCCGCTCCGGCGACCTGGCCAAGGCCATCGCGTGCGGCGCCGACGCGGTGATGGTGGGCTCGCCGTTCGCACGGGCCTCCGATGCCCCCGGCCGGGGCTTCCACTGGGGCGCCGAGGCGCACCACTCCGAGCTGCCGCGCGGCGAACGCGTCGAGTTCGGCACGGTCGGCACGCTCGAGGAGATCCTCTTCGGCCCCTCGCGGGTCGCCGACGGCACCATGAACCTGATCGGCGCGCTCAAGCGCTCGATGGCCACGACCGGGTATACCGAGCTCAAGGAGTTCCAGCGGGTCGAGGTCGTCGTCGGGTGATTGTCGGGGTAGTCCGTGACGAAACTGTCATCCCTGAGCCGGATCCGATGACAGGTTCGTCACGGACTACCCCGGCGGCCGCCGACCGTCGCTGGGCACCCGCCGCCGCGAGTCGCAGAGTTAGACCCGCTCCTCGAGTACGGCGAGATCGCGCTCGGCGAACAGCCGGTGTTCCCACTCCTCGTTCACGATGCAGCCCAGGCACCGCTGGACCGGGAAGCTCCTCGACTCCGGGTAGCCCGGTTCCAGGATCGCCTCGGTCGTGCCCGCCAGCCGTTCGTCGGTGAGGTCGGCGAGCACCTGGCGCATGGTGCTCATCCGGTCGGTGCGCAGCGCGAGCACCTCGTCGAGCGACGGCCGCACGTCACGGTCGCGCGGGATGCTCGGCTCGTCCTGCATCTCGTCGAAGGGCAGGTCGAGCGGGTCCCAGGGCGACGGGTTGCCGAGCAGCGCCCGCCGGATCCACGCGTCGGTGGCGAAGACCAGGTGACGCAGGGTCTCGATGAACGACCACTCGCCGTCGACCCGCTCGTGCAGCAGCTCCGGCTGCAGCGCGCGGGCCCGGTCGACGGTCTCGCCCCATAGCCGCTCGAGGATGTCCCAGGCCTCACGGAACCCGTCCGGGTCGGTCGGGCGCATCTTGGCGCGCAGGGGGTAGCGGCGGTCGAGCTCCGCCTCGACCAGGGGTACGACGTCCACGCCGTTCACGCGCACGTTCTTGATGTCGGCCGTGATCTCGACGTTCTCCATCGCCGCGCCGCGGATCACCACACCGGACAGGTCGACCCAGTCGAACTCCGCGTCGGTGAGCGCGACGTCGTGGAACCGCGCGCCCCTCAGGTTGACGTCCTCGAAGCGGGCGCCGGAGAGGTCCTTCTCGATGAACTCGGTCACGGATCCAGCGTGCACCAAGCCACCGACAAGCGTCAGCCCGACGAGCGTCAGCAGGTCAGCCCTGCCCGCGAGTCGCACGCACGGAGGGCCGGGGTCGCCACCTCGAGGGGCCAGTCTTGCCACCTCGAGGGGCCACGCTTGCCACTTCGAAGGGCCGGTTTCTCCACTTCGGCGGGGTTTACAGATCAAGAGTTTGTGTAAAACATCTCAACTTGCTACCGAAGGGTAGTGAAGTGAGACGACGGTCACGTACGCTCGCGACATGAGCGCCCAGAACCCCCAGCCACTCGTCGACGGGCCGAGCGATCCGGAGCACGACCCGACCGCGTCGTACGCCCTCGAACCCGACGACGTCGCCCGCCTGACGGGGCGCGTGCTGTCCACGACGGGTGAGAGCAGGCAGTCCCGTTCGCCGATCAACGGGCAGCCGCTCGCCAACATCCCGCAGTCGAGCGTCGAGGACGTCGCGACGGCGTACGACCTGGCCCGCAAGGCGCAGGAGCAGTGGGCGCGCACGTCGTTCGACCACCGGTCCTCGGTGCTGCTGCGACTCCATGACCTGATCCTGGAGCGCCAGTCCGAGATCCTCGACGTGGTGGTGCTGGAGTCCGGCAAATCGCGGCTCGATGCCTACCTGGAGATGCTGCACGTCGCGCTCACCGCGCGCTACTACGCCCGCACTCTGCGCGGCCACCTCGAGAGCGAGCGGCGCTCGGGCGCGTTCCCGGTGCTCACCCGGATCGACGTCAACCGGATCCCGAAGGGCGTCGTCGGCATCATCTCGCCCTGGAACTACCCCTTCACGATGGCGCTCTGCGACGGCCTGCCCGCGCTCGCCGCCGGCAATGCCGTGGTCGCCAAGCCCGATGCGCAGACCATGCTGTCCGCACTGGTGGGCGTCGACCTGCTCGACGAGGCCGGCTTCCCGCGCGACCTGTGGCAGGTCGTGGCCGGTCCCGGCAGCGTCGTCGGCACCGCCCTGATGGAGTACGCCGACTACGTCTGCTTCACCGGCTCGACCGCCACCGGCAAGATCGTGGCCGGCAAGTGCGCCGAGCGGCTGATCGGCTGCTCGCTAGAGCTCGGCGGCAAGAACCCTTTCATCGTGCTGCGCGACGCCGACCTCGACAAGGCGGCCGCGGGCGCGGTCCGGGCTACGTTCTCCAACGCGGGTCAGCTCTGCGTGTCGACCGAGCGGCTGTTCGTGGCCGACCAGGTCTACGACAAGTTCGTCGAGAAGTTCGTGGCCAAGACCTTGGCGATGAAGCTCGGCGTCGGGCTCGGCTGGGGCAACGACATGGGCTCCCTGATCTCCCAGGACCAGCTGGACACCGTCACCGCGCACGTCGAGGACGCGGTCACCAAGGGCGCGAAGGTGCTGGCCGGCGGGAAGGCGCGGCCCGACATCGCGCCGTACTTCTTCGAGCCGACCATCCTCGAGGGCGTCACGCCCGACATGACCTGCTTCGGCAACGAGACCTTCGGACCGGTCATCTCCGTCTACCGGTTCCACGACGAGGCCGACGCGGTGGCACGCGCGAACGCTGGCGAGTACGGCCTCAACGGCGCGATCTACAGCCGCGACACCAACCGGGCCCGCGCGCTGGCCGCGCAGGTCAAGTGCGGCACGGTCAACGTCAATGAGGCGTACGCCGCCACGTTCGCCAGCGTCGACTCTCCGATGGGCGGCATGCGCCAGTCCGGCATGGGCCGGCGCCAGGGACCCGAGGGCATCCACCGCTATACCGAGACCCAGACCGTCGGCACCCAGCACCTGATGCCGGTCGGGCCCTCCTTCGGGCTGAGCGACGAGAAGTGGGCGAAGATGATGACCTTCAGCAGCAGGCTCCTCAACAAGCTGGGGAAGGCATGAGCACCGCCGAGGGGTTCGACTACGACGTACTCGTCGTCGGGTCCGGCTTCGGCGGCTCGGTCACGGCGCTCCGGCTCACGGAGAAGGGGTACCGGGTCGGCGTACTCGAGGCGGGTGCGCGGTTCGAGGACGACGACCTGCCGTCGACGTCGTGGGACATCACCAAGTACCTCTTCCGGCCCGAGGTCGGCTGCTACGGCATCCAGCGCATCGACACGCTCAAGGACTGCATGATCCTGTCCGGTGCGGGCGTCGGCGGCGGGTCGCTGGTCTACGCCAACACGCTCTACGAGCCCCTGCCGGCGTTCTACCAGGATCCGCAGTGGCGCGACATCGCCGACTGGAAGACCGAGCTGGCGCCGTACTACGACCAGGCGAAGCGGATGCTCGGCGTGGTCGAGAACCCGCTGCGTACGCCGAGTGACGACGTCATGCAGAAGGTGGCCGAGGAGCTCGGCGTGGGGGACACGTTCCACCCGACCCCCGTGGGCGTCTTCTTCGGCGGCCCCAACCAGCCCTCGCACCAGCCCGTGGCCGACCCCTACTTCGGCGGGGCCGGCCCCGACCGCAACCCGTGCAAGGCGTGCGGCGAGTGCATGACCGGCTGCCGGCACAACGCCAAGAACACCCTGGTCAAGAACTACCTCTATCTGGCCGAGCAGAACGGCGCCCGGATCATGCCGATGACCACCGTGGTCAAGGTGACGCCGCGCTGCGTCGACGAGCCGGACGCGGGGTACGACGTACACATCCGCTTCACGAAGTCCCGCAGCCGCAAGCCGCGCAAGGTGCTCACCGCCCAGCACGTCGTTTTCTCGGCGTCCGCGCTCGGCACCCAGCGGCTGCTGCACAAGATGAAGGACGAGGGTCATCTGCCCGGTCTCTCCGACCGGCTCGGCCACCTCTCGCGCACCAACTCCGAGTCGATCCTGGGCGCGATCGCGCCCAACCTGGACGTCGACTACAGCCGCGGGGTCGCGATCACCTCGTCGTTCCACCCCGATGAGCACACCCACATCGAGCCGGTGCGCTACGGCCGAGGCAGCAACGCCATGTCGTTCCTGCAGACCGTGCTCACCGACGGCGACGGCCCCGAGGCGCGTTGGAAGGTGTGGCTCAAGGAGCTGTGGACCGAGCGCAAGAACGTCAAGGAGCTCTACGACCTCAAGCACTGGTCGGAGCGCACCGTCATCGCGCTGGTGATGCAGAGCGTCGACAACTCGATCACCACGTTCACCAAGAAGGTCGGCCCCTTCCGGGTGCTGAGCTCGAAGCAGGGTCACGGCGAGCCCAACCCGACCTGGATCCCGGTCGCCAACCAGGCGGTGCGGAAGATGGCCGAGATCATGGGCGGTACGGCGGGTGGCACCATCGGCGAGCCCTTCAACCGGCCGCTGACCGCCCACTTCATCGGCGGCTGCGTGATCGGCAACTCCGACGAGGACGGCGTGATCGACCCCTGGCACCGGGTCTTCAACCACCCTGGCCTGCACGTGGTCGACGGCTCGACCATCTCGGCCAACCTGGGCGTGAACCCGTCGCTGACGATCACCGCTCAGGCCGAGCGGGCGATGGCGTTCTGGCCCAACAAGGGCCAGCCGGACACCCGGCCGGCGCTCGGCACGTCGTACGCGCCGATCAAGCCGGTCGCGCCCGCCGCGCCGGCCGTTCCCGAGGCCGCTCCGGGCGCCCTGCGGCTGCCGATCGTCGAAGTCCGCTGACCGTGCGCTGACCGTGGGATGGTCGTCCCAGGCGGAGGCGGGCACGCTCGTGAAGAAATTCCCGAAATAAGAGGTAACCCGCCGTAACCCCAGTTGGGGCGGGGTCGTTGAGTGGTTCGGATCCGGCAGTCATGCTCCCTCCCAGGCCGGATCCCGCAGTCCAGGCTCTGTCCAGCAGACGCGTGGACGATCAGGGCCCGGCCACCCTCCCTCCCCGGCCGGGCCCTGATGCATTTCCTGGCCACGAAGTGGCAAGAATGGCCCCGCGAAGTGGCGAGTTTGGCCCTTCCAGGTGGCGAGAACGGCCCCAGGTGGCCGGTCTGGTCCAGCCAGGCTGAGGGCGGCCGCCGTGATTCCAGTCCGCCGGCTACCCGTCGATAGACTGCGAGCGCAGCCCCGCAACCCGTCGTCGGAAGGCATCCATGACCCACGACCAGACCCACGACACGGTCCTCGTCGTCGACTTCGGCGCGCAGTACGCCCAGCTGATCGCCCGCCGGGTCCGGGAGGCCCGGGTCTACTCCGAGATCGTCCCGCACACGATGCCGGTCGCCGAGATGCTCGAGCGCCAGCCGGCCGCGATCATCCTGTCCGGCGGGCCGTCGTCGGTCTACGAGGAGGGTGCGCCCTCGATCGAGACGGGCATCTTCGAGGCCGGCGTACCCGTGTTCGGCATGTGCTACGGCTTCCAGCTCATGGCCCGTGCGCTCGGCGGCGAGGTCGCCCACACGGGTGCCCGCGAATACGGCCGTACGCCGGTCTCGGTCACCGCGAGCGGCACCCTGCTGGCCGGCGTACCCGCGAGCCACAACGTGTGGATGTCGCACGGCGACTCGGTCACCCAGGCGCCGACGGGCTTCGACGTACTCGCCAGCACCACGGTCACGCCGGTCGCGGCGTTCGAGAACCTCACCACCAAGCTGGCCGGCGTCCAGTGGCACCCCGAGGTGCTGCACACCGAGCACGGCCAGAAGGTGCTCGAGCACTTCCTGCACTCGATCGCCGGCTGCCGGCCGACCTGGACCATGGTCAACATCGCCGAGGAGCAGATCGAGCGGGTCCGGGCCCAGATCGGCGAGACCGGGCGGGCCATCTGCGGCCTCTCCGGCGGCGTCGACTCCGCGGTCGCCGCGGCCATCGTGCAGCGCGCGATCGGCGAGCGGCTCGACTGTGTCTTCGTCGACCACGGGCTGCTGCGCAAGGGCGAGGCCGAGCAGGTCGAACGCGACTTCGTCGCGGCCACCGGCGTGAAGCTGCACGTCGTCGACGCCGAGAAGCAGTTCCTCGACGCGCTCGCCGGGGTCACCGACCCGGAGGAGAAGCGCAAGATCATCGGCCGGGAGTTCATCCGGTCCTTCGAGTCGGCCGAGGCCGAGGTGCTTGCCCCCCTGGTCGAGCAGAGTGCGGCCGCGCATGGCGACAAGGTCGCCTTCCTGGTGCAGGGCACGCTCTACCCCGACGTGGTCGAGTCGGGCGGCGGGGCGGGCACCTCCAACATCAAGTCCCACCACAATGTGGGCGGGCTGCCGGACGACCTCGAGTTCGAGCTGGTCGAGCCGCTGCGTGCGCTTTTCAAGGACGAGGTACGGCTGGTCGGCGAGCAGCTCGGCCTGCCGTCGGAGATCGTGTGGCGCCAGCCGTTCCCGGGACCTGGGCTCGGCATCCGGATCATCGGCGAGGTGACCCGCGAACGCCTCGACATCCTGCGTGAGGCCGACGCGATCGCCCGCGAGGAGCTGACTCGTGCCGGGCTCGACCGCGACATCTGGCAGATGCCGGTGGTGCTGCTGGCCGACGTACGCTCCGTGGGCGTGCAGGGCGACGGCCGCACCTACGGCCACCCCGTCGTACTCCGCCCCGTCACGTCCGAGGACGCCATGACCGCCGACTGGGCGCGTCTGCCCTACGACCTGCTGGCCCGCATCTCCGGCCGCATCGTCAACGAGGTGCCCGGCGTCAACCGCGTCGTCTACGACATCACCAGCAAGC
>DASXRJ010000365.1:0-16110 GCA_036506675.1 Nocardioides sp. | reverse complement strand
CGGAGTCAAAGGGTGCGTCACAGGGCACGGAACATCGTTCGTCCATGGACGAGAAGTCAACTGCCTTATCAGGGGGTCGGGTTGGGCAGAACTCTACCCGGCGCCCTCTCTAGTGTGTGCACCGTGGACCCAGACCTGATCGAGCACGCCCGTGCCGCCCGCGGCTTCATGCCGGACGACGAGGGCCTGCTGCTGCACCGCTCCGCGCTCGCGGCGCTCCCCCACGGCCCGGGCCTCGAAGTCGGCACCTACTGCGGCAAGTCGGCCGTCTACCTGGGTGCCGCGGCGCGCGAGGTTGGCGGCACGATCTTCACCGTCGACCACCATCGCGGGTCGGAGGAGAACCAGGCCGGCTGGGAGCACCACGACCCGACCGTGGTCGACCCCGAGCTGGGACTGATGGACACGCTGCCGTTCTTCCGGCGCACCATCGCCCGGGCCGGCCTCGAGGAGCAGGTGATCGCGATCGTCGGCGCGTCGACGACGGTCTCCGCCTTCTGGCGTACGCCGCTGTCCCTGCTGTTCATCGACGGAGGTCACGCCGAGATCCACGCGCAGAACGACTACTCCGGCTGGGCGCACTGGCTGCGCGGCGACGGCCTGCTGGTCATCCACGACGTGTTCCCCGATCCGGCCGACGGCGGGCAGGCGCCGTACCACGTGTATCTGCGGGCGCTCGAGAGCGGCGCCTTCGAGGACGTCGAGACGGTGGGCTCGATGCGGGTGCTGCGGCGTACCTCAGGAGACGCTGGCGACCCGGTCGGCTGACACCTCGGCGCAGCCACACTCCAGGGCGAGCTCGTCGAAGGGCGCGGCCAGCGTCGCGCCGCGCATGATGTCCGCGCCGGGCGTGGTGTCCGAGAGCGCGTCGGCGGCCAGGATCACCGCCGCACCCGTGAAGGTGGTGTGCTCCTCGGGCCAGATCGCGTCGTCGGGGTAGACGTAGCCGGTCCAGTAGCCCCCGTCGTCGGCGCGCAGATGCTGCATCTCGGCGAACAGCCGCAGCGCGCGGTCGCGGTCGCCGATCGCGTCGAGCGCCAGCACCAGCTCGCAGGTCTCCGCGCCGGTCACCCAGGGGTTGGTGTCGACGCAGCGGATCCCCAACGGAGGTACGACGAAGTCGGTCCAGCGGGTCGCCAGCAGCGCCTCGGCCTCACGGCCGCGGACGGCCCCGCCGAGGACCGGGTAGTACCAGTCCATCGAAAAGGTCGATTTGTCCATAAAGTGACTTCTGTGCGCCCGGAGCGCATGACCCAGCCGGCCGCCGGTCAGCTCCCACTCCGGCTGCGGCTCGGAGAGCAGCTCGCTCAGCGCGACGCCGGCCCGCAGCGACTGGTAGATCGACGACGAGCCGGCGAGCAGCGCCTCCTCGTTGACCAGGCCGTCGGCCTGTTTGCTCCAGGCGATGCCGCCGAAGGGCAGCTGGAGCGCCACGACCCAGTCGAGACCGCGTCGTACCGTCGGCCAGAGCTCGCGCACGAACGCCAGGTCGCGGCGTACCAGCCAGTGGTGCCACAGCCCCACCGCGAGGTACGCCGACATGTTCGTCTCGCCGCTGGCGTCCTCGACCACTCCGCCGACCATCTTCATCGGCCAGGAGCCGTCGTCCCGCTGCGTGGCCACGCACCATCGCAGCGCCCGCTCGGCCGCCTCGACCTGCCCGCCGACGAGCAGGCCCATGGCCGCCTCGACGTGGTTCCACACGTCGGTGTGCCCGCCGAGGGTCCACGGGATCGCGCCGTCGGGCTCCTGGGCCGCGGCGATGCTGGCGGCCGTGGCCGCCACCTCTGCCGCGCTCAGGACACCGGGTACCCCGGGGACCTCAGGCCGCATCGGGCTTCGTGAAGTAAAGGACCAGGCTCTTGCCGATGACCGGGTTGAGCACCCGCTCGGCCAGCTGCGTCGCGCGCGGGCGCTTCATGATGTCCCAGACGAGCAGCTTGTGGTAGCCCTTCACGAGCGGGTGCTGGTCGTTGTCGACGCCGACGGCGCACTTGATCCACCAGTACGGCGCATGCAGGCCGTGGGCGTAGTCCTTGGCGTCGTACTCCAGGCCGGCGTTCTTCAGCTTTCCGATCAGCTCCTTGTCGGAGTAGATCCGGATGTGGCCGCCCGGCACGTTGTGGTAGTCGTCCGACAGCTGCCAGCAGATGACCTCGGGCAGCCAGCGGGGCACCGTCACCGCGATCGTCCCGCCCGGGCGGAGCACCCGCACCAGCTCGGCGATCGCCTGGATGTCGGCCGGGATGTGCTCCAGCACCTCGGCGGCCACGATCCGGTCGAACTCGCCGTCCGCGAACGGCAGCGCCAGCGCGTCGCCTTCCTTGGTGTCGGCCTCGGCGCCCTCGGGCACCTCGCCGGCCTCCTTCATCGCCGCGAACAGATCGCGTACGCCGGACAGCTCGTCGGCGTCCTGGTCGAAGGCGATCACGTCGGCCCCGCGGCGATACATCTCGAAGGCATGTCGGCCCGCGCCGCAGCCCATGTCGAGCACCCGCTCCCCCGGCTTCAGCCCGAGTCGGTCGAAGTCAACGGTCAGCACTGAGAACCTCCTGCGTCGGTACGCCGACCGGGTGTCCGGCCGCCGCGATCACTTCTTCGTACGCCGCGGCCGTGGCCGCCGCCACCGCTCGCCAGCCGAACAGCTCGGACACCCGCTCGCGTCCCGCCCGACCCATCCGGGCCCGCCGCTCCGGGTCGTCGAGGAGCGCGGCCAGGGCCAGCTCCAGCTCGCCCACGTCGCCGGGCGTGACCAGGTCGGCACACCCGCCGTCCGGGCCAACCACCTCGGGGATCGCGCCCGCGCGCGACACCACCAACGGGGTCTCGCACGCCATCAGCTCCGCGGTCGGCAGCGAGAAGCCTTCGTAGAGAGACGGCACGCAGGCCACCTCCGCCGACCCCATCACCTCGACCAGCTCGGCGTCGCTGATCCCGTGCACGAACCGCACCGAGCCGCCGATCGCCAGCCGCTCGATCAGCCGCTCGGTGTGCCCGCCCGGACGCGGCTTGCTCACCAGCACCAGCTCGACGTCCCGCTCGGTGCGCAGCTTGGCGAAGGCCTCCAGCAGGGTCGCGATGCCCTTCATCGGCGCGTCGGCGCTGGCCATGGCGAGGATCCGGCCGGGCACCCGCGGCGAGGTCGGCGGCACGAACACGTCGTCCACACCCAGCGGGATCACCTTGATCCGGTCCGGGTCCACCCCGAAGTCGCGCTCGATGTCGCGCCGCGACGACTCCGAGACGGTCAGGATCGCCGGCAGCCTGCGGGCCACCTTGACCTGCATCCGGAGGAAGCCGTACCACCGGCGCAGCGACAGCTTCTTGCGCAGCTTGCGGGCCACCGCCAGGTCGTGGCGCCGGTCGACGGTGATCGGGTGGTGGATCGTGGTCACCAGCGGTACGCCGGCCTTGGCGATGTCGAGGATGCCGTAGCCCAGCGTCTGGTTGTCGTGTACGACGTCGAAGTCGCCGGCCCGCTCCCGGAAGATCCGGGCCACCCGCTTGCTGAACGTCTTGGGCTCCGGGAAGCCGGCGGTCCACATCGTCAGCACCTCCTCGACGTCGACGAGGTCGCGCAGCTCGCCGAGCCGCGGCGTACGGAACGGGTCCGGCTCGCGGTAGAGGTCGAGGCTGGGCACCTTGGTCAGGCGCACGCCCGGGTCGAGCTCCGGGTAGGGCTGCCCGCTGAACACCTCGACCTCGTGGCCCAACGCCATGAGCTCCCGGCTCAGGTGCCGGACGTACACGCCCTGGCCGCCGCAATGCGGCTTGCTGCGGTACGACAGCAGCGCAACGCGCATGCGGCCACCCCCTCGGTGTCTGGTTACTGCCGGGTACATCTTCCCCTACGGTCGTGAGGGAAGATCAACTGCCTTCGCTGGAGTGCCCCGGGAAGACGTGCGCGGTCGGGTCGATCACGACCGCGGCGTTGTTGACCGCGGTCGCGGCCTCCCCGAAGCCGACCGCGATCAGCCGGACCTTTCCGGGGTACTCGGTGATGTCTCCCGCGGCCAGCACCCGCTTGAAGTTGGTGTGCATCGACGAGTCGACCACGACGTGCCGCTTGTCCAGCTCGAGGCCCCACTCCTTCATGGCGCCGAGGTCCGCGACGAAGCCCAGCGCCGCGACGACCGCCTGCGCCTTGCGCGTCGTGGCCACGCCTGCCTGGGTGATCTCGACCTGCTCGAGTACGCCGTCGCCGCTCAGCCCGGTGACCTCCGCCTTGGTGATGATCTCGACGCCGCTGGCCCGGACCGCCTCGACCGTGCGCTGGTGGGCCCGGAACGCGTCGCGCCGGTGCACCAGGGCGACCGACTTCGCCACCGGTTGCAGGTGCAGCGCCCAGTCGAAGGCCGAGTCGCCGCCGCCCACGATGACGACGTCCTTCCCGACGTACGGCGCGAAGCTGGGCACGAAGTACTCCATCCCGCGGCCCAGGAACTCCTCGCCCGCCGGCAGCACCCGCGGCGTGAACTTGCCGATGCCCGCGGTGACCAGCACCGCACCGGCCGTCACCGTGGTGCCGTCATCGAGTCCGACCACCACGGCGTCGTCCTGCTCCACGAGCGTGGTCGCGGTCCGCCCGAGCAGGTACGTCGGGTCCGCGGTGCCCGCCTGCTCGACCAGGGCCTCGACGAGATCGCGGCCCTTCACGGTCGGGAACCCGGCCACGTCGAGGATCTGCTTCTCGGGGTACATCGCGGTGATCTGGCCGCCGAGCTCCGGCAGCGAGTCCACGATGGCGACCCGCAGACCGCGGAAACCCGCGTAGTAGGCAGCGAACAGCCCCGTCGGTCCGGCGCCGATGATCAGCAGGTCGGTCTCCACCTCTGCGGTCATACCGGAACTCTAGGAGACATCCGGTCGGGGCAGCGGGTGTCTCAGCCAACCGGTGGTCCCTACGATGGCGCCGTGGGAGACCTGTGGAGCGAGTTCGAGCATGATCCGCGCGACCCGTCGTACACCTCGTTGCGGGCGTCCGACCGCGACCGCGACGTCGTACTCCGGGTGCTGGGCGACGCGTACGCCGACGGCCGGCTGACCCGCGAGGAGTACGACGACCGCGCCGACTCGGTCGCCTCCGCCCGGACCCTCGGCGAGCTGCCGCAGCTGCTCTCCGACCTGCTGCCCAGCACCGCGCTGGCGCCCCGGCCGGCGGGCGCCGTCGCGTCGGCAGACTTCCGCACCCAGGCCCTGGAGAAGTACGCCAAGGACCGCCGCGAGGCAGCCTGGACGATGCTCTACGCCACCGGGATCTGTGTGATCATCTGGCTGGCGACCAGCGGCGTCAACGGCTTCCCGTGGCCGCTCTTCGTGCTCGGCGGCACCGGCCTCAACCTGGGCCGGCTGATGTTCATGAAACAGGACATCGTCAACGACCGCATCCGGACTCTGGAGCGTCGCGCCGAGAAGGCCCGCCGCAAGGAGCTCGAGGGCCCGTCGGACGAGGCTCCGGCGGACGGGGAGGACTGAACCTCACGCCACATCGCGGCGGACGCCGAGGGCCAGGCCGAGGGCCATGAAGAGCACGGCGTAGCCCAGCAGGACCAGCCCGCCGTCCCACTGCGAGAGGCCGCCGGAGACCTGGTTCGGCAGGTCGCCGAGTGCCGCGCCGGCCGAGAACGGCAGCCAGCGGCTCAGACTGTCGCCGACCAGCTGCCCCACCAGCCCCTCGACCAGCGCCAGCCAGGCCAGGGCCGCGCCCACCGCGGCGGTGAGGTTGCGGACGAGGGCCCCGAGCCCGACGCCGATCGCGGCGAACGCGGCGTTCCACAGGATCCCGCCGGTCGCGGTGCGCCACAGGTCGCCGTCGGACCAGGTCATCGCGTCGCCCGAGCTGGTGAGCCAGATCCCGGTGATGACCAGCGCGGACGCCGTACTCACCAGGCCGAAGGCCAGGCCGCCGACGGTGTAGACGGCGAGCTTGGCGCCGACCACGCGCGACCGGTCGGGGGTGGTCAGGTAGGCGTCGGTGATGGTCCGGTGGCGGTACTCGCCGGCGACCGCCATGATGCCGAGCATCAGCGGGAAGAGCGCCGTGAGCCCCACGTGGGCCACGGCGCCGGCCGCAAGGTCCTCGGTGCCGTCGCCGTTCGAGAGCAGGCCTGCGGCGCCGATCAGGACCACCAGCTGGGCGGCCGCAAGCAGCACCCAGGGGCTCCGGATCGTGCGCAGCTTCAACAGCTCGGTGGCCATCAGGGTCGTCATGGTCGTCTCCTCGTTGGATAGGTCGGTGGGCCGGTCAGCGTCCGGGTACGGCGTGGGGCTCGTCGCGGGTCAGCCGCAGGAACGCCGCCTCGAGCTCGGCGGCGCTGCTGGCGAGCTCGCCCAGCGATCCGTCAAAGCGCAGCCGACCGCGGTGCACGATGACCACGTGGTCGACCGTCTGCGCCACCTCGGACAGGACGTGGCTGGATACGACCACGGTCCGGCCCTCCTCGGCCAGGTCCACCAGCAGGCCGCGCAGCCACGCCATACCCGCCGGGTCCAGACCGTTCGCCGGCTCGTCCAGCACCAGCACTTCCGGGTCGCCGAGCATCGCGGTAGCGAGCGCGAGCCGCTGGCGCATGCCCAAGGAGTAGCCGCGGACCCGGCGACCCGCCGCCTCGGTGAGTCCGACCAGGTCGAGCACCTCGTCGACCCGGCGGGCCGGCAGCCCCGCGGCGTACGCCGAGACGCGCAGCTGGTCCCGCCCGCGCCGGCCGGGATGGAAGCCGGCCGCCTCCAGCACCGCACCCACCGTCCGCCGCGGATCCGCGAGCCGGCGGTAGGGCTGCCCTCCGATCAGGGCCTGACCGGCACTCGGCCGCACCAGGCCGAGCAGCATCCGCAACGTGGTGGTCTTGCCTGCGCCGTTGGGGCCGAGGAACCCCGTTACCCGCCCCGGCGGTACGTCGAAGTCCAGGTCGTCGACGGCCACGACAGGCCCGAAGTGCTTGCTCAGTCCCCGGATGGAGACCTCGGCGGAACTCGACATGGCGCAGCCTCTCGGTGATGGGACTCGGTTGCCTCCACTGTCCTGGCTCCGGCCGACCGTGGTCGTCCCCCTGTGGCGGGATCTTCGGCGTACCGCAGCGGCGGTAGCCGCAGTACGACGGCCGCACGACGCCGACCGGGGCCGGTGCGCCTACCGTGGTGACATGACGCACCTGGACCGCTGGCGGGACCTGGTCGTACGCCGGCCGCACGCCGACGCGGCGATGGCCTGCGTAGTCCTCGGCGCGACCCTGGTCACGACCGCCGCCGGCCCGGACGGGGCCCGGCTGTCCGCGGCGGGGCTGGTCACGGCCGCCGTCGCGTGCGGCGTGCTGGTACTGCGGCGGTCCCACCCGGTCGTGGTGCTCGCGGCCAGCGCGGGGGCGGCCGAGGCCTACCTCGTCCTGCTCGGCGGCCAGCACGGCGCCATGGTTCTGGCGGCGCCGCTGATCGCCCTCTACACGGTCGCGGAGACGACCACGCGTCGGCGCGCGCTGCTGATCGGCGTACTCGTGGTGCTGGCGCTCGGCGGGCTGCACACGCTCGGTCGGCCGGCGTCCTGGCTCGGCGCCGAGAACGTCGCGCTCGCGGCCCTCGGCGGCCTGGCGGTGGCCGCGGGCGACTCGTCGCGGAACCGCCGCGCCTACCTCGCCGAGGTCGAGGCCCGAGCCCGGCAGGCAGAGGCGGATCGCGCGGCCGAGGCGGCGCGACTGGTCACCGAGGAGCGCCTGCGAATCGCGCGCGACCTGCACGACGCCGTCGGACACCAGCTCGCCCTCATCTACGTCCAGGCGGGCGTCGGCAGCCATGTCCTGCCCGACCGGACCGACCAGGCCGACGAGGCCCTTCACCACATCCGCACCGCCAGCAAGACCGCGCTCGCCGAGCTCAGCGACACCGTCCTGCTGCTGCGTCGGCCGGGCGAGTCGACGCCGACCGGGCCGGTGGCCGGGCTGGCCGGTCTCGACGTCCTGGTCGACACCTTCCGGCGCTCGGGTCTGCACATCACCCACCACGTCGAAGGCGAGGCCCGCCCGATCGCCGCCGCCGCCGACGCGACGGCCTACCGCGTCGTACAGGAGGCGCTGACGAACGTCTGCAAGCATGCCGGCCCGACCAACGTCGACGTCACGCTCGGGTACGACGACACCCGGTTGCTGGTCGTCGTCGACAACCGCCCTTCCGGGCGTCCGCCGGTCGGCGGGCCCGGCGAGCCGGGACACGCGCTGGGCATCGTCGGGATGCGCGAGCGAGTCACCGCGATCGGCGGCACCCTCCGGGCCGGGCCGCGGCCGGACGGCGGGTTCCGGGTGACCGCGGCGCTGCCGCTGACCGCGGCGGCGGTCCCATGACCATCCGGGTGCTGCTCGCCGACGACCAACCGCTGGTGCGGAGTGGGTTCGCGGTGTTCATCGACTCGGCGCCCGACCTCGAGGTGGTCGGCCAGGCGGCCACCGGCCGCGAGGCGGTCGAGCTGGCGCGAACGGCCGGCCCGGACGTCGTGGTGATGGACATCCGAATGCCCGACCTGGACGGGCTGGCGGCCACCCGGCTGATCACGACCGACCCCGATCTGGCCGGAGTGAGGGTGCTCGTGCTGACCACGTTCGAGGTGGACGAGTATGTCTTCGGAGCGCTGCGAGAGGGGGCGAGCGGCTTCCTCGGCAAGAGCGCGGAGATCGACGACCTGCTCGACGCCATCCGGACCGTGCATCGAGGCGACTCGCTGCTGTCTCCGGCCGCCACCCGCGCCCTCGTCGCGCGGTTCCTCGCCGAGCCGGACCGTCCCCCACACGCCGCCGACGCGCTGGCCGTGCTCACCGAGCGTGAACGCGAGGTCGTGGCGCTGGTCGCGACCGGGCTTTCCAACGACGAGATCGCGGCCCGGCTCGTGGTCAGCCCCCACACCGCCAAGACCCACGTGAACCGGGCGATGACGAAACTCGGGGCTCACGATCGGGCCCAGCTGGTCATCCACGCCTACGAGAGCGGGCTGGTCCACGCGTCGGCGCCGCTTGCCGACCACCCTCTCGACGATGACGTGAGCGGGGGCCGCACGGCGCCGTGACAGGTCAGGCGTCCCAGCCGTCCGGCCGGTGCTTCTTCGGCAGCTTGGCGACCACCAGGCGGTAGGACTCGTCGACCGCCTCCAGCAGCTCGTCGTCGGGAATCTCGCCACCGAACGCGAGGTCGTTCCACCCGGAGCGGCCGATGTAGGCCATCACCGAAGCGGCGCCCGGGTAGCGCAGCAGCCACTCGTCGGCCGCCTCCCGGGACGCGCCGCCCTTGACCCCCACTCCCCCGGACCCGAGGAACGCGAAGGCGACGAAGCGAGGAGGGAGCGCCGGCCGAGGAACGAGGCCGAGTGTTGCCGACGAGCGAGGAGCCAGGCGAGCGAAGCGAGCCTCGATCTTCGCGGCCGATCCCTCGCCCACCTTGATCACCGGATGGTCGTGACCCCACGGGTTGTCCGGCCAGGCCCCGGGCTTGGCGAGGCAGTGCGCCTGCATCGCGGCGACGTCCACGTCACCACCCGCACTCTGGTACGAAGGACCTCACTTCGTCGCCGAGGCTCACTTGGTCGCTTCCATCATCTGGCGGAGCTCGCGCTTCAGCTCCGAGATCTCGTCGCGCAGCCGGGCGGCAACCTCGAACTGCAGCTCCGCCGCGGCGTGGTGCATCTGCTCGGTCAACTCCTGGACCAGCTGGGCCAGGTCCGAGCTGGGCAGCCCGGCGATCTCCACAGTGTGCTTGCCGACGTCCATCCGCGACAGCCCGGGCACCGGTGCGGTCTTGCGGCCCTTGCCCTCGCCCTGCTGCCACGACGCGAGCAGCTCCTGGGTGGTCTCGTCCTCGCGGGCCAGCATCTCGGTGATGTCCGCGATCTTCTTGCGCAGCGGCTGCGGGTCGACGCCGTTGGCCTCGTTGAAGGCGACCTGCTTGGCCCGGCGCCGGTTGGTCTCGTCGATGGCGGACTCCATCGAGGGGGTGATCTTGTCGGCGTACATGTGCACCTGGCCCGACACGTTTCGCGCCGCTCGGCCGATCGTCTGGATCAGCGACTTGTCGGAGCGCAGGAAGCCCTCCTTGTCGGCGTCGAGGATCGCCACCAGTGACACCTCGGGCAGGTCGAGGCCCTCGCGCAGCAGGTTGATGCCGACCAGAACGTCGAACTCGCCCAGCCGCAGTTCGCGCAGCAGCTCGATCCGCCGCAGCGTGTCGACCTCGGAGTGGAGGTACTGGGTCCGGATCCCGGCGTCGAGGAGGTAGTCGGTGAGGTCCTCCGACATCTTCTTGGTCAGCGTCGTGACCAGCACCCGCTCGTTCTTCTCGGTGCGGTTGCGGATCTCGTGGATCAGGTCGTCGATCTGGCCCTTGGTCGGCTTCACGATGACCTCGGGGTCGACCAGGCCGGTCGGCCGGATTATCTGCTCGACGACGTCGCCGCCGACCTTGTCCAGCTCGTAGTTGCCGGGCGTTGCCGAGAGGTAGATCGTCTGGCCGATCCGGTCGAGGAACTCCTCCCATTTCAGCGGCCGGTTGTCCATCGCGCTCGGCAGCCGGAACCCGTGCTCGACCAGGTTGCGCTTGCGGGACATGTCGCCCTCGTACATGCCGCCCACCTGCGGTACGGCGACGTGCGACTCGTCGACGACCAGCACGAAGTCCTCGGGAAAGTAGTCGAGCAGACAGTTCGGCGCCGAGCCGCGGGTGCGGCCGTCGATGTGCATCGAGTAGTTCTCGATCCCCGAGCAGGACCCGACCTGGCGCATCATCTCCACGTCGTACGTCGTCCGCATCCGCAGCCGCTGGGCCTCCAGCAGCTTGCCCTGCCGCTCGAAGGTCGCCAGCTGGTCCTCCAGCTCGGTCTCGATGCCCCGGATCGCGCGTTCCATCCGCTCCGGCCCCGCGACGTAGTGGGTCGCCGGGAACACGTGCAGCTCGGTGTCTTCGGTGACCACCTCACCGGTCACCGGGTGCAGCGTCATCAGCCGCTCGATCTCGTCGCCGAAGAACTCCACCCGCACCGCGAGCTCCTCGTAGACCGGGAACACCTCGAGCGTGTCACCGCGCACCCGGAAGGTGCCGCGGGTGAAGCTCATGTCGTTGCGGGTGTACTGGATCTCGACCAGGCGGCGCAGGATCGAGTCGCGGTCGTGCTCCTCGCCGACCTTCAGCCGGACCATCCGGTCGACGTACTCCTGCGGGGTGCCGAGCCCGTAGATGCACGACACGGTCGACACCACGATCACGTCGCGACGGGTCAGCAGCGAGTTGGTCGCGGAGTGGCGCAGCCGCTCGACCTCCTCGTTGATCGAGGAGTCCTTCTCGATGTAGGTGTCGGTCTGCGGGACGTACGCCTCGGGCTGGTAGTAGTCGTAGTAGCTGACGAAGTACTCGACAGCGTTCTGCGGGAAGAGCTGCCGCAGCTCGTTGGCGAACTGCGCGGCCAGCGTCTTGTTGGGCTGCAGCACCAGCATCGGCCGCTGGATCTGCTCGGCCACCCAGGCCACCGTGGCGGTCTTGCCGGTGCCCGTCGCGCCCAGGAGTACGACGTCCTGCACCCCGTCGTTCACCCGCTGGGTGATCTCCGCGATCGCGGACGGCTGGTCACCCGACGGCTCGAAGTCGGACACCACCTTGAACGGCGCCACACGGCGCTCGAGGTCGGTCACGGGTCGCATGCGGCAAGCCTAGACGGGGCCATGGACAGTCACCGTCGTCGTCACGGGCCGGTTGGCCGATCGGCCGCCGACAGGTGGCCCCACCGGGCCATTCTGCCCCCAGGCTGTGCCATTTCCGACCCCGCCGGGCACCCAACAGCGGTACACCTCGTACAGGCCTCACCTCTCGGGGCTGTCCCTGCCAGCCCCACATGAGGTGTCTCGTGTCCAGGTCCACGTCGCAGTTCGTCCTTGTTCGCTCACTGCTGGCCGTCGCACTCGCCCTGCTCGGGCTGTCCGCGGTCTCTCCGACGGCCCAGGCCGATCCGGTGCCACTCACGCTCACGATCACGCCGTCGTCGACGAACGTGCCCTCCGGGTCGTCGCTGACCTACGCGCTCCACGTGAGCAACACCGGCG
The DNA here is from genome assembly GCA_036506675.1 of Nocardioides sp. Taxonomy (GTDB): domain Bacteria; phylum Actinomycetota; class Actinomycetes; order Propionibacteriales; family Nocardioidaceae; genus Nocardioides. The sequence goes on along the minus strand of DASXRJ010000365.1, from coordinate 4,048 downwards.
GGTCGCAGCTCGACGACGTCGTGCTGAACGCCCAGATGAACGGCCTGACCGGCATCATCCTGACCAGCACGGTCGGCGCCTGCGACCAGTCCGACAACCTGGTCACCTGCGAGGCCGGGTCGCTGGAGGGCTTCAGCTCTTGGGACGTCACGATCCGCGGCACCGTCACCGCCGCCAACGGCACGACCCTGCACAACGGCGCCACGGTCAGCGCGACCCACTCCAGCAACACCGACACCGCCTCGGCGTACGCCGACGTGCTCGTGACCAACGCCGTCACCGAGCCGCTGCCGGACCTGAAGGTCAGCGTGCAGGGCCCGACCTCGATCGGTGAGGGGCAGGACGCGACCTTCAAGCTCACCGTCAACAACATCGGCACCGCCAACGCCGTCGACGTACGCGTGGTCAACACGCTGCCGTCCGGCTTCACCTTCGTGAGCGCGGTCGGGAACAGCCTGTTCGTCTGCTCGAGTACGCCGCCGCTGACGGTCACCTGCACGGGCGGCCGGGTGAACATGGGCGCCAACGCGACGATCACGATCGTGGCCACCGCCGGCTTCGGATACAACTCCGCCACCGACCCGCCGCTCAAGGACACCGCCGTCGTCGACCCGTACGACGAGATCGACGAGCTGGACGAGCTCAACAACACCGGCTCGCTGCTGTCGCAGCCGGTGCAGCCGCCCGCCCAGCAGGGCCTGACGATCGCGATGACCGACGCGCCCAACCCGGTGCGCCCGGGCCAGCTGCTGACCTACTCGATCCACATCGCGAACATCGCCGCCACGCGGGCGGACAGCATCGCCATGGTCGACACCACCCAGGGCCTGCAGGCCTCCAGCATCACGGCCACGACGACCAAGGGCGTCTGCACGGTGAGCGCGCCCAAGGTGACCTGCACCCAGAAGAGCCCGACCCTGCGGCTCGAGCCGGGCGAGACCATCGACATCACGATCACCGGCCGGGTCGTCAACACGGCCGGCAGCCTGATCACCAACACGGCGACGGTCACCGGCAACATCAAGAACAAGGGCGTGACCAACACCGCCAAGACCACCACGACGGTCAACCCGGGAGTCGACCTGTCGGTCGTCCAGCACGCCGTGGTCAACCACAACGACAACGCGCCGGCCGTCCCGGATGCCTTCCGGGCCTGGGACGACTACGACTACGAGATCTCGATCGGCAACAGCGGGCTCGACGACGCCACCGACGTGGTGGTCCGTGAGCTGCTGGCCCCCGGCGTCACGCTCAAGTCGTACGTCGCCCCCGGCGGCGTGGTCTGTGGCCAGTCCGGCCTCGTCGTGACCTGCACCGGGCTCGCGGTGGCGGGCTCGATCAGCTCCGGCCTGCCCGGTGGCACGGTCGAGAAGATCACCCTCACCGTGATCGCCCCGCCGACCACCGGGGTCATCGACGCCACGGTCACCGTCGACCCGAACAACGCCATCTTCGAGAGCGACGAGACCAACAACACCTGGACCGCATCGGCCCGGATCGACACCGGCATCGACCTGACCGTCACCAAGGCGAGCGAGCCGAAGGTGGCCCCGAGCGGCACGCTGATCTACACGATCACGGCGAGCAACATCGGTACCCAGGACGCCACCGGAGTCGTCGTACGCGACACGCTGCCGGCGGGCACCCGGTTCCGCGAGGTCGTGGGCGACCACAACTTCACCTGCCACCACAACGGCGCCGCCACCGGCGGGATCATCGAGTGTGTCGGCGGCAACCTGCTCGGCACGCACGACCACACGTTGGCCCCGGACGAGGCCACGATCACGGTGACGCTGTTCGCGCCGGCAGCGCCCGGCTTCATCAAGAACCAGGTCCGGATCGACCCCGACGGCCAGATCGACGAGATCCTCGAGGACAACAACATCAACACGTTGATCACCGAGATCATCATCGACGGCGGCTGCTGCGTCTATCGCGAGTTCACGATCGACAAGTCGCAGGTCTCCCCCGCGGCTGACGTCGCTCCGCACGGCATCGTGGAGTACGACCTGGTCGTGAAGAACCACGGGAGCGACGTCGCCTTCGACGTCGTGGTCGAGGACCATATGCCCGACGGGATGGTCTTCCGCTCCGCCGAGGACACGCTGCCCGGCACCGGCGCGTTCACGTGCCAGCTGGCCGGCCAGGTGATCCGCTGCACGGGCGGCACCCTCGACGGCTCGATCGGCCAGACCGCGCAGGCCGGCGACCAGACGCGCACGATCCACGTCAGCGCGTTCGCTCCCGACCAGCCGGGCAGCTACATCAACCAGGCGATCATCGACCCGGACAACACCGATCCCGAGTCCAACGAGACCAACAACCAGGACTCCGTGACCACGGTCGTGGCCCTGGGTGGCGGCGGCTCCTACATCGACCTCAAGGCCGACAGCAGCCAGAGCTCGCCGGTCGACGGAGGCGGCAACCCGACCGACGTCGTACCCAGTGGCACGCTGCAGTACCAGCTCAAGGTCGAGAACGTGGGTACGGCGGTCGCGTTCAACGTGACGGTCCAGGACACCATCCCGCAGGGCGCGGTGTTCCGGTCCGCCAAGGACACGGCGGTCGGTGAGGGTGCGTTCACCTGCAGCCAGGCCGGCGGCGTCATCACCTGCACCGGCGGCACCCTGGACGGCTCGAACAACGACACCCCGGCGGCCGGCGACAACGTCCGCACGATCGTGGTCGACCTGTTCGCTCCCACCCAGCCGGGCGACTACACCAACCAGGTCACGATCGACCCCGACGAGGTCATCGCCGAGAACGACGAGACCAACAACTCCGACCAGACGGTGACGAAGGTCCGGCTCAGCGGCGGTGGCAACTACACCGACCTCAAGGTGCAGGGCATCACGCACAGCATCGCCGTGCCCGAGCCGGAGCAGCCGTACAGCTACACGGTCACGATCGAGAACACCGGCACCGACCCGGCGTACAACGTGAGCCTGCGCAACGTCCTCGACCCGGAGGTCACGTTCGTCAAGGTCACCACCACGGCGGCCGGCTCCAACGACCTGAGCTGCACGCAGAGCGGCGGCGTGGTCACCTGTGACGGCGGCGTACTCGACGGCTCGAACGACCTCGACCCGACCTTCGACAGCACGGCCGAGATCACCATCACGGTCAAGGCCCCGCGCGAGCAGGACTACACCTACCCGCTGCAGAGCCGGGTCGACCCGAACAACACCACGCCGGAGTCCAACGAGGCCAACAACACCGACTTCGAGGACGTCCAGGTGAAGGCGGTGCTCGACCTGGAGTCGACGATCGAGTCGACCGGGAACAAGGGCGAGAACGGCTCGGTGACCTTCCACGCGAAGCGCACGGCCGGCTTCATGGCGATGGACGACGTCACCATCGTGGCCGAGCTGCCGGTCGGGACGATCCCGCTGAACGTGAAGCCGGCGAACCTGTGGACCTGCCAGATCGAGGAGAACCCGATCAACAAGGTCACCTGCCACGGTCCGCTGGCTGCTGGCGACGACCTGACCTTCTCGGTGACGACCTATGTCACCGGCGACGGGGGCATCGCCAACGCCTACATCGATCCGGCGAACGAGTTCATAGAGAAGAACGAGACCAACAACGCCAGCCACGGCTGACGTCGGCGTCGGAGCTCGGGGGCCCGAGATGAAGACACGACTACGGCAGGCACGGCCGGCGGTGCTCGCGATGGCCTTCGTACTGGCCGTCCTGATCGGCCTCCCGGCGCTGGGGACCAACCTCAGCGCCGGGCGGGCACCACTGACCAACGGTCCGGCGGACAACCAGCTGCCCTCGCCGGACCCGGACTGCTCGACCGACATCGCCCGCCGCCTGATCGCGGGTGGTGACGGGGTGGTGGACGGCGCCAAGGACTCCGACGAGGAGCTGTCGACCAAGACCGACCGCTACTCCGACGTACTGCTGAAGACGCTCCAGGACAAGGACTTCCCCTGGTGCCTCTACAACACCGCGGACGAGGCCACCGACGGCAGCTACCTGGTGTCGACCAGCCAGTACCAGTCGGACCACGACCCGACCCAGCAGTCGATGGCGCACGACCTCC
>DASXRJ010000364.1:0-9798 GCA_036506675.1 Nocardioides sp. | reverse complement strand
CCTTGAGCCGGGCGTTGGGCAGCGGCGGGGCGGGGATGGGCGGCAGGTGGTCGCCGACCACGATCCCGAACCGACCGTCGGCCAGCTCCTGGCTGTCGCCGACCACGACGCCGTCGCGAGTGATCTGGGCCTGCCACTCCTCGCGGAAGCCGACGATCTCGTCGTGGCTGCGGCCGACGAAGTTCCACCACATCACGATCGCCTCGCCGAACGGCGGCCCGCCGAGCACCAGCAGCCGGGTGGGTTCGGCGCCGGCGACCAGCTCGAGGGTGGTGCGGCCGGGGGCGGCGTACCCGAGCTCGGCGGCGGCCAGCGGCTGGCCGTCGACGGTCACCGACCCGGCATCGACGAGTACGCCCTGCTCGTATGACGCATCGACCGCCAGACTCATCGCGGCCCCGGCCTCAAGCAGCAGCTCGGCACCCAGCAGCGGACTGTGCGTGACCACTGGCGAGGTGTCGCCCAGCAGCGAGCCGAGGAAGACCCGGGCCTCCCAGCCCGGCCCCGTCACCGGCGCCGGCGCGTAGTGGTCGAAGCCCGGCTCAACGAACCGGGACGAGTCCGGCAGCGCGACCCAGAGCTGGGCGCCGTGCAGCGTCGTCGTCTCCGGCGTCGACACCTCCGAGTGGCTGATCCCGCGGCCGGCGGTCATCAGGTTCAGCTCGCCCGGGCGGACCATCGCGTGGTTGCCGGCGCTGTCGCGGTGCTCGACCTCCCCGCTGAACAGCCAGCTCACCGTCTGCAGACCCGTGTGCGGGTGCGGCGCCACCGACATGCCGCCGCGCTCCTCCACCGAGTCGGGCCCGTAGTGGTCGAGGAAGCACCACGCCCCGATCAGCGAGCGCTGACGCTGCGGGAGCGTACGGCGTACTCGCATCGCCCGGGGGCCACCCAGCGGCACCTCCCGCGGAGTCAGCACCTCGACCGAGAGCGGCCGCTCGCCCTCGGAGCAGACGATCTCGGCAGGGTTGCGTTCGGGATTGCTCATGGCACGGGCTCCAGACGGACGATGACGGACTTGGACGTGGGGGTGTTGCTGCCCTCGGCGGTCGAGTCGAGCGGGATCAGCGGGTTGGTCTCCGGGTAGTACGCCGCCGCGCAGCCGCGGGGCTGGTCGTAGGCGACGATCCGGAAGCCGGGGGCGACGCGTTCGACGCCGTCGGTCCACTCGCTGACCAGGTCGACGACGGCGCCGTCGGCGAGCCCGAGCGCGGCGATGTCGTCCGGGTGCACGAACACAACCCGCCGGCCGCCCGAGACACCTCGGTAGCGGTCGTCGAGGCCGTAGATCGTGGTGTTGAACTGGTCGTGCGAGCGCAGCGTCTGCATCAGCAGCCGGCCCTCGGGGACCTCCAGCACCTGGAGCGGGCTCACCGAGAAGACCGCCTTGCCGGACGGGGTCTCGAACGTGCGCGAGTCGCGAGGCGGGTGCGGCAGCACGAAGCCGCCCGGCTGGTCGACCTTCTCGTCGTACGCCGCGCAACCGGGCACCACGCGCGCGATCCGGCGGCGGATCTCGGAGTAGTCGGACCGGAACGCCGCCCACGGCAGCTCGTAGCGGTCGCCGAGCGTGGCCTCCGCGATCGAGCAGACGATGTCGACCTCGGAGCGCAGGTGCCGGGAGGCGGGCTCGAGCGGCCCCTTCGACGCGTGTATGGACGACATGGAGTCCTCGACCGTGACCCGCTGCTGTCGCCCGCCGGTGCGGTCCTTCTCGCTACGACCGAGCGCCGGCAGGATCAGCGCTTCGCGACCGGCGACCACGTGCGAGCGGTTGAGCTTGGTGGACACGTGCACGGTCAGGTCGGCGCTGCGCATCGCCCGCTCGGTGACCTCGGTGTCGGGCGTCGCCGAGACGAAGTTGCCGCCCATGCCGACGAAGACCTTCGCGTCGCCGTCGCGCAGCGCCCGGATCGCCGCGACGGTGTCATGACCGTGCTCGCGCGGCGGGTCGAAGCCGAACTCCGCCTGCAGCGCGTCGAGGAACGACTCCGGCATCTGCTCCCAGATGCCCATGGTCCGGTCGCCCTGGACGTTGGAGTGCCCGCGCACGGGACACAGCCCGGCGCCGGGCTTGCCGATGTTGCCCTGCATCAGCACGACGTTGGTGATCTCCTTGACGGTGGCCACCGAGTTGCGGTGCTGGGTGATGCCCATCGCCCAGCAGACGATGGTGGCCGTGGAGTCGCGGAACAGCCGGGCGGCCTCGGTGATCTGCTCGTCGGTCAGCCCGGTGGCGCGGCGTACCGACTCGTGGTCGAGCGCGCGCAGGCTGGCGGCGTACTCGGGGAAGCCGGTGGTGTAGCGCTCGACGAAGTCGTGGTCGAGCGCATCCCACTCGAGCAGCTTGGCGGCGATGGCCTGGAAGAGCGCGAGGTCACCGTTGATCCGGACCGGGAGGTGCAGGTCGGCCAGGGAGGTGCCGTGGCCGACCATCCCGCGCACCTTCTGCGGGTTCTTGAACCGGACCAGGCCCACCTCTTCGAGCGGGTTGACCGCGATGATCTTGGCGCCGCCGCGCTTGGCCTCCTCGAGCGCGCTGAGCATCCGCGGGTGGTTGGTGCCGGGGTTCTGGCCGACGACGACCACCAGCTGCGCCTTGTGTACGTCGTCGAGGCTGACCGAGCCCTTGCCGATCCCGATCGTCTCGAGCATCGCCGTACCGGACGACTCGTGGCACATGTTGGAGCAGTCGGGCAGGTTGTTGGTGCCGAAGGCGCGCGCGAAGAGCTGGTAGGCGAACGCCGCCTCGTTGGAGGTCTTGCCGGAGGTGTAGAAGACCGCCTGGTGCGGCGACTCCAGCCCGCGCAGCCGGTCGCCGATCATCGCGAAGGCATCGTCCCAGGTGATCGGCTCGTAGTGGGTGGCGCCGGCCCGCTTGGCCATCGGCTCGGTGAGCCGGCCCTGCTGACCGAGCCAGTAGCCGGTGTGCTCCTCCAGGTCGGCCAGTGAGTGCTGCTCGAAGAACCGCCGGCCGAGCCGGCGCTTGGTGGCCTCCTCGGCGACGGCCTTGGCGCCGTTCTCGCAGAACTCCGCGGTGTGCCGGTGCCCGGGGTCGGGGTCCGGCCACCCGCAGCCCTGGCAGTCGAAGCCGTCGACCTGGTTGAGCTTGAGCAGCGTGCGGGCGGTGCGAGCCACGCCCATCTGCTCGGCCGCGCGCGACATCGCGACCGCGACGGCATGCGGCCCGACGGCCGAGTGGGGCGCGTCCTTGACCTCCAGCTCGCGCTCGTCGATGTCCTCGCGGGGCGCTCGGCGGGTCATGGCTCCATCATTGCTCAGGCTGGGCCACTCCCGTTCTCCACCGCCGATCCACTCGCCCATCACGGTGCGTTCATCCGGATGCGGAACGGTGCTCCCGTGCGCATTGCCCAACTCGCGAACTTCATCGGTCCGGCGTCGGGCGGGATGAAGACCGCCGTACAGGCTCTGGGGGAGGGGTACGTCGCCGCCGGGTTCGAGCGGCTGCTGGTGATCCCCGGCCCGTACGACGCTCGCACGTCGACGCCCGCCGGCGAGGTCGTCCAGGTCCGTGCTCCCAAGGTCGGCGGCGGCTACCGGCTGATCGTCGAGCCGTGGCGGGTGATCGACGTACTCGAGTCGTTCGCGCCGACCTCGGTCGAGGTCAACGACAAGCTGACCCTGCTGCCGGTGACCCGCTGGGCGCGCCGCAACGGGATCGGGTCGGTGCTGTTCAGCCACGAGCGGCTCGACCACATGCTCGCGATGCGGACCGGCTTCGACACCAGCGCGAAGGTGTCGATCAGCCTGCTCAACCGGATCCTGGTGCGGTCGTTCGACGCGGTCGTGGTGACGTCGTCGTTCGCGCACGGTGAGTTCGACGCCGCGGCGGCCGCGGTCGGCTGTCCGATCCTGCACGTGCCGCTGGGCGTCGACCTGGAGACCTTCCACCCGGTGCCGCGCGAGCCGCTCCGGCCCGGCGACCCGCTCCGGCTGGTGCACTTCGGCCGGCTCTCGCGCGAGAAGTCGCCGCACCTCGCGGTGGCCACCGCGGTGGAGCTGCATCGCCGCGGCGTACCCCTACAGCTCGACGTGTACGGCGACGGTCCCCACCTTGACGAGCTGGTCGACATTGCGGGCTCGGCGCCCGTCACCTTCCACGGCCACGTGGCCGGCCGGGCCGAGCTCAACCGACGCATCGCCGCCGCCGACATCTCGCTGTCGGTGTGCCCGGGCGAGACCTTCGGGCTGGCCGTGCTCGAGGCGCTCGCGGCCGGGACCCCTGTCGTGACCGCGTCCCGGGGCGGCGCCTCGGAGCTGATCGACGACACCTCCGGCGCCTGGGGCGACCCGGACCCGCACTCGCTCGCCGATGCCGTCCTCGAGCTCGCCGCCCGACCCGAGGGCGAGACCCGGGCCGCGGCCCGGCGCCGGGCCGAGCAGTTCCCGTGGTCGACCGCGATCGCCGCGATGCTCGACATCCACACCGACCTCGCCGAGGGCACGGCGGAGACCGCCTGACAGGCTGCCCTCAAGGCCGCGGCTCAGGGCTCGTCGGTGAACCGCACCCGGCTCGACCCCCCGCCCGCCGTACTCCTGGTCTGGCCGATCACCGCCCGCACCTTGTCGCGCTCCCGGTCGGCGCCCGACGGGCAGAGGATCTCGACGGCGTGATGGTGGGGGCTGTTGGCGGGGGCGACGTGGTAGCCGGCCCGCTTCAGCGCAAGGAGTACGACGGCCGGGTCCTGGCCGGGCGGGACGTCGTACTCCAGCCGCTCCTCGGCCGGCACCACCATGATGTCGTCGGCCTCGCGGGAGAGCTCGATACCACGGCGTAGCACGATCAGGGCGACGACCAGCGCGGCCCCGCCCAACAACGTCAACACGATCGCTGCGCCGAGCATCGGCGCACTCCTTCCGAACGGTCCCTGAAGCCGGTACCCGTTTCGGCCGAGAGCACACGGCCGGGAATAGCCGGCCGTGGACGCCGGTTGGCGAGCACGTGCCTTCTCTCTTCGAGCCGCTCACCGTCGGCGCCCTCAAGGTCCCCAACCGCGTCTTCATGGCCCCGCTGACCCGGATGCGGTCCAGTCAGCCGGGCGACGTGCCCAACGAGCTGATGCGCGACTACTACGTCCAGCGCGCAAGTGCCGGCCTGATCGTCAGCGAGGGCACCCAGATCTCGCCCGAGGGCAAGGGGTACTTCGACACCCCGGGCATCTACAGCGACGAGCAGGTGGCGGGCTGGCGGATGGTCACCGACGCCGTACACGAGGCGGGCGGGCGGATCGCCGCCCAGCTCTGGCACGTCGGCCGGGTCTCCCACGAGTCCTTCCACGACGGCGACCTGCCGGTCTCCGCCAGCGCGGTCCCCTACCGCAACCGGACGACGGTGCGCGGGGCGGACCGTCGCCCGGTCCGGGTCGACTGCCCCACGCCGCGGGCCTTGGAGCTGTCCGAGATCTCGCGGGTGGTCGACGACTACCGCCGCGCTGCTGTGAACGCGCGCGAGGCCGGCTTCGACCTGGTCGAGATCCACGGCGCGCACGGCTACCTGCTGCACCAGTTCATGTCGGCGGAGAGCAACCACCGCACCGACGAGTACGGCGGCTCCCTGGTCAACCGCGCCCGGCTCCCCCTCGAGGTGGTCGACGCCGTCGTGGACGCCTGGGACGCCTCTCATGTGGGTATCCGGATCTCGCCGCTCGGGGTCTTCAACGGCCTCGACGACACCGCCGGTGAGTCGATGGGACTGCACCTGGCGGCCGAGTTCGCCGCCCGCGACCTGGCCTTCCTCCACCTGTCCGAGCCCGACTGGGCCGGCGGCCCGCAGCTGACCGACGAGTTCCGCGCCGCCCTGCGCGCGGCCTTCACGGGCCCGATCGTCGGCGCCGGCTCGTATGACGCTGACAAGGCGTCCCGCCTGCTCGACGCCGGCTTCATCGACGCCGCGGCGTTCGGGCGCACCTTCATCGCGAACCCCGACCTGCCCACGCGCCTCGAGACCGGCCGGCCCCTCAACGAGCCCAACACCGCCACCTTCTACGGCGGAGGCGCCGAGGGCTACACGGACTACCCCGAGTACGACGCCAGCTGAGCCTCGCTGGCGCCTGGTGCGCGGGTGCAGCGGCGAATGATCTGCCCGTGACCCGGTGGGCTGGACTTGTTCGGACCGAATCTCTCGAGTACGACGCGGACGGGCGCGGCCGCCCGGCCGCGGGCGCGGTTACTCGTCGACCAGGACCAGGCTGACCGAGGCGACCTCTCCGGTGTCGAGCGCCTCGGCCTGCCGGACCGCCTTCTTCACCGGCAGCACGTAGCAGTGGGAGTCCTTGTCGGGGAAGACCGACGTACGCCAGGTGGTGGCGCCGATGGTGACCTCGACGCGGACGGACCCGAAGCCGCGCGGCGGCCCGGACTCGATCCGCAGGTCGTCGCTCTCCGGCCTGGGCACGGTGACGAAGAACCAGCCACCCTGGGCCTTCCACTCCCACAGCTCGGCGTCGAAGTCATACGTGTCACTCACGCACCCATCGTGCACCCGAGCGCCGACAACCAGGCCCGAAGAATTTCCCGAAGAGAAGTTGTTGGGTTTCCCAGACCTCGCTGCTCCTACCTGTGTCCGACATCGCACACGAACCCCAAGGAGCACACGATGTCTCGCAACCTCCGGGCCCGCCGCCTCGTCGCCATCGCCACCGGCACGGCCGCCCTCCTCAGCACCACCATCGCCGGCACCCTGACCGGCGCCCTGACCGGCCCGACGGCCGCCGTACCCGGTGTGCCGGCCGGCACCTTCGACGCCAACAGTGTCGGCTGGTACTCCTACAGCAACCAGAGCTCGACGCAGTTCGCGTCGACGTTCAACGCGCTGAAGCGCCAGCACCTCCCGGTCGACATCGACGTCGAGACCGCCGGCGGCTACCGGGTCGGCTCGGTCTGGCAGCAGAACCTCGACGGCCGGTCCTGGAAGGAGAAGCGCGACCTGACCGACGCGCAGTTCCACGCGGAGTGGGAGGCCGCGAAGAACGCCGGCATGCGGCTGATCGAGCAGGAGACCTACGTCAAGGACGGCGGTCGCCGGTACGCCGGCATCTGGGTCCAGAACAAGGAAGGCTCCTGGGCCTCCCACCGGGGCCAGACCAACGCCCAGTTCGTGGCGTCGTTCAAGGCTCACCGCGACGCCGGCCTGATGCCCGTCGACTACGACGAGTACCTCACCTCCGACGGCGTCCGCTACAGCTCGGTCTGGGTCAAGACGCCCGCCCGCACCGGCTGGAAGCTGTTCCGCGGGCAGACCTCGGCGCAGTTCTCGTCGACCTTCGACGCCAATAAGGCGACCTACCGGATGCTCGCCTTCGACTCGCTGCGCGCGGGGAGCAGCCAGCGGTACGCCGGCATCTGGATCACCAACAGCAACCACCGGCGCTGGGCCGAGCGGCGCGACATGAGCGCGACGTCGTACGCGAACTACTGGCACCGGTACGCCGACCAGGGCTACCGCGTGGTCAGCTTCGACCGCTACCAGACCGCCAACGGCACCCGGTACGCCGCGATCTGGCGGCAGAACTCCGCCCGTCCCGACTGGAGCCTCAAGACCGCCGTCGACAACCGGGTCCAGCAGGAGATCAGCTCCACCACCGTGCCCGGCATCAGCGTGGCCGTCTACCAGAACGCCACCCCGGTCTACCTGCGCGGCTTCGGGTACGCCGACCTCGGAGACGGCATCTGGATGGACTCCACCCACGTCGGCTCGACCGGCTCGGTCAGCAAGGCCGTCGGCGGCGTACTCACCATGCGGATGGTCGAGCAGGGCCTGGTCGACCTCGACGACGAGACCCGCGACTGGGTGCCGACGATGCCGGCCAAGCACACCCACACGGTCGGCTCGCTGCTCTCCAACCGGGGCTGCATCCGGCACTACGTGAGCGGCCTGGACGACTTCGCCGACAAGCCCTACGCCACCGCGCTGGCCGCGTCGAAGGAGTTCTGGGACGACGACCTGGTCTGCGACCCGTCCTCCGACGACGAGTACCACTACAGCACCCACGGCTACACGCTGCTCGGCGCCGCACTGGAGGCGGCCGGCGGTGACGACATCAAGGACCTGGTCCGCAACAAGCTGACCAACCCGTTCCACCTCGGCACCCTCGGCCCGCAGAACTTCTCCTCGTCGGTGCACCGGATGTCGATCTACAGCACCGACAACGCCGAGGTCGACACCCCCAACAACGACTGGAAGGTGCTCGGCGGCGGGATCGACTCGTCGGCTGCCGACCTGGGGGCGTTCGGCGCCAAGCTGCTCGGCGGGCAGATCCTGTCCGACTCCTCGCTCACCACGATGTGGACCCCGCCGAACAACGCCAGCAGCTACGCCTACGGCTGGAGCACCGGCAGCGAGGACGGTACGCCGGTCGTCGCCAAGGACGGCTCATGGACGGGCAACCTGGCCTACCTGCGGATGTACCCGGAGAAGGGCATCGTCGTCGCGGTCATGATGAACAGCCGCTGGGGCGACCAGTCCGCCACTGGGCTGGGCCGCGACATCGGCTCGATCGTCCTCGACTCGGTCGGCTGACCCTGCCGATCCGGCTGCGCTGAGTCGATTGGAAACCGAGCGGGTGGTCGTGCCCCTGAGGGGGCACGGCCACCCTAAGCGCGTACAGACCGGCACAGACGAACTAGGTTTACGCCATGCGGGACTCGGAGATCGTCGCGTTGCTGGCCGCCGGCGAGCGGCAGGGCCTCGAAGCGGCGTACACGGCGTATGCCGACCGAATCTACGACTACGCGCACTCGATGCTCCGCCGGGCCGACGGTACGGCGGCCGCGGACGTCACCCACGACACCTTCCTGATCGCGCTGGCCAAGGCCCCCGGCCTGCGGGACCCCGAGCGGTTGCGGTCCTGGCTCTACGCGATCGCCCGCAACGAGTGCCTGCGGGTGCTGCGCCAGGCCAAGCGCACCGATCCCCTGACGTACGACGACGAGCAGTCCCGCCGCGATGCGGGGCAAGGGAGCCCCGACATGGCCGCCGACCTCAGTCGCAGTGAGCTGGGCGAGCTGGTGCACGCCGCGGCCGCGGGGCTGAGCCCGAAGGACCGTGAGGTCTTCGACCTCGGCATGCGGCACGACCTGCAGGCCGTCGAGATCGCCAAGGCGCTGGGGGTCTCCGAGAACGCCGCGCACGCGATGATGTCGCGGGTCCGCGGCCAGTTCAAGCGGTCGCTGGGTGCGCTGACGGTGGCTCGCAACGGCCGCCGCTCGTGCGCCGTACTCGACGGGCTGCTGAGCGGCTGGGACGGCTCGTTCGCCCCGCTGTGGCGCAAGCGGATCGCCCGCCACGTCGAGCACTGCAAGACCTGCTCACAGGTACAGGGCCGCGAGCTCAGCCCGGCCGCGCTGCTGTCGCTGGCACCGCTGCTGGCGGCTCCGGCGCTGGTGCGCGAGCGGCTGTTCGGCCCCGATCTCGAGCTGGTGTCGGCCGACGAGGCGTCGTCTCCGGTCGACACCACCACCGCGCTGGTCGGCATCGGCCACCGGCTGGCCGACCGGGCCGGGCCCTGGCAGGAGGACGGTCTTCCCGGCCAGGGCGGCGCCAGCCGCCGGCGGGCCGGCGCCCTGGCGCTGGCCGCGATGCTGCTGCTGGTGGTGGGCGGCGGCTGGTGGGTCACCCGCGGCGACGCCGCGCCGGAGTATCAGGCCGACCCGCCGGCGCCGACCGTGATGACGTCGAGCAGCAACGCTCCGTATGACCTCCAGCCCGGGGAGACGCTCTCGACCGCGTCCCCCAGCAAGAGCCCCACCGAGACCGAGAGCTCACCGACCAGCTCGACG
>DASXRJ010000363.1:0-5290 GCA_036506675.1 Nocardioides sp. | reverse complement strand
TTCTTCGCGTTGATCACCCATTCTCAGCCCCGTCAGGTGGCGCCTTCGCGATGTCGTCGACAGGCCTGACACCTCGCTCGGTGAGGTCGGAGTCGAACCGCCCTCCGACGATGAGTCCCTTCAGAGGCTCGGCGGCCCGCGCCGATGTGCGCTAGCCCTACTCTCGCGGCCACCCCAGGCTGGACAACCGAACCGCCCCCTCCGGCGTGATACCAGTGTCCGATCTGGAGGAAACCTCATGAAGAAGCTCATCGCACTCGTCGCGGCCCTGTTCGCGGCGGTCACACTCACCGCTCCGCCGGCCACCGCGCTGCCTGTCTGGACCGACACCGCGAGCACCTGGACCAACCCGTCCGCCAAGGACCCGCGGGTGGTCGACCTGCGCTACGCCCAGCACCCGCGCTTCGACCGGGTCGTCATCGAGATCCGCGGCGCGATCCCCGGTGGGCACGCCGGCTACGCAAAGCGGTTCTTCTACGACGCCTCGGGCAAGCCGGTGCCGATCCGTGGCGGGCTCGGCGTCGTACTCATGCCGGCGCGGGCGCACACGCTGTCCGGCGCCAACCTGTACGCCGGCCCGCGGCTGGCCCGGCCGGGCTTCCCGACGCTCAAGGCGATCGCGTTCACGGGCGACTTCGAGGGCCGCGTGTCGTTCGCGTTCGGGCTGTCCTACCACGCGCCGTACCGGGTGTTCGTCCTGCACGACCCGCAGCGGGTCGTGATCGACTTCAAGCACTAGCGGTCCCGGCTCGACGGCTCCGTCAGGCGGTCCAGCCGAGCCAGGCGCCACCCGCGGTGACGAGAAGGAACCAGGCGACGATCGCGAGCACCGCGAGCCACGGCAGCCGCTTGGGGTGGGGTGTCCACCAGCGGCAGGCGAGCACGAAGAAGGCCAGCCAGACCAGCAGCAGGCCGGCGACACCCCACCAGGGCGCGACCAGCCCGGAGGCGGCGTACAGGAAGAAGGCGCAGGCCATGCCGGCCATGCCGACGAACGGCCACGGCGACACCTTGGCCTGCCGTGGGCGGATGCGCGGGCGGATGCCCGGCCGGGGCCCAGAGGCGGGACCGGGGCCCGAGGAGGAGTCGGTCAAGGGTCAGCTGCCGGAGTCGTCGTTCCAGGCCGGGTCGGTGTCCCACTCCTCGTTACGCTCCTCGACCCGGTCGAGTGCGCGGGCGGCCTCGGCCTCGGAGGCATACGGGCCGAGCCGGTCCTGGTTGCGGCAGCCCTCCTCACCCTCGACGCGGTGGTGCGTAAGACAGAACCAGTACTCCGTCTGAGTGTCACTCATGCAGCCGAAACTACACTCGCGGTCATGTCCTCGTCGAAGGCTCTCCAGTACGGTTCCGTGGCTCCGGGAGTGATTTCTCCCCGACGTCCAGTTCCTCCGCAGATCGCTCGCCCGGAGTACGTCGACCGGCCGTCGCCGGCGAAGTTCATCGGCTCGGAGATCAAGGACGCCGACACCATCGAGCGGATGCGGGCCGCCGGCCGGCTGGCCGCCCAGGCGCGCGAGCTGGTCGGCGCGGCCGTGCGTCCGGGCGTCACCACCGACGAGCTGGACCGGATCGGCCACGAGTTCCTGTGCGACCACGGCGCCTATCCGTCGACGCTGGGCTACCGCGGCTTCCCGAAGAGCCTGTGCTCGAGCGTCAACGAGGTGGTCTGCCACGGCATCCCCGACAGCCGGGTGGTCGAGGACGGCGACATCGTCAACATCGACATCACCGCCTACCTCGACGGCGTACACGGGGACACCAACGCGACCTTCCTCGCCGGCGACGTCGACGAGGAGACACGGACGCTGGTCGACCACACCCGCGAGGCGCTGGCGCGGGGCATCAAGGCGGTCCGCCCGGGCCGCCGGATCAACGTCATCGGCAGGGTCATCGAGTCGTACGCGCGCCGCTTCGGGTACGGCGTCGTACGCGAGTTCACCGGGCACGGCATCGGCACCCACTTCCACAGCGGCCTGGTCGTCCCCCACTACGACACCGACGAGTACGACGACCTGATCGAGGTCGGCATGACCTTCACCATCGAGCCGATGCTCAACCTCGGCACCCATGAGTGGGAGATGTGGGACGACGACTGGACCGTCGTCACCCGCGACCGGCGGCGCAGCGCTCAGTTCGAGCACACGCTCCTGGTCACCGCCGACGGTGCGGAGATCCTGACCAACCCCTGATCAGTTGCCCGTCAGGTACCCAGCGCTCGCGCCAGCAGCGCGCTCCGGCTGCGGACGGACGTCTTGTCGAAGACCGACTTGAGGTGGTCCTGGACGGTGAACTCCGACAGGTGCAGCCGGCCGGCCACCTCCCGGGTCGAGTCACCGTCCGCGAGGCAGCGCAGCAGCTCGGTCTCCCGCCCGGTGAGCCCGTGCGCTCGCGCGAAGAGGTCCAGCCGCTCGCCGGGGGTGACCGGCGCGATCGTGACCGCGAGATCGGACGTCCGGTCCTCCGGGTCGCCGAGCCGGGCCGCGCGGAAGGTCAGCCACCGCCCACCGGGCATGGCCACCCGGGCGGTCGCCCGGTGGTCGTCCACGCCCGCCTCGCGCGCGAGCAGCTGCGCACCCACGTTGTACGCCGCCGCGGGCACCGGCCGGCGATCCTCCTCGGTCGGCAGCAGCGCCCGCAGGTAGCCGTCCGCCTCGGCGGTCTGGCGGCGTACCTCCAGCTCCGGCGACAGCAGCAGCACCGCCGGGACCAGGGCGCCGGCACCTTCCGGCCGCTCGGAGGGCCGCTCGGAGGGCCGCTCGGCCGGCCGCTCGAAGGCGGTCGCCTGGCAGGTCCGCAGGGCGGGAGTGACCAGCGCCGCCGCCCGGGTCAGCAGGTCGAGCTCGGCGTCGGTGAAGGCATGCCCGGCGCGCCAGAGGTCGAGGAAGCCCCAGCAGCCGAACCGGTCGGCGAAGGCCACGGACGCCACGTCGACCACGTCGTACTCGGTGAGGAGGCGGCGCCACGCATCCTCGGGCGGCACCCGGCCGGCCCAGCCCACGGCCACCCCGGGGTGAGCGCGGGTCCAGCGGTTGGCGCGGTCGAGGTAGCGCAGCCGGATCAGCGTGGGCAGCCGGTCGAGGCTCGGCACCTGCGCGAGCGGAGCCGCACCGACGGTCGTCTCGGGGTCGGTGAGCAGCCACGCGAACGCGTCGTACGGTGCCAGGGCGCGCAGCGCGTCGAGTACGCCGACCCGCAGCCCGCGGTCGTCGGCGTCGCTCCGGCAGGCCGAGGCGACACGAGCCAGACTCGTCGCACGGGAGGCCACGATTGCAGAGTACGGGAGGAAAGTCCCCAGAGTTCTGGGATCGTGCGACCCGTCGTACCCTCCTAGCGTCGATGTCATGACCACACTGCAGATCGAGCACTCGATCACCGACTTCACGACCTGGCGGCAGGCCTTCGACCGGTTCGGCGCCGCGCGCCAGCAGGCCGGCGTCACCGCGCACCGGATCCGGCGGCCCGAGGACGACGACCACTACGTGCTCATCGACCTCGACTTCCCCGACTCCGCCGCCGCCCACGGCTTCCTGGCGTTCCTGCGCGACGTCGTGTGGGCGACGCCCGCCAACGCGCCCGCGCTCGCCGGCGCGCCCGTCACCCGGATCCTCGTCGACGCGGAGTGAGTACGCCGCTGAGCACGCCGGCCGAGCCAGCGGACTGAGTACGCCGGCCGTCCGTCATCCGGGACCGGTCACGCGTCCGAAACAACCCCGCAACGAGCCGTTCGTAGTCTCACTCCCGTGGAGGCGATGTTCCAGGGGTACGCCGACGGGCCGGCCTACGACGAGATGTTCGAGGCCGGCCGGCTGCGCGCGCCGTACGAGAGACTGCGCGGGCAGCTGGCCGCGCTCGGCGACCGCGAGCTCCAGGCCCGCGTCGACGCGCTGACCAGCGGCTACCTCGACCAGGGCGTGACGTTCGACATCGGCGGCGAGGAGCGGGCGTTCCCGCTCGACATCCTGCCGCGCATCATCGAGCTGGACGCCTGGACGGTGATCGAGCGCGGCGTGCGGCAGCGAGTGCACGCGCTCGAGCTCTTCCTCGCCGACGTGTACGACGCCGGGCGGGTCTTCGACGACGGGGTCGTGCCGCGCTCGGTCGTCACCACCTCCTCGCACTACCACCGGGCCGCCGCCGGGATCGAGCCCCCGAACGGCGTCCGGGTGCAGGTGTCCGGGATCGACCTGATCCGCGACCGGGACGGTGAGTTCCGAGTGCTCGAGGACAACGTGCGGGTGCCGAGCGGGGTGTCGTACGTGATGACCAACCGGCGGGCCATCTCGGCCGCGCTGCCCGAGACGCTGGCGCAGCACCGGATCCGGCCGGTGGCCGGCTACCCCCAACGGCTGCTCGCCGCGCTCCGGGCCGCCGCTCCGGCCGGCGTGACCGACCCGACTGTCGTCGTACTCACTCCGGGGGTGTTCAACGGCGCCTACTTCGAGCACGCCCTGCTGGCCCGGACGATGGGCGTCGAGCTGGTCGAGGGCCGCGACCTGGAGTGTCGCCGCGGCCGCGTGATGATGCGTACGACGCACGGGCTGGAGCAGGTGCACGTGATCTACCGGCGGGTGGACGACGAGTTCCTCGACCCGGTGCACTTCCGCGGCGACTCGCTGCTCGGCTGCCCGGGCCTGATCAACGCGGCCCGGGCCGGCAACGTGACCATCGCCAACGCGATCGGCAACGGGGTCGCCGACGACAAGCTGGTCTACACCTACCTGCCCGACCTGATCCGCTACTACCTCTCCGAGGAGCCGGTGCTTCGCAACGTCGACACCTGGCGGCTCGGCGACGACGAGGCCCGCGAGGAGGTGCTCGACCGGCTCGACGAGCTGGTGCTGAAGCCGGTCGACGGCTCGGGCGGGAAGGGCATCGTGATCGGCCCGCAGGCGAGCCGCCCGGAGCTCGACGAGCTGCGGCAGCGGGTGTTGGCCGACCCGCGGGCCTGGATCGCCCAGCCCGTCGTACAGCTCTCGACGGTGCCGACCTTCGTCGACGGCCGGATGGCGCCGCGGCACGTCGACCTTCGGCCGTTCGCGGTCAACGACGGGCACAAGGTGTGGGTGCTGCCGGGCGGGCTGACCCGGGTGGCGCTGGCCGAGGGCGAGCTGGTGGTCAACTCCTCGCGCGGCGGCGGGTCGAAGGACACCTGGGTGCTGGCCGGGCCGGGCGCCCGGCCGCGGCCGAGCGGCGTACCCGCCGATCCGGTGCGTACGGCGCCGCAGGTCACCGGACCCGCGATCGACGACCTCAGCACCCAGGCCGAGCAGCAACAGCAGCAGGGCGGGCC
>DASXRJ010000362.1:0-12617 GCA_036506675.1 Nocardioides sp. | reverse complement strand
CCCGAGCAGCAGTACGTCCCCGAGTGCGGTGAGTACGGCGGCCGCGGCCAGGGCGGGCATCGAGGTGGCGAGTCCGGTGGCGAACAGGCCGGCGGCCAGGACGGCGTACCCGACCCTCATCGCAACGAACCCCTCCCACTCGATCCGCAGCAGCCGCTGCCCGGCGACCGCCGTCACCGCCGACACGGTCAGCAGCAGACCGGCGCGCGAGGGCGGCAGCCCGCGCGCGAGGAGCGTCAGCGGGAGCCCGACCACCGCGGCCATGTAGACGCTGGCGAAGACGGAGCCGGCGGCGAGCATGGCCAGCAGCCGGCGGTCGGTCCACGGGTTGAGTACGGCGGCCGCGCCGCCGCCGCTAGCCGCCGGCCGGTCGCGCGGCAACGCCGCCAGCACCAGCGCCGCGCACGCCAGGCAGGTGACCGCGTCGACCACGAACAGCCAGCGCAGGTCGACCGCGCCCACCGCCGCCGCCACGAGCCCCGCGCCCATCCCGGCCACCGCGAGCGCGGCGCCCAGCAGCCCGAACGCCACCGGCCGGAGCCTCGGCGGGGTCAGATCGGCGACGAGCGCCTGGCTGGGTGGCTCGTAGAGCTCGAAAGCGAGGCCGAGCGCCACCGCGGCCGCGGTTGCCGCGCCCAGGCCGGGTGCCGCGGCCAGGGCCAGCTGGGCGATCGCGCAGCCGAGCAGGCCGATCGCGATGGTGGTACGGCGGCCGAACCGGTCGGCCAGCACGCCCCCGGCCAGCCGCGAGGGGATGGTGGCGACCCCGAATGCCGACATCACCAGTCCCGCGGTGGCCAGGCCGGCGTCGTACACCTGGACGAGCAGGACCGGCAGGAAGGCCAGGCTGAAGGCGCCGAGCCGGTTGACGGCCCGGGCCGCGACCAGGATCAGCACCGGTGGCGGCAGGCGTGTCCATCGCGCCGCGTCACTGTTCAATCGGCTAACGTCAGTCATCGAGGACGACAGTGCCACGGAGGGAGTCACTGGTCAAATGCGGTTCGACAGTCACGTGCTGCGGTTGCTCGGAGCGACGGTCGCGCTGGTGAACGCCACGACCGAGGGGTACGACGGCGGCCGACCGGTCGGCGTACTCTCCGGGTCGACGTTGCGCGACGCGATCGCCTCCGCGCTGGCCGCTCCGGCGCCGGGCGCGGAGTCCCGGCCCCGGATCTCGGCCGCCGACGCGGTCGCGCTGGCGGGGCTGGCGGACGACGTACACCAGGTGTTCGCAGCGACCGATGCCGGCGACGTCGACGCCGCCGCGACCCGGGTCAACGCGCTGCTGCTCGCGACCGGCGCCCGCCCGCAGCTCGACCACACGCCCGGCCAGGGCTGGAACCTGCACTTCCACGCCCCCGACGACACGCTCGCCCGAGGCTGGTCGGCCGGCATCGCGGCCGGCCTCGCCCTCGCGCTGGGCAGCGATCTCGCCGGCCGGCTGGGGGTCTGCGCGGCGGACGGATGTGACCGGGTGTACGTCGACACGTCCAAGAACGGCCGGCGTCGCTTCTGCTCCACCCGCTGCCAGAACCGCGTCAAAGCCGCCGCCCACCGCGATCGCCGGCCGCCGATGTAACGCGCTGTTATCCCGCCTAACCGACCGCTGCAACGGGTCGTTAGGCGTGATAACAGCGCGTTACAAGCGCGGCTCGCCCGGACTCAGGCGGGCCCGGACTCCACGTACGACACCCCGCCCGAGTCGACGACCTTCCCGCCACTGGCGGCCGCGACCGAGTCGAGGGCGACGGCGGCGTACAGGTCATGCGAGCCGTCGGGCACCGGCGGGCCGGACGGCGAGGCGAGCGAGCCGGCAGGTGGGCGGCCCGAGGAGAGGTGGCCGGGTTCGAAGGCCAGCGCGACTCCGCCAGCACCCAGCCGGCGTACGACGCCCGCCCAGGCCGCGTCGCGAGATGTGCCAACCTCGGCGCGGGCCCCCACACCGAAGTCGACCACCGGCCACCACTCCGTGAGCCAGAGGCCGATCGACTGCGGGACCGACGTCTCGCTGAGCCGGGCGCCCAGCGCCTCACGGCCGGACGTCGCCACGTGCACCAACCGCGGATGACCGTCGACGAAGACCTCCACCACGTGCGTCGGCACGTGCGCCAACCAGTCGACCGCGACGACCAGCCCGCCGAAGCCCGGGGGTACGTCGAACCGCACGTCCAACCCAGCACCCGCCAGCTCCGGCGCCAGCTCGCCGGCCGCCCCGAGTAGCGCCACCTCGGCAGCGCTCAGCTCGGCGGCCCTCGACAGCGAAACCGACAGTACGGCGTCGCGCGGGCGACTGAACGGCACCGGCCGGGAGCGGAGATAGCCGGACGGGCCGAAGAGTGCGTTGTCCCACGCCTGCTTCCACGGCGGGTCGGTCGGCGGCGGGAGTGCGGGCATCCCCAAAGACGTCACGCCCGCAGGATAGGGAGTACGTCGTGCGCGAGGCCGACCGGCCGAGCCGTCATACTCGGCGAAGCTGAGCGCTCGGGTCCCTCGGCTGGATTGCGGCGGCGTACAGGACGACGGGCAGACGCGGGCAGAGGACCCGCCGCTGGAAACGGCAGGCGAGTCGAACTGCCTCTCCATTACGCCGTCGATCGAGGGCACGAGGTGACCCGGATCGACGGCACAGTGGGTCGGCCTGTTGCTCCAACGCCGGGGCTGGACGGGTCCGCCAACACCGAGCCCGGACTGCCCCTGCATGACCCGGTTCTCGCCGGACACTCCATTCTGTCTGCCCGCCTTCCGCGCGCGGTGATGCCCCAGTCGGCCGCCCTCAGCCGGCCGCCCCCAGCCGGCCGCGCCGAGCCGGCCAGGCCGAGCCGGCGCAGCCGAGCCCGGCAAGCAGGTCGGAGAGGACGACGTGACGCCGGCGCGAGCGTCAGATACGTCACATCCGGGGCCGGTTCACACGGGGAGGAGCCCCGCGTAACCTCGGTGTTGCAATCGATTAGTCCGGTACCCACACCGGCCCCCAACCCGGGGGTGGTCGGCGGGACTGGAACGAAAGGTTCTCGATGACGCACCTGACGGTGGGTGTCGTCGGCGCCGGTCGCGTCGGCGCCGTACTCGCCCACGCGCTCCGCGCCGCCGGCCACGAGATCGTGGCCGCCGCCGGCGAGTCCGACGCCTCCCGCAGCCGCATCGCCGCGCTGCTGCCGGGCGTCCCCGTACGCAAGCCGAGTCGGGTCGCCCGCGACTGCGACCTCCTCCTGCTGACCGTGCCCGACGACATGCTCCCCAACGTGGTCGCGATGCTGGCCGCCAGCGGCGCGATCCACGAGGGCCAGTACGTCGTCCACACCTCAGGTCGCCACGGCCTGGCCGTCCTTGCCGACGCCGTCGAGGTCGGCGCCCGCCCGATCGCGCTGCACCCCGCGATGACCTTCACCGGCACCGAGAAGGACGTACGCCGCCTGCGCGACTGCGTCTTCGGCGTCACCGCCAACGCGCCGGAGAGGCCCCTCACCGAGCAGCTGGTCGCCGAGCTCGGCGGCCGCCCGATGTGGGTCGAGGAGGCCAAGCGCACGCTCTACCACGCGGGTCTGGCGCACGGCGCCAACCACCTGGTCACGCTGGTCAGCCAGGCCATGGAGATCCTGGCCGCGGCCGGCGCCGACGACCCGGCCGGCACCCTGCGGCCGCTGCTGATGGCGGCCCTCGACAACGCGCTGACCAGCGGCGATGCCGCCCTGACCGGCCCGATCGTGCGCGGCGACGTCAACACGGTCCGCGCCCACCTGGCCGACCTGAGCGCCAACGCCCCCGACACGCTTCCGTCGTACCTCGCCCTGGCCCGGGCCACCCTCGACCGGGTCGTCACCGACGGTCGGCTGCTGCCGATCCGGGCCGCGAAGATCCGGCTGCAGCTCGACGAGGCGGCGTACGGCGCCGGGCGCGTCACCACCGACCGCGAAGGCGAGCGCCGATGAGCGGCCCCACCCTCGCGAGCACCCGCGAGGAGCTCGCCAAGCTGCTGGCTCCCGCGCGACAGGAGGGCCGCGAGGTCGGCTTCGTGCCGACCATGGGCGCCCTCCACGACGGCCACGCCAGCCTGATGCGCACCGCCCGCGAGCGGGTCGACGGGCCGGTGGTGGTGTCGATCTTCGTCAACCCGATGCAGTTCGGGCCCGGCGAGGACCTCGACCGCTACCCCCGCACCCTCGACGCCGACCTCGAGGTCTGCGCGGCGAACGGCGTCGACGTGGTCTTCGCGCCGAGCGTCGACGAGGTCTACCCGGGCGGCCTGCCCCAGGTGACCGTCGACCCCGGCCCGCTGGCCACCATCCTCGAGGGCAAGACCCGGCCGACCCACTTCCACGGCGTACTCACCGTGGTGGCGAAGCTCTTCGGCCTGGTCCGTCCCGACGTCGCCGTCTTCGGCCAGAAGGACTACCAGCAGCTCGCGCTGATCCGGCGGATGGTCGCCGACCTCTGCATGGGCGTCGAGATCGTCGGCGCTGAGACGGTCCGCGAGGACGACGGGCTCGCGCTGTCGAGCCGCAACCGGTTCCTCGACCCCGAGCAGCGGCGCCAGGCCGTCGTACTCTCCAAGGCGCTGCGGGCCGCGCAGGCGCGGGCCGAGTACGGCGTTCCCGCCGCCCGGTGGGCCGCCATGAGCGTGCTGAAGTCCGAGCCTGGCATCGAGCTCGACTACCTCGCGATCCGGGCCGCCGACCTCGGCGAGCTGACGGACGCCTACCCAGACCAGCAGGGCGCCGACGAGGCGGAGGGCCAGACGGTGGGCCGGGTCCTGGTCGCCGCCCGAGTCGGTACGACGCGACTCATCGACAACCTGCCCATCACCCTGGGCTCAACAAAGCTGGGCTCGACAAAGCTGGGCTCAACAAATGGGAAGGCCTCGACCACCACCGGCGGGGACCCCACCAAGGAAAGGGAGTACAGCTGATGCTGCGCACCATGATGAAGAGCAAGATCCACCGGGCCACCGTGACCCAGGCGGACCTGCACTACGTGGGTTCGGTGACGGTCGACGAGGACCTCCTCGACGCGGCCGACCTGCTGGCCGGCGAGCTGGTCCACATCGTCGACGTCACCAATGGCGCCCGCCTCGAGACCTACACGATCGCCGGCGAGCGCGGATCCGGCGTACTCGGGATCAACGGGGCCGCGGCCCGGCTGGTGCACCCGGGCGACGTGGTGATCCTGATCGGCTACGGCCAGATGGACACCGCAGAGGCCAAGGAGTACCAGCCGAGCGTCGTCTTCGTCGACGCGGACAACAAGGTGCTGGCCACCGGCTACGACCCCGCTGAGACGTTCGGTGATGCCAACCTGGTCCGCGGTGACATGATCGCGGGATGATTCCCTCGCGCCTGAGCGCGCCGTCCCCGGGCTGGACGACCGAGGCCGACGTGGTCATCGTCGGCAGCGGGATCGCCGGCCTGACCGCCGCCCTGCGGCTCTACGGCCAGGTCGGCAAGATCCTGGTCGTCACCAAGGACGTCCTGAACGCCGGTTCCACCCAGTGGGCCCAGGGCGGCATCGCCGCGGCCCTCGGCCCGGAAGACACCCCGGAGCAGCACGAGCGCGACACGCTGGTCGCCGGCGCGGGCGCCTGCGACCTCGAGGCCGTGCGGGTGCTGGTCAACGAGGGCCCGGACGCCGTCCGCGAGCTCATCGACTGGGGCGCGGTCTTCGACCGGCACGACGGTGAGCTGTCCCTGACCCGCGAGGGCGGCCACCACCGCGACCGGATCGCGCACGCCGGCGGCGACGCCACCGGCGCCGAGATCCAGCGGGCCCTGATCGCGGCCGTCGAGGCGGCCCCGGAGATCGAGGTGGTCCAGCACGCGCTGGCCGTCGACCTGCTGCTCGCCGACGACGGCGGAGTGGCCGGGGTGACGCTGCACGTGCTCGGCGAGGGTCAGCGCGACGGGGTCGGGCAGGTGCTCTGCCGGGCCGTCGTACTCGCCAGTGGGGGGCTCGGCCAGGTCTTCTCGCAGTCCACCAACCCGTCGGTCTCGACCGGAGACGGCATGGCGCTGGCGCTCCGGGCGGGCGCGACGCTGCGCGACCTGGAGTTCGTGCAGTTCCACCCGACCGTCATGTACCTCGGCCCCGACTCGCGCGGCCAGCAACCGCTGATCTCCGAGGCGGTGCGAGGTGAGGGCGCCTTCCTGGTCGACTTCGAGGGCAACCGGTTCATGCAGGGCGTGCATGAGCTCGCCGACCTGGCGCCGCGGGACGTGGTCGCCAAGGCGATCACCCGGCGCATGAACGAGACCGGCCATCCGCACATGTGGCTCGACGCGCGGCACCTGGGCGGGGAGTTCTGGGAGCGGCGGTTCCCGACCATCCTGGCCACCTGTCGCTCGTACGACGTCGACCCGGTCACCGACCTGATCCCGGTCGCGCCGGCCCAGCACTACGCCTCCGGTGGCGTGCTGACCGACCTGTGGGGGCGGTCCGACGTGGCCGGACTGTACGCCACCGGCGAGGTCGCGTGCTCCGGCGTACACGGGGCCAACCGGCTGGCCTCCAACTCGCTGCTCGAGGGCCTGGTCTTCTCGCGCCGGATCGCCGACGTGCTGCCGGGCGAGCTGCGCGCGCAGCTCCAACCGGCCGGTGACGCCCGCAAGCCCGGCCTGGTCGACGCGGGTGCGCGGCGCAAGATGCAGAAGCAGATGACCAAGAGGGTCGGCGTACTCCGGTCGGCCGACGGGATGGCCGACGCCGCCGCGAAGCTGGCCGACCTCTCGACCCGCGAGGCCACCGAGATCGGCGAGGAGGAGTGGGAGACCACCAACCTGCTCACGATCTCGACCGCGCTCACCGCCGCGGCCCGGCTCCGCGAGGAGACCCGCGGATCGCACTGGCGCGACGACTTCCCCGACCGCGACGACGAACACTGGGCCGGTCACTTCGACATCACCCTGGTCGACGGTGAGCCCCGCGTGGAGTTCCGGCCGTCGCCGGCGACCGACGGAGCCACCGGATGACGATCGCCCGCACCCCGCTCGACCGGCTTTCCGAGGCGCTGGTCGCCGAGCTGACCGACGCGGGGCTCGACGTACCCATCCTGTACGCCGACGTGGCGCGCGCGCTCGACGAGGACCTGCCGGGAGGCAGCGACGACGTGACCAGCGTGGCCACCATCCCGGCCGAGGCCCGCGGGGTCGCCGTCTTCGGGGCCCGTGAGCCGGGCGTGGTCGCCGGACTGGGCGTGGCCGCGCTGGTGTTCGCCTACGTGCTTGGCGACGACGTCGAGGTCGCCGACCGGCTGGTCGACGGCACCCACGTCAAGGCGGGCGAGGACGTCATGCGGGTCGCCGGCCCGCTCCGGGGCCTGCTGACCGCCGAGCGCACCGCCCTCAACTTCGCCTCCCACCTGTCCGGCGTCGCCACCGCCACCGCGCAGTGGGTCGCGGCCGTCGACGGCACCAACGCCGTCGTACTCGACACCCGCAAGACGCTGCCCGGCTTCCGCGCCCTGCAGAAGTACGCCGTCCGCTGCGGCGGGGGCGTCAACCACCGGTTCAGCCTGTCGGACATGGCCATGGTCAAGGACAACCACGTGATCGCGGCCGGCGGCGTCGTCCCCGCGTACGACGCGGTGCGCGCGGCCTATCCCGACGTACCCGTCGAGGTCGAGGTGACCGACCTCAACCAGCTCCGCGAGCTGCTCGACGCGGGCTGCGACCGGATCCTGCTCGACAACATGGACAACGCCACCATGGCCGAGGCCGTCCGCATCACGGACGGCCGCGCGGCGCTGGAGGCGTCCGGCGGGCTCACCCTCGACCGTGCCCGTGAGGTGGCCCGGACCGGCGTCGACTACATCTCGGTCGGTGCGCTGACCCACTCCGTCAAGGTGTTCGACCTCGGCATGGATCTCCAGGAGGCCTGATGTCGCTGCTCTGCGCCGACATCAGCAACGGCTACACCCACCTCGGACTGCTGGCCGACGGCAAGGTCGAGGCCGAGTGGCGGGTGGCCACCGACGAGCGTCGTACCGCCGACGAATGGGCCGCCCTCCTGCTCGGACTGCTGGCCGGTCGGACCGTTTCCGGAATTGCCATCTGCGCCACCGTGCCCGCCGTCCTGCACGAGTGGCGCGACATGCTGGCCCGCTATTTCGGTGACGTGCGGAGCGTGGTGGTCGAACCCGGCGTACGCACCGGCATCCCCGTCCTGATGGATAACCCCCGAGAGGTCGGCGCCGACCGCATCATGAATGCGCTCGCCGCCGCCACCATGTACGACGGCCCGTCCGTCGTCGTCGATTTCGGCACGGCCACGACTTTCGACGTCGTAAGCGCCAAGGGACAGTACGTCGGCGGCGCGATCGCCCCCGGAATCGAGATCTCCCAAGAAGCCCTCAGCCGACGGGGTGCCCAGCTCCGCAATGTCGAGCTGCTCCGGCCGCGCACCGTGATCGCGAAGAACACCGTCGAGGCATTGCAGTCCGGGATGGTGTTCGGTTTCGCCAGCCTGGTCGACGGCATCGTCACCCGGATGACCGCCGAGCTCGGCGCCGCCCCCTCCGAGATCAACGTGATCGCCACCGGCCACCTCGCCCCCCTCGTCGTCGGCGAGTGCAGCACGATCACCGACCAGTCACCCGCCATCACCCTCCGCGGCCTAGAGCTGGTCTTCGCCCGCAACTCCTAACCCGCCGAAGTGGCAGCTTTGGCCCGCCGAAGTGGCGAAATTGGCCCCTCGAGGTGGCAGGAAGTGCCCCATGAGCCCGCTGATTCCGCAAGTTCTTCACGAGTGCCCTAGACTCGCGCGGCGCTCACTGTGGCTCCGGAAGGTTCCCGGGCGCTGGTCTCGACCGCACCCGAGCCGACGATAAAGGGGTTCCGTGAGCACAACGCGTCAAGAGCGCGTCGCCAAGGCGCGCCGCCGGCTGGGCCTCGGCGCCGTCGTGGCGACGACCCTCCTCCTGATGGTCGGCTCCGTCGGCAACGTGGGGATCCGCGCCGGCCGCGCCCAGGCGACCGTGCAGGACGACTCGCGGCCGAGCATCGTGCTCGTGCTCATGGACGACGCGAGCATGAACCTGCTCCGCACCATGGCCAACGCCAAGAAGCTGATGGCCCGCGGCGCGTCGTACTCGGACAGCTACGTCGTCGACTCGCTGTGCTGCCCCTCGCGCGCGGTGACGCTGACCGGGCAGTACCCCTACCAGACCGGCGTCTACACCAACACCGGCAAGACCTCCTTCGACGGCTCGCTGCTCGGTGGGTACCACGCCTTCGCCGACCACGACGACGAGCTCCGCACCTTCGCCGTGCGTCTGCACGACGGCGGCTACCAGACAGGTTTCTTCGGCAAGTACCTCAACGAGTACGCCGGCGGCGCCGACAACCTGCCTCCCGTCCCGCCGGGCTGGTCGGCCTTCGAGGCGATCTTCGAGACCGGCTACGAGGGCTGGAACTTCGCCGGTCAGTCGTACGTCGAGGGGAGCGCGCCGCAACTGCGGACCTGGCCGGCTCCCCCGGCGTCCGCGACGGACGCCAAGAAGGACTCGATGTACTCCACGGAGGTGATCGGGCGCGACGCGCTGGGCTTCATCAAGACCCAGCAGGCGGCGCAAAAGCCCTACTTCGTCGAGGTGTCGACGTACGCCACCCATCAGCGGATCAAGCCGGGCATCTACCCGGGCGACCCGAAGTTCCCGGCGGAGTTCCGCGACCGGCCGGGCGGCTGGAAGCGCTACGGCAACTGCGGCCTCGTCGACTGCCGTGACCTCACGACCAAGGACATCGCCGGATTCGGCTCGGACCCCACCCGCGCGTACTCGCGCGACGGCTCGCGGGTGAAGGTGTGGAACCAGGACCCGATCTACCTGAGCCGCAGCATGGCCGCGCAGTTCCTGCGGGACCGCGCCCGGATGGCGCAGTCCATCGACCGGCTGCTCGGCCGGGTCATGTCCACCGTCGACCCCAACACCTACGTGGTGCTGACCTCGGACAACGGCCTGCACACGGGCCAGTTCGGGCTCGGGGTCGGCAAGGGATCGCCGTACAAGACGGACTCGCAGGTGCCGCTGGTCATCGCCGGCCCGGGCATCCCCGCCGGCCCTCGCTACGGCATGGCGAGCAACCTCGACCTGGCGCCGACGTTCGAGCAGCTGGCCGCCGTCGGCTCGCCGAGCTACCGCTCGGGCGTCTCGCTGGTCCAGAACCTGCGTCACCCGTGGAAGGGCGTGCAGCGCTTCGCCTTCCTCCAGCACACCCGCCCCCCGGCCGACTCGTCCGACCCCGACCAGGTCGGTGGCGGCCTGGTCACCTCGATCCCGTCGTACGTCGCGGTGCGCAGCCCGCACGGGGTGCTGGTGCGTGACGACTTCGTGCAGTTCGGGTCGACCACGCACAACTACTGGTACGAGTTCTACCCCTACAGCCCGACCCGCACCTGGGAGCGGAAGAACGAGTACACCAATCCCGCCTACCGCCCGCAGATCCAGGCCCTGATGAAGCGGCTCGACCGCTGGGACCAGTGCCGCGCCGGTGTGAGCGGCGCCGACCCGGTGTCGTCGTACTGCCGCGACATCGTGTTCGCGTCGAAGTAGTCACCCGCGCCGGCCGCGCCGAGGCTCTGCGATGCGGCTGCGCCAGTAAGACAGGTGGGTCGTGGTGATACACGCGTGCCACCAACGCCGGGACCTCGCGCTCCCTTGTTGACTCAGGCGTATCAACAACGCCTGAGGCACCGAGCGCCTTGGTGACACACGTGTGCGGACAATTCAGAGACCGAGGTCTAGAAGCGCGCTCAAGACCGACCGGCGACATATGCTGCTCGATCGGGCTCCGGCGCGGAAAGCATCAGCCGGACCCGAATCATTAGTTACTAGTCTTTTCGATCCCCGACCGTGCGTTTCGCTAGACCAGTATTCGCCGTCCACAACAGAAAACCTAGCGACGCGGCGATCTATGCTATCCAGCGAGGGAATCCGTCTGGCATGATTGAAGTCGCAATTTCCCGTCGCAAGGGTAAGGAAAACTACCATGGCACAAAAGGTCCACATCGTGCTCGTCGACGATATCGATGGTTCGGAGGCTGAGGAGACCGTTGCTTTCGGTCTCGACGGGGCGGCCTACGAAATCGACCTGAACTCCCAGAATGCGGCCAAGCTGCGCGACGCGTTGTCGGCGTACGTCGGCCATGCGCGCAAGGTTGGCGGACGCCGCGGCGGGGGCCGCAAGGTGACCGCCGGGGGGCCGAGCGCAGCCGAGATCCGCGAGTGGGCGAGGGCAAACGGGCACGACGTACCCGACCGCGGTCGGGTCAGCGCCGACGTGCGGGCGGCGTACGACGCGGCTCACTGAGGCCAACTGACGGCCGGTCGAAGATCGGCGTTCCCCTGACGGCTTGTTCGCTGTCAGCGGAGCGCCGATCGTCGCGTTCCGGGAACGCGTAGGCTGTCTGTGGGGTTGGACAACATGTCCCGTCAACCGGAACTCGGGTGGCGGCCCCGCAAGACTTTGAGGAGCGATGCGCATGTTCGAGCGGTTCACAGACCGAGCCCGCCGGGTGGTCGTGCTGGCCCAGGAAGAGGCCCGCATGCTCTCCCACAACTACATCGGCACCGAGCACATCCTGCTCGGCCTGATCCACGAGGGCGAGGGTGTCGCGGCCAAGGCGCTGGAGTCCCTCGACATCTCGCTTGAAGCAGTCCGCGCGCAGGTCGAGGAGATCATCGGCCAGGGCCAGCAGGCCCCGTCCGGCCACATCCCCTTCACCCCGCGCGCCAAGAAGGTGCTCGAGCTGTCGCTGCGTGAGGCGCTGCAGCTCGGCCACTCCTACATCGGCACCGAGCACATCCTGCTCGGCCTGATCCGTGAGGGCGAGGGCGTCGCCGCCCAGGTCCTCCAGAAGCTCGGCGCCGACCTCAACCGGGTCCGCCAGCAGGTCATCCAGCTGCTCTCCGGCTTCCAGGGCAAGGAGAGTACGTCGTCCGGTACACCGAGCCCGGGCAGCTCCGAGGCGCCGTCGTCCTCGCTGGTCCTCGACCAGTTCGGCCGCAACCTCACCCAGGCGGCCCGCGAAGGCAAACTCGACCCGGTCATCGGCCGGGAGCAGGAAATCGAGCGGGTCATGCAGATCCTGTCCCGCCGTACGAAGAACAACCCGGTGCTCATCGGCGAGCCCGGCGTCGGCAAGACGACGATCGTCGAGGGCCTGGCCCAGGACATCGTCAAGGGCAACGTGCCCGAGACGCTCAAGGACAAGCACATCTACACGCTGGACCTGGGCGCGCTGGTGGCCGGCAGCCGCTACCGCGGTGACTTCGAGGAGCGCCTCAAGAAGGTGCTCAAGGAGATCCGCACCCGCGGCGACATCGTGCTGTTCATCGACGAGATCCACACCCTCGTCGGTGCCGGCGCGGCCGAGGGCGCCATCGACGCGGCGAGCATCCTGAAGCCGATGCTGGCCCGGGGTGAGCTGCAGACCATCGGTGCGACGACTCTCGACGAGTACCGCAAGTACCTCGAGAAGGACGCCGCGCTGGAGCGCCGCTTCCAGCCGATCCAGGTCGCCGAGCCCTCGATCGCCCACACGATCGAGATGCTCAAGGGCCTGCGCGACCGCTACGAAGCGCACCACCGGGTGACCATCACCGACGAGGCGCTGGTCCAAGCGGCCACCCT
>DASXRJ010000361.1:0-11340 GCA_036506675.1 Nocardioides sp. | reverse complement strand
GACCCGCGTCGGCGCCACCAGCCGCGGCCCGCCGTGTACGACGCGATGCCCCACCGCGTCGAAGCCGACCCCGTCGGCCGCGAGCAGCTCGCGCATCAGGTCCAGGGCGGCGGCGTAGTCGGCGATCGGCTGCTCGCGGTTGACCTCCCCTCCGGGGCCGTCGTGGCCGACCCGACCAGTAGCGTCGCCGATCCGCTCGACCAGGCCGATGACCGGGGTCGCGCCGGTCTCGGGCTCGACGAGGCGGTACTTCAGCGACGACGAGCCGGTGTTGAGCACCAGGACGGCGTACATCGACGGCTCCTTCCTCGGGTCCAACGGCCCGCGGTCGCGCCCGGAGGTCCCTAGCCGATCGCACGCCGCACGCCCAGGGTGGGTGGAGGAGGTGTGCGATGTCCAGACGGGTGCGCGGTTGGCGGCGGCTCGCGGGCGGGGCGTGGGACTCGCCGAGGGACCCACAGTTCTTCGGCGATCTCGAGGTCGATGCCGGCAGCCTGATGAGGTACGCCGACGAGGTCCGCGAACGCACCGGCGTACACGTCACGATGACGCACCTGGTCGGCCGCGCGGTCGCCCACGCGCTCGTCGTCGTACCGGACCTGCGCCTGCGGGTCGCCTTCGGCCGGGAGTTCATGCGGCCCACCATCGACGTGTTCTTCATCGTGGCGTCGGTCGGCGGGCAGGAGCTGACCGGCGTGAAGATCGAACGAGCGGACGAGAAGCCGGCCGTCGAGCTGGCTCGCGAGCTGAGCGCGCGTACGGCGGCCATCCACGAGCTCGGGGACCCGGAGTTCGGCCGCGCCAAGCGCCTCCTCACCCGGCTGCCCCGCCGGCTGGTCGGACCGTCGCTGCGGCTGTCCGCGTGGCTGACCGCCGACCTGCGGCTGGACCTCCCGCGGCTGGGGATGCGACGCGACTCGTTCGGCGGGGCGATGGTCACCTCGGTCGGGATGTGGGGCATCGAGCACGCCTACTCGCCGCTGGCGAGCTACTACCGGGTGCCGGTGCTGGTGCTGGTGGGCGCGGTCACGCACAAGCCCGTCGCGGTGGCCGGCCAGGTCGTCGTACGGCCGATGCTGGGGATGACGGCGACCTTCGACCATCGGTACGTCGACGGCTTCCACGCCGCCAGCTTCGCCAAGGCGGTCCGCGAATACTGCGCGGACCCGGCGGCCTACGAACCTCCGCTGGCGCCCGCATCGGCCCGGGACGTCATCCGGACGGAGCCATAGAGGGGCCCGGGACGTCATGCGGAGGGAGCCGTAGACGGGCCCGGGACGTCATGCGGAGGGAGCCATAGACGGGCCCGGGACGTCATCCGGAGGGAGCCATAGAGGGCTCGGTCCGTATGACGTCCCGGGGTTGCGCGGGGGCGTTGGTCAGGCAGCCGGGGCCGGCTGAGGCTCGGCCACCTCGTTGGCCACCTCGAGCTTCGGCCAGTCGCGCGGCCGGGGGACCGACCGGATCGCCCGGCTGCAGGTGGGCAGCAGGGCCACCAGCGCCGTGAGGATCGCGAGTACGACGGTGGCCTGCGCGCCGCCGTACTCCTGGAGCAGCCAGCCGCCCACCAGCGGGGCGAGCGGCATCCCGGCCATCGACAGGAACTGCGAC
Organism: Nocardioides sp.; assembly: GCA_036506675.1. Taxonomy (GTDB): domain Bacteria; phylum Actinomycetota; class Actinomycetes; order Propionibacteriales; family Nocardioidaceae; genus Nocardioides. Next base: position 9,729 of record DASXRJ010000361.1, on the reverse strand, counting down.
GCGGACGCGACCCTGCCCTGCAGCTCCGGCGGCGTGACGGCCATCCGGTAGGCACCGATCCCGGCGTTGCCGGCGGGGTTGAGCAGCAGCCCGGTGAAGAGCGCGGCCGCGGCGACCAGCGGGTGGGTCCACAGCACCAGCGGCACCAGCAGCGGGGTGAACGCCCACGAGACGCAGATGGTCAGCCAGCCGGTGGGCAGCCGGTCGATGAGGTACGGCGCCAGCATCGCGCCGGTCAGTCCACCGAGCCCGGCCGCGGTCTCGACCAGGCCGATCTCGGCGGGGTGGAAGCCGGCCTGCATCAGCCGGAGCACGACCACGAAGAAGAGCGCGTTGATCACGATGTTGGCCGAGGCGGCCCACACCATCAGTACCCGGAAGAACGCCCGCGCCCAGATGAACGCGAAGCCCTCGGCCAGGTCGGCGCGCACCCTCCCGCGGGGTACGACGCGGGGCTCGGGCCGCAGGTCCGTTCGGATCCGGCTCAGGCTCAGGCAGGAGATCGTGAAGGTGACCGCGTCGACCGCGAACGGCAGCCAGCGGGCCACCCCGAAGAGTGCGCCGCCGAGCGGACCGCCGACCAGGCCGGCGACGTGCTGGCGGGCCTGGTTCTGGCTGAGCGCGGTGGGCAGCTCCTCGTCGCTGACCACGGCCCGGATCGCCGACATCTGGGCAGGTGCGAAGGCGCCCGCACCGAGTCCCGTGAGGAGTCCGACCCCGGAGATCAGGGGGAGGGTGGCCCAGCCGCCGGCGACGGCCAGAGCGAGGACGCCGTACAGGAGGACGCCGGAGGCGCTGGCCGTCAGCATCACCAGCCGGCGGTCGACGCGGTCGGCGAGGATCCCGCCGGGCAGCAGCGCGACCGCGTTGCCGAGCAGGAAGGCGAACTCGGCCACTGCCGCGTGGGCGGCCGAGCCGGTGATCGCGTAGGCGAGCAGGGGGAAGACGAACATCGACATGCGGCTGCCGAGCTCGTTCACGGTCTCTCCGAGCCAGAGCACGGTGAAGTCACGGTTGCGGGCGAGGGTGCGGTAGGAGGTCATATCCGCAACATAGCTTGCGCAAGTAATAGTGCGCAATATGTGGTGCGGAATTTTGGTAAGGTTGTGGGCATGCCAGACGAAGAGCAGCCCGGGCAGGCGTCGGGCGAGGCCCGCCCGATTCACGACCCGCGGGTGCTGCGCGCCATCGCCCACCCGCTGCGCAACCGGATCCTCGGCGAGCTCGAAGCGGCCGGGAGCGTGCGCGCCGCCGACATCGCCAAGGAGCTCGGCATCCCCGCCAACCAGGCGAGCTTCCATCTGCGTCAGCTGGCGAAGTACGGCCTGGTCGAGGAGGCCCCCGAAGAGGCCCGCGACCGGCGCGACCGGGTCTGGCGCAGGACCGGTGACCGCCGGCTCAACGTCAACCTCAAGGAGATGGAGGAGGCGCCCGGCGGCGCGGCCGCGGTCACGGTATGGAGGAAGAGCGCGACATCCTGGGCCCACCAGATCATCGAGTCGGCGTACTCCTCCGAGCGCGAGCCGGACACGCTCAGGACCATCATCGAGACGTCGGTGAAGGTCACCAAGCAGGAGGCCGAGCAGCTGTGCGAGGAGCTCGACGAGGTGCTGCAGCGCTGGAGCGAGCGCACCCTCGACGACGCGGCGGACCGCCGTACGTATCTGTTCTTCTCGGCGTTCCAGCCCTACCCCGGAGACCGCGCCGGCGAGTGATGGCTCCGCGGCCGACTGACGGTGGCTCGTGATCGAATGGGCCGGTGTCCCGCCGACTGACCCCCGCCGACCCCGCCGAGCTCGATCCCGCCGTCGCCCGCTGGGTGGCCGGCGACGCAGACAAGAGCGACCTGCGGTTGCTGGTCAAGCACTACCTGGCCCGGCTGCAGGAGCGCGCGCCGGGCAACTCGGTCGAGGTGCGGGTGCCGCCGTACGCCGCGGTGCAGGTGATCGAGGGCGTCCGCCACACCAGGGGTACGCCGCCCGCCGTGATCGAGACCGACGCGGACACCTGGATCGAGCTCTCGCTCGGCCGGCTGACCTGGGCCGACGCGACCGACGCCGGCCGGGTCCGAGCGTCGGGGGAGCGCACCGACCTCACTGGTCTACTGCCCCTAGGGTGAGATCGGCGGCGGGCCGCTAGCCTTCGGCCATGTACCTGATGGTGGTCCTTCTGTCGATAGCCGTGCTCGTGGTCCTGGTGGCCGGAGGCGTCTGGGCCACCAGGTCCCTGCACACCAGGTCGGCCCCCGGTCTGAGCCCTTCGGACGAGCTCGACGACTCGCTGATCGGTGCGGGTGGCAGCGGGCCGAGTGGCCTGTTGTTCTGACGGGATCTGGCCGGTTCGGGTGGGGTGCCAGTTTCCCCGGATGTCCGGGGAAACTGACGGTTGTCAGGCACTGCAACCCCTGACAACCGCCAGAACTCCCTGACCACCCGGGCGGATAGGCTCCCCGACATGACCGACGACATTCGCGCAAAGGTGCGCGCCGTACTCCCTGGCATCCGCAAGGACCTCGAAGACCTCGTCCGGATCGAGTCCGTGAGCGCCGATCCCGCGCGCGCCGGCGAGGTCCAGCGCAGCGCCGAGGCGGTGGCCGCCCTGTTCGAGGCCGAGGGCTTCGACGTCAAGATCTCCAGCGCCGACGGCGGCGCCCCGGCCGTCATCGCCCACAAGGCCGGCCCCGAGGGCGCGCCGACCGTCCTCCTCTACGCCCACCACGACGTCCAGCCCGAGAACGACCACGCCGAGTGGGTCTCGCCGCCGTTCGAGCCGACCGAGCGCGACGGGCGGCTCTACGCCCGCGGCGCCGCCGACGACAAGGCCGGCATCGCGGCCCACCTCGCGGCGATCCGGGTCTTCGGCGACGACCTGCCGGTCGGCGTCACCATGTTCATCGAGGGCGAGGAGGAGGTCGGCTCCGAGTCGCTGACCGCGCTGCTGGCCCAGCATCGCGACGAGCTCGAGGCCGACGTCATCGTGATCGCCGACTCCGGCAACTGGGACATCGGCGTACCCGCCCTGACCACCAGCCTCCGCGGCCTGGTCCGCGCCGACATCGAGATCCGCACGCTCACCCACGCTGTCCACTCCGGCATGTGGGGCGGGCTCGTGCCCGACGCCCTGATCACCCTGAGCCGGGTGATCGCCACCCTCCACGACGACCAGGGCAACGTCGCGATCGAGGGCCTGTACGCCGGCCCCGCCGCCGATGTCGACTACCCCGAGGCGCGGCTGCGGGCCGAGTCGGGTGCCGTGTCCGGCATCGAGTGGATCGGCTCCGGCTCCACCGTCGAGCGGCTCTGGACCAAGCCGGCCCTCTCGATCACCGGACTCGACGCCCCCAAGGTCGACGGCGCCAGCAACACCCTGGTGCCGTCCGCCCGGGCCAAGATCAGCCTGCGGGTCGCGCCCGGCGACACCACCGACAACGCGGTCGCCTGCCTCGAGAAGCATCTCCGCGCCAACCTCCCGTGGGGAGCCGAGCTGGGCTTCACGGTGGTCGACACCGGTGAGGCGACCCGGATCGACGCGACCGGACCGGCGTACGACGCCGCGCGGGCCGCGTTCCAGGAGGCCTGGGACGGCACCGCCCCGGTCGACATGGGCGTGGGCGGCTCGATCCCGTTCATCGCGGAGTTCCTGGAGACCTTCCCGCGGGCCAGCGTGCTGGTGACCGGCGTCGAGGACCCCGACACCCGGGCCCACGGCGCCAACGAAGGGCTGCACCTCGCGGAGTTCGAGCGGGTCTGCGTCGCCGAGGCCCTGTTGCTGCGAAACCTCGCCGGTTGACATGAGCCGGGCGGACGCGGGCGCCTCGTCGCTCGAGGGCTTCCTCGCTGCGCATCGCAGCGCCCGCGTCCCACACCTCACCGAGCGCGTCGTCAACGCGATCATCGAGAACAACCCCGGCTACCGCGCCGTCCCGGTCGTCCCCCTGGAAGACCTGCGTCGGTCCTGTCACGACAACATCGTTCGCCTGCTCGAGCTGCTCGCGCTCGCCGTCCACAACGGCGAGCCGCCGCCCGTCGACGACACCTTGTACGACGCCGCGCGCGAGACCGGTCGCCGGCGGGCCGACCAGGGACTCCCGCTCGCCGACGTACTCCGCTCGTTCCGGATGGGCGGGGCGCTGATCTGGGAGGATCTGATCGGCGAGGCGCGCGCCGCCGACCTCCTCGACGCGGACGGCCTGCGGGTCGTCGGGTCGAAGCTCTGGCAGGTGGTCGACGAGACGTCGGCCCAGGTCGCCGCGGCGTACCACTCGACCGAGCTCCGGCTGGTCCGCGCCGACGAGCAGCGCCGCGCCATGCTCTGGGAGGGCCTGCTGTCCGGGCGGGCGACCGAGCGCGCGTTCGCGCTCGAGGCGTCCCGGATCCTCGACCTCGCCATCGACGGACCGCTCGCGATCGCGGCCGTCGACCAGGCCGCCTCGATCGACACCTTCCCGGACGGGATCGTCGACCGCCTCCGAGCCCGCGGCGTGGAGTCGACGTGGCAACGCCGCGCGGACTGTCAGGTGGGGTTCCTGCAGCTGCCCACCGCTGACCTCGGCCCCACGCTTGCGGCGCTGCGCGACTGGCCCGGGGTGGCGGTCGGTCTCTCGTCCGTGGCCTCCGGCCTGGCCCACACCGACGTCGCCTTCCGCGAGGCGCTCATCGCGCTGCGCAGCATGGCCTCGGACCGACCGGCTGTCGCGGCGTACGAGCAGCACCTGCCCGACGCCCTCCTGCTCGGCTCGCCGGAGGTAGCGGACCGGCTGGTCCGCGACTGGCTGGGCCCGGTGCTCGCGCTCCCCACGCAGGAGCAGCTCGCTCTCCTGGAGACCCTCGAGACCTGGGTAGCGTGCGCCGGCTCGGCCAGCCGGACCGCCGAACGGGTCCCCTGTCACCGCAATACCGTGATCAACCGAGTACGCCGCGCCGCCGAGCTCACCGGGAAGCGACTCGGCGAGGACTCGCCGCCGATCGAGCTGGCGCTGGCCCTGCGCGCCTGGAGGCTCAACCTCCGGAGATGACCACTCGTTGTGCAAACTGCCCATCCGCCCCCGGGCAATCATTGGCAGATGGTGCATGGTGACCAGCCGTGACCTCTGTCACAGTTGGGGGTTATTGGGGAGGGAGCCCCGTTCGCTCGGGATGTGGTTGCGGAACCCTCCCGGGCACGTCCGCGAGAGGACACACACGCATGCCCGACCTCCCCTCCCCAACCACGGCTGCCGTCGACCGTCGCCGGTTCCTCGGGTTCGTCCTGGGCGGCGCGACTCTCGTCGCCGCCGCCGATCTCGGGCTGTTCGAGACTCGTGCGTCCGCACAGGTCCCGACGCTGCCCCAGCCGGCGGAGCTCTACGACCTGAACGACATGCTCACCGACGCCACCCGTCCGACCGCCAACCTGGTCACGGTCGCCATCAACAAGGACGGCACGGCGTCGTTCGCGCTGCCCCGCGCCGAGGTCGGCCAGGGCATCACCACCTCGACCGCGATGCTGATCGCCGAGGAGCTCGCGCTCCCCGTCGACAAGGTGCACGTGACGCTGGCGAAGGCGCGCCCGGAGCTGGTGTGGAACCAGCTCACCGGTGGCTCCAACACCACCATCTCGACGTACACCCCGATCCGGGTCGCCGCCGCGGTGGCCATGGGTGCCCTGCTCGACGCCGCCGCGATCCAGCTCGGCGACACCGTCGCCAACCTGGTGGCCAAGGGCGGCGTGATCTCGGCGCCGGACGGCAGCTCCGTGACGTACGGCGAGCTCGCCACCCTGGCCGCGTCCTCGACGACCCGCAGCGTCGACGTCGTACTCAAGGACGCCGCCGACTTCGCCGTGATCGGCAAGTCCCACAACCGGGTCGACGCGCTGGCGGCGGTCACTGGCCGCAAGACGTTCACCACCGACCTTCAGGTGGCCGGCGCGCTGCCGACCATGGTCTGCCGGGCGCCCACGCTCAACGGCAGCCCGACCAAGATCCTCAACCGGGCCACCGTGCTCGCGATGCCCGGCGTCACCGACGTGGTGATGATCGACACCGGGATCGCGGTCCGGGCCCGGACGTTCGGCCAGTGCATCGACGCGGTCCGCACGCTTCGGGCCGAGTGGACGCCAGGCTCGGTCGGCCGCGACTCCGACGCCGACATCGTCGCCGAGCTGAAGGCGGCCCAGCTGCCGATCCCGGCCCTGCCGACCAACCCGCTGGCGGAGACGATCGAGCAGGACCTGCTGTTCTACTTCCGCAGCAACTCGCCGCTTGACACCGGCTCGGCGGTCGCCGACGTACGCTCCGACCGGGCCGAGATCTGGGCCGGGCTGAAGTCGCCGATCACCGCCCAGGAGGAGATCGCCACGGCGCTCGGGCTGACACCCGATGCGGTGACCGTGCACGTCGTACAGGCGGGCGGGTCGTTCGGGCGGCGGCTGTTCTTCGACGCCGCGCTCGAGGCCGCGAAGATTTCGCAGAAGCTGGGCAAGCCGGTCAAGCTGATGTGGCACCGGGCCGACGACGCCCGGGTCGGCCGCGCCCACCCGATGGCGCTCAACCGGATCCGGGCGACGGTCTCGGGCGGCGAGGTGGTGGCGTTCCAGCAGCAGCACACCAGCGTCGAGACCGACTACCGGCACGGCCTGGGCGAGCTGATCACGGACATGGCCGCCAACCTGCCGACCGGCAACCAGGGCTTCGCCCAGACGATCTTCGCCCTCACCCAGGAGATCCCCTACAACTTCGGGGTGGTCGACCAGTCGGTCATCGAGACCGACGAGCGGTTCAACACCGGCAGCATGCGCAACATCTACTCGCCCGACGTGCGTACGGCGGCCGAGCTGATGGTCGACAGGCTGGCCCGCAAGCTCGGCAAGGATCCCTATCACTTCCGCAAGGAGCTCCTGCGCAACGACCGGACCCGCGCCGTACTCGACAAGGTCGCGTCGGTCGGCAGCTGGGGACGCGCCATGCCGGCCGGTACGGCGCAGGGCATCGCGATCCACAAGGAGTACAAGGGCACCTCGGCCTGCCTGGTGGAGATCGACTGCCGGCCGGCGACGGTGAACCGCGACATCCCGCACGCCGTCACCGGTCCGCGGGTCACCAAGGTGGTGTACGCCATCGACGCCGGACTGGTGGTCAACCCGCGCGGGATCGAGGCGCAGATGCAGGGCGGCATCAACGACGGCATCGCACTGGCGCTGACCTCCAGCCTGCACCTGCGCGACGGCTACTTCCTCGAGGCGAGCTGGGACAACTACTTCTACACGCGGCAGTGGAACACCCCACCCAAGGTGAACGTGATCGTGATGCCGTCCGACTCCGGCCAGCCCGGTGGAGCGGGAGAGGCTGGGGTCGCGGCCACCTTCGCGGCCGTCGCGTGCGCCTACGCGCGGGCGACCGGCAAGACGCCGACGTACTTCCCGATCAACCACCACGAGCTGAGCTTCACGCCCAAGCCCACCGTCCCACCGATCCCGCAGTCGCCCACCAACGGGCTGAAGCTGACCTACTAGGAGCCCGTGATGCCGAAGCAGACCTTCATCCTCAACGGCAAGACGGTCACCGTGAACGTGGCCGACAACGTGCGCCTGCTCTGGGTCATCCGCGACCTGCTGGGCGTGACCGGCCCGAAGTACGGCTGCGGAATCAACGTGTGCAAGGCGTGTACGTCGCACATCAACGGCCGCGCCTTCAACCCGTGCGCGGTGCGGGTCGGTGACATCGAGAACACCGACCACGTGACCACGATCGAGGGCCTCCCCAAGACCGTGGGCCGCGAGCTGCACCCGATGCAGCGGGCCTGGCTCAACCGCGACGTACCCCAGTGCGGCTACTGCCAGCCCGGCCAGATCATGGCCGCGGTCGCGCTGGTCAAGAAGGTACGCCGCGAGGGCCGCTCGATCACTGAGGCCGACCTCGACCACATCCGCAACATCTGCCGGTGCGGCACTTACACCCGCATCCGCGAGGCGATCCTGGAGGGCGCCCAGCACATGTGACCCCCGGACGCGCCGTCGCTTGGCGCGGCGACGGCGCGTCCGGCCGGCTCAGACCTTGGCCAGCTCCGGCTTCGGCTCGTCGTCGCCCGCGGCGCGCGCCTCTTTGTGGAAGAGCGCGCTCGGCCACCACATCCACCGGCCGACGTCGAGCGTCAGCGCCGTGACCAGCACCGACCGCACGATCAGCGTGTCGAGCAGCACGCCCAGGGCGACGGTGATGCCGAGCTCGGCCGCGAACACCATCGGCAGCGTCGCCAGGACGGCGAAGGTGCCGGCGAGCACGAGCCCGGCCGCCGTGATCACGCCGCCGGTCGCCCGCAGCCCCAGCAGGGCGCCCTCGCGGGTGCCGACCCGCTTGCTCTCCTCGTGCACCCGGGTCATCAAGAAGATGTTGTAGTCGATGCCCAGGGCGACCAGGAACACGAACGCCCACAGCGGGTACGACGGGTCCGCGCCGTCGAAGCCAAGCATCTGGAACACCAGAGAGCTGAGCCCCAGCGCGGCCAGGTAGGACAGCACCACCGTGCCGAGCAGCAGCAGCGGCGCGATCAGCGCCCGGAGCAGCACGCACAGCACGAGGAAGACGACCAGCAGCACGAGTGGGATCACGATCCTGTTGTCGTGAGCCGAGGCCTCGAGCATGTCGAGTGTCTGCGCCGCGTTGCCGCTGACCAGCGCGTCCGCCCCGTCGATGCCGTGCACCGCGTCGCGCACCCGGTCGACCGTGTCGCGGGCGGCCTCGGTGTCGGAGCTGTCGAGAAGGTCGCCGGCGATCATCACCGTGCCGTCCTTGACGCCGAGCGGGTGTACGCCGGCCGGGTCGACGCCCTCGGTCGCCGCGACCGCCTTCATCACCGCCTCGGCCGAGTCCTCGCTCGCGAAGACGTATACCGGCGCGCCGGTGCCCGCGTCGAAGTGGCTCGCCAGGATCCGCTGGCCGACCACGGACTCGGGCTCGTTGACGAACGCCTGCTCATTGGTCAGTCCCTTGGCGTCGAGGGTGAGGGTGCCGAGGGCCAGCGCGACCAAGCCGAGCGTGGTGAGGATCCAGACCGGGCGCGGCAGCCGCGAGATCCGGGTGCCGACCCGGGCCCAGAAGGAGTCCTCGAAATGGTCCTCCGAGCCGTACGTCGGCCGGGCCGGCCAGAACACCCGCCGTCCGCACGCCAGCATCAGGGCAGGCAGCAGCGTGAGCATGGCGGCGATCGAGACCAGCACGCCGATCGCACAGACCGGACCGAGGCTGGCCGTCGGCGTCATCGTCGCCGCGAGCAGGCACATCAGGCCGATCATCACCGTGAGGCCGCTGGCGAAGACCGCCGGACCGGCCCGGTGCAGGGCCAGCGCCATCGCCTCGTGCTTGTCCTCGTGGTGCCGCAGCTCCTCGCGGTAGCGCGCCACGAGCAGCAGGGCGTAGTCGGTCGCGGCGCCGAAGACCAGCACCGGGAGGATGAACATGGTCTGGCCGTTGACGGTCAGCCAGTCGAGCTCGACCAGCCCACGCACCACGGCCATCGCGACGACGAGGGACGCCACTGCGGACAGCAGCGGCAGCAGCCACAGGGTCGGACTGCGATAGGTCACCAGCAGCGCGACGATCACCACGAGCCCGGCGATCAGCATGACCCAGGTGTCGCCGCCGCTGAACGCGTCCATGAAGTCGGCCGCCGTACCACCCGGCCCGGTCAGGTGCATCGACAAGCCGTCGGGCAGCGAGTCCTTCTCGGCGCGTACGTCGTCCGCGACGGCGAG
>DASXRJ010000360.1:0-15356 GCA_036506675.1 Nocardioides sp. | reverse complement strand
CGGCCTCGAGGAGATCGTCGCGGTGGGCGACCACGGCAAGCGCCAGGCCCGCCAGGTACGCCGCAAGCCGAGCGCGCCCGGACTGGACGACCTCGCCGACCGGCTGTCCGACCGGCTCGAGACCCGGGTGAAGGTCGATCTTGGCAAGTCAAAGGGCAAGATCACGGTCGAGTTCGCCTCGCTCGACGACCTTCGCCGGATCGTCGACATCATGGATCCCGCGGCCGACGTACCGACCAACTGAGACAGCAGTGCCCGGCCGGCGCAGAGGCCGGGCACCATTATCGCTTTGTCGACAAAGCGACTAATCGACTGTAGTCAGCGCTTTGCCCGCCGAGCCGCTGCCCGCTTACGGCGCTCGTCGGCGTCCAGGGCGGCTGCTTCCTCGGGGGTCGGCGCCGAACCGCCGTACTTGGCGGGCAGCCACCACGAACCCGGCGGCTGCTCGTCCTCGGGGTAGGCCCGGATCGTCCGGTCGAGGAGCTCGGCCATCGCCTCCCGAAGTTCGGTGGCCTCCGCGAGTGAGCTCGCGCCGGTCGGGTGCAGCGGGGTGCCCACGGAGATCGCGATGGTCTTGCCGCGCGAGAAGTCCTTCGGGTGATCCTTGGTCATCATCCGCTGGGTGCCCCAGACGATCACCGGCAGCAGCGGTACGCCGGCCTCGGCCGCGATCCGGGTCGCGCCGGACTTGATCTCCTTGATCTCGAACGACCGCGATATCGTGGCCTCGGGAAAGATGCCGACCGCCTCACCCTCGCGCAGGTAGCGCACCGCCTCGGCCGCCGAGGCCTCGCCGTTGGCCCGGTCGACCGAGATGTGGTGGAAGGACCGCATGACCGGCCCGCCGATCTTGTGGTCGAAGATCTCCTTCTTCGCCATGAACCGCACCAGCCGCTTCGACGGCTGCGCCCCGAACCCGGCGTAGATGTAGTCGAGATAGCTCACGTGGTTGCACGCCAGGAGTACGCCGCCGGAGCGCGGCACGTTCTCCGTGCCGGTCAGCTGGAACCGCTGTCCGAGCAGCTTGAAGGCGGTCTTGGCGGTGACGATGACGGTCGGGTAGGTCAGGTCCCTCACGGGGCCTCCTCGGGGCTGGGGGAAGGTACTCAGGATGCGGTGCGGCCGACGGCGGCCGTGACCAGGGAGGTCATGACCTTGCCCAGGTCGAGACCGGCCGCCTGGATCGACAGCGGCACGGTGGAGGTCTCGGTGAAGCCGGGCGCCACGTTGACCTCCAGGAACCACACGCGGCCGTCGGGGTCGACGATCAGATCGCTGCGGGACAGGTCGCGCAGGCCGAGCGCCTCGTGGGCGGTGATCGCCACCCGCGCGCACGCCTCGAGCACCTCGGGCTCGAGCCGGGCCGGCACCTCGAACTGCGTGGAGCCCGCCGTGTAGCGCGCGGTGTAGTCGTAGACGCCGCCGTCCGGCTTGATCGACACGATCGGCAGGGCATGCGGCCCGGAGCCGTCGTCGATGACGCAGACGGCCACCTCGTCGCCCTCGACGAACTGCTCGAGCAGCGCGACATCGCCGTACGCGAAGGCGTTGACCATGGCGGAGGGCAGGTCCGCCGAGTCGTGTACGACGGTGCAGCCGAGCGCCGAGCCACTGCGAGCGGGCTTGACCATCAGGGGGAGCCCCAGCCGGGCCACCAGCGCGTCCATCACGGCCACGGCGCCGAGCTCGCGGAAGGTCTGGTGGGGGAGGCAGAACCAGTCCGGGGTGTCGATGCCGATCCGGCGCACGATCGTCTTGGCGACCGGCTTGTCGAAGGCGGTGCGGCACACGGCCGGCCGCGAACCGACGTACGGGAGGTCGAGCAGCTCGAGGACCTCACGGATGGCGCCGTCCTCGCCGGTCTCGCCGTGCAGCATGGGTACGACGCACGCGGGCGGGTCCGCCACGAACGCCGGCAGCAGGCTGGCGTCGACGTCCCGCTCCTCGACCTGCAGGCCGGAGGTGCGCATCGCCTCGGCGACCCGGCGCCCGGAGCGCAGCGAGACGTCGCGCTCGTGCGACAGCCCCCCTGCGAGTACGACGATCCGGCCGGGGATGGCGTCGGGCACGAGTTCCTCCATGAAGGGTCAGCTCAGATCGGTGCTCGGGCCGTCGTACCCGCTGCGGGCGGCGAGGCCCGGTCGGGGAGTGACGGCACCGAAGGTCTCACGCAGCTCGAGCTCCTGCTCGAGCACGCCGGCGAGGCGGCGTACTCCCTCGCGGATGCGCTCGGGGGTGGGGTAGCAGAACGACAGGCGGATGGAGCCGGAGCCGAACCCGTCGGCGAAGAAGGCGGTGCCGGGCACGTAGGCGACCCGCGCGGTCACGGCCCGCGGCAGCATCGCCTTGGCATCGATGCCGGGCGGCAGAGTCAGCCAGACGAAGAAGCCGCCGGCCGGGCGGTTCCAGGTGCAGGCGGCGGGCATGAAGTCGTCGAGCGCCTGCATCATCGCGTCGCGGCGCTCCCGGTACATCTCCCGCATCTGCTTGATCTGACCCTGCCAGTCGTGCTTCTCGAGGTACGCCGACACCGCCATCTGGCTGAACGACGGCGGGCAGAGCGTCGCGGACTCCTGGGCAAGCACAAGCTTCTCGCGTACGGCGTGGGGGGCCAGCGCCCACCCGACCCGCATGCCGGGCGAGAACGTCTTCGAGAACGACCCGAGGTAGATCACGCCCTCGGCCTCGTCGGCGCGCATCGCCCGCATGGGCTCCTGGTCGAAGCCGAGCAGGCCGTAGGGGTTGTCCTCGAGCACCAGGATGTCGGCCTCGCGGCAGATCTCCAGGATCTCCAGCCGGCGCGCGGCGGAGAGGGTCACGCCGGCCGGGTTGTGGAAGTTCGGGATCGTGTAGAGGAACTTGATGGTCTTGCCGGCCGCCTTGACCGCCGCGATCGCCTGGCGGAGCGCCTCGGGCACCAGCCCGCCGGCGTCCATCTCGATGTGTATGACGTCGCACTGGAACGACTTGAAGACCCCCAGCGCACCGACGTACGACGGCGCCTCGCAGAGCACCACGTCCCCCGGGTCGCAGAAGATCCGGGTCACCAGGTCGACCGCCTGCTGGGAGCCGACCGTGACCACGACGTCGTCCGGGTGGGCCTCGATGCCCTCGAGTCGCATGACGTCGACGATCTGCTCGCGCAGGGTCGGGTCGCCCTGGCCGGAGCCGTACTGCAGCGCCACCGGCCCGTGGCTCTGGATCAGGTCGCCGATCGCCTCGCCGACGACGTCGAGCGGGAGGCCGGAGATGTTGGGCATGCCGCCGGCCAGCGAGACCACCTCGGGACGCGAGGCGACGGCGAAGAGGGCCCGGATCTCCGAGGCGGTCATACCCTTGGTGCGTGCGGCGTACCGGTCGACGTAGCTGTCGAGCCGGGTACTTGCGCGCGTGACCTCGTTCATAACGCACCTAGCATGGATCATCTAAGGGACTAATGCACCACGGGCCCGTCATCTGGGAGGTGTCGCGTGTCACGTCGTACTCTGCCGCTCACGGTCGACCGGCTGGCCGGCCTGCCGTCGTCGTGCCGCAGCTGCCTGTTCTGGGAGCTCGACCCGGTACGCCGGTCGCGGGTCTGCGACGCCGACGCCAGGGCCGAGAAGGAGGCCTGGGTCTCGACCGTCCTGCGGGACTGGGGATCGTGTGGCCGAGTGGCCGTCGTCGACGGCGTGACGGTCGGCTACCTGATCTACGCGCCGGCGGCGCTGGTGCCGGGCATCGACTCGTTCCCGACCGCTCCTGTTTCGCCCGACGCGGTCGTGATGACCACGGCGTACGTCGATCCGGCGTACGCACACGGCGGGATCGGCCGGCTGCTGATCCAGGGGATGGCCCGCGACCTGATCCGGCGGGGCGGGATCCGCGCGGTGGAGACCTTCGCCGACACCCGGGGGCGCCGCGGGCACTGCATGGTGCCGGCGGAGTTCTGCAGCCGGGTCGGCTTCAAAACGCAGCGGGCGCACAGCACCAGCCCGCGGATGCGGATGGATCTCCGGTCTGCGCTCACCTGGAAGGACGAGGTGGAACAGGCCCTGGAGCGCCTGCTGGGTGTTGTGCGCCCGATCGTTCACCCGGCGCCGAAGGCCTCGCGCCCCTCGGCCCGGACGAACCGTCAGTAGTGCTCAGGCGATGAACTCGGCGAGCTCGTTGAGCAGCGCGGCCTTGGGGCGCGCACCCACGATGGACTTCACGACCTCGCCGTTCTGGTAGACGTTGAGCGTCGGGATGCCGGTGACCCGGTAGTTGGACGGAGCGACGGGGTTCTCGTCCACGTTCATCTTGAGGAAGGTGATCTTGTCGCCGTGTTCACCCGCGAGCTCGTCGAGGATCGGCTGAACCTGGCGGCAGGGACCGCACCACTCGGCCCAGAAGTCCACGAGGACCGGCTTGTCGGACTTGAGGACCTCGGCCTCGAAGCTGTCGTCGGTCACTGCTGCAATGTTGCCCACGAGGGTTCCCTTCTTTACGTGCACGTTGACTGTGGAGTGGTGCTGCGAAGTTCGGTGACCAGTCAACACCGACCCCCGGACAGTTGTTCCCGGCTTAGGGTGTGTCTCCCTATCCCGTGGCCTGCTGCGCGACGGCCGAGGATAGGGAGACACACCTTAGGCGCCGGCGGTCTGGATCTCTTCGCTGACCTCGGCCGCGGTGGCCTCGGCCGAACCGGCGGACGACGCGGCGTGGTCGAGCATCGCGACGTACCGCTCGGCGTCGAGCGCGGCCGCGCAGCCGGTGCCGGCGGCCGTGATCGCCTGCCGGTAGTGGTGGTCGACCAGGTCGCCGGCCGCGAAGACGCCCGGCAGGTTGGTCGCGGTGGACGGCTGGCGCACCAGCACGTAACCGTTGTCGTCGAGGTCGACCTGACCGGTGAGCAGCTCGGAGCGCGGGTCGTGGCCGATCGCGATGAACAGGCCGGTCACCTCGAGCGGCCGGGTCTCGCCGGTCACGGTGTCGCGCAGGGTCACCGACTCCAGGCGGTCGTCGCCGTGGATCTCGGCGATCTCGGAGTTCCAGACGACCTCGAGCTTGGGGTCGGCGAAGGCGCGCTCCTGCATGATCTTGGAGGCCCGCAGCGAGTCGCGGCGGTGGATCAGGTAGACCTTCGACGCGAACCGGGTCAGGAACGTCGCCTCCTCGATCGCGGAGTCGCCGCCACCCACGACGGCGATGGCCTGCTCGCGGAAGAAGAACCCGTCGCAGGTCGCACACCAGGAGACGCCGCGACCGGAGAGCTCCTCCTCGCGGGGGAGGCCGAGCTTGCGGTAGCCGGACCCGGTCGCGAGTACGACGGTGCGCGCGGTGTAGGTGTCGGTGGCCGTCTTGACGACCTTGATGTCGCCGGTCAGGTCGACCTCGACCACGTCGTCGGCCACCAGTTCGGCGCCGAACCGCTCGGCCTGGGCGCGCATCTCGTCCATCAGCGCCGGGCCCATGATGCCGTCGCGGAAGCCGGGGAAGTTCTCGACCTCGGTGGTGTTCATCAGGGCGCCGCCAGCGGTCACGGAGCCCTCGAACACGAGCGGCTTGAGGGACGCGCGGGCGGCGTACACGGCGGCGGTGTAGCCGGAGGGCCCGGAGCCGATGATGATGACGTTGCGGGGATCGGACATGCGGAGAGCGCTCCTAGCGGCTGATGCGTTGAGTACGACGATTGAACCGATCGTAGGCGGAGAACATTCCGACCGGCCGACCACCGCACGGGACGGACCCGGGCGCGCCGAGGTGAGGGCCGAGGTCGCAGTCGCGGTCAGGGTTGGGTGGCCGAGACCGTGGCCCGCCTGAGGGGCGTGGTGTCGCCGCAGAGGTACAGCTCGACCGTGCGGGTGTCGTCGACCGGGCGGAGATACAGCAGCGCGGCCTGCAGTTGGCGATAGGACACCGCGATCGCCGCCTCGCCCTCGTCGGCCCGCACGCAGGGCTTCGGGAGCGCACTCAGCGGCGAGGGGGTGGAGGAGAGTGCGGCGTCGTAGGCGGCCGTCTCTTGCAGGCTGAGCGCGTCGGCGCGGAAATGGCCGGGCCGCACGGTCGGCAGCCGGTCGGCCGAGAGATGGTCTCCGGTGCCGGTCGGCCCGATCGCCTCGGACCTGGTGCCGTCGTCGCGAGCAGCGCCTTCGGGAGCCTGGGCCGGGGCCCCGCCGGAGGACATGTCGGCTTCATTGCCGGACTGAGCGAGCTGGGTGGCGCCCACGCCGGCCACCACGACGAACGCGGCCGCGACCAGGCCCTGGGTCAGCCGGCGGCGCCGGCGGGCGGCCAGGTCGACGACGGGCGCGACCGGCGTCTCGGAAATGCTGACGTCGGTCTCGGTCGGCTGGTCGCCCGGCCGATCGTGTAGGCCGGCGATCACCAGGTCGAGGCGCTCGGCCACCTCGTCGGGCATCGGCTCGGTGTGCCGGGCGGCGGCGAGGCGACGGCGTACGACGTCTTCCTGGGCGGGCGTCAGCTCGGGCTCGGTCATGGCGGTCACCTCCTCGGCGGTACGTGGGCAAGTTTCGGAGTCATCGGGTCTGCGTCATCAGGCGTGGTCATCGGGTCGGGGGCTGGTGTCGCCGGGTGGCCCGCGCGGGGGTTCGCTGGATGGGACGCGGGCCGCGGGGGCTTGGTTCCCGTGAGCGCGGTCACCCGCCTCCGGCTCCCTGAGTACGCCGAGCAGGCCGGCCAGCTTGGCCCGACCCCGCGCGCACCGACTCTTGACCGTGCCGACCGCGCAGTCGAGCATCTCGGCCACGTCGGCGACCGGGTAGCCCTCCATGTCGACCAGCACCAGCGCGGCCCGCTGGTCGTGGGGGAGCGTCTCCAAGGCGGCCAGGACCATCCGCCGCGACTCGTCGGCCTCGGCCTCGGCCGCGGGGTCGGCGACGCTCGCGGTCGAGAGCGACCCGCGGCCGGCGTACTGGTCGAGGTCGTCGGGAAGCGCGTCTGCGGCGCGCACCTTCTGGGAGCGGAGCCGGTCGAGGCAGGCGTTGACGACGATCCGGTGCAGCCAGGTGGTGACCTGTGCGTCGCCGCGGAAGCTCTCGGCCCGCCGGAACGCGGAGATCAGGCCGTCCTGGAGCGCGTCGGCGGCGTCGTCGGGGTTGCCCATCGTGCGCAGGGCGACCGCCCAGAGCCGGTCGCGGTGGCGCCGGAACAGCTCGCCGAAGGCGTCGGCGTCACCATCGACGTGCCGGCGGAGCAGCTCTGCGTCAGACGCGTCGGTCATGACCTGATCACGACGCGGCTGATCTCGGCGCGGAACCCGTCGCTGACCGTCGGCAGCGAGGTGATCCACACCAGGACATAGCGGCCGGAGGCGTCACTGGGCCGGAGCACGAGCTGGTCGAGGGTCGCGGTGCCCTTGGCGGCCGGGTCACCGGTGGGTACGCCGGTCGGCTCGTCGTCGTACACGAAGGCCTGCACCTGGGTGGGCGCGCCCACGACGTCGAGCTCGATCTCGGAGATCTTCTGGGTGTCGCCCAGGTCGAACAGCAGGCCGACGCCGCTCTTGAGCCCGCCGGGCCCGAAGTTCTCCTTGTACGTCGACGTGCTCCAGGTCGTCTTGGGGTCCTTGTCGAGCACGTTGGGGACGTTCTCGGGGTACTCCTCCGGCGGGTCGCCCTCAGGGTCGTAGTCGGACGCCCCCGAGATCACCAGCTGCTGGGCGGGCCGGGTGTCGCCGCTGGGGGACTCGGTGCTGTCGCCGCCGGGGGTCTGGTCGTTGCGCTGGAAGGCGTTGAACGCGAACACGGCCGCGACCACGAGCAGCACCGCCGCGGCCAGGCCGGCGGCCAGCCGTAGCCAGGACCGCCCGGGTACGTCGTCCTCGTCCTCGTCGACGGTCGGCAGGGGACCGGTGCCGGACGGCTTCGCTCCCTCCCAGGGCCAGTAGTCATCGGCCTTGGGCTGAGGGATCGGGCCGCGCGGGCGGCGGACCGGGTCGGGGGCGTAGAGCGGCCGCTCCGGGGGCTGCTCGAACTCCGGCGGAGGCGGGGGCGCATCCTGACGGGGCGTGTGCCACTCGTCGTCGAAGACCGGTACGCCGGCGACGGTCGCGTTGGGGTCGTCAGGGACCTCGCTGGCGATCTCGCCGGCGGTCCGGCCGCCGGGGAGCGGCGGGGCGGCCGAGGCCGGCGCATCGCCCCCCGCGGCCGAGTCGTCGACCAGCTCCTCGAACGACACGGCCGCGGTCTGGTCGACCTGGGTGGGCCGGTCGGCCTGGGCTTCGGCCTGCGGCTCGGGCGGCCCCGCCGGCCGCACCGGGGGCATGACGCCGATGGAGGCGACGGTGCCCTGCTGGTCGGCCTGGCCCGCCTCGGCGGCGGCCAGCGCGACCGGGTTGCCCACGAACTCGACGAGGGCCTGGTGGATGGCGTCCGCGGAGGAGATGCCCTCGAGCTGGGCGCCGCCGGTGAGGCTGCCGTTGCCGAGGACCTGCTCGCAGATCGTGTCGAGCGCCTTGGGGATGCCGGCGCGGACCTTGCGGGGGCGCAGGGGTACGCCGCCGGACTCCGGCGCGGGAGGTACCTCGGAGCGCGAGATGCCGGCCCACTTGCCGACCAGGCCGGCGTACAGGAGCGCGGCCAGGTCGACGACGTCGGTGGAACGACGGTCCGGCGGCAGGCCGTGGAGGGCGGCGTCGACGGCGAAGCCGATGATCTTGACCGACCCGTTGTGGTCGATCAGGACGTTCTCGGGGGCCAGCCGGCCGTGCGCCTCGCCGAGCCGGTGGGCGCGCGCGATGGTGTCGGCGACCTCGCTGACCACCCAGGCGGCCCGTCGCGGGGCCATCGGCCCGCTGGCCAGCAGCAGGTCGAGCGAGGTGCCGGAGCCCCACTCGTTGACGACGTAGCAGACCTCGTCGCTCTCGTCGGCGTCGAGCACCCGCAGGATCCGCGCGTCCGTGACCGTCGCGGACCGGCGCGCGGCGTCGAGGAGCCCGGGCGCGCGCTCGTCGCCCCGTCGAATGACGTGGATCGCGACCCGCCTGGTCAGCACCTGGTCATCGGCGCACCAGAACATGCCGCCCGTGCGCTCGCTGAGCAGGTCGACCATGCGATAGCGGTCGGCGAGGACGTCGCCCGGTCTGATCGAGTGCGACACGTGCTCCCTCCCACCCGTTGGTCTGGTCTGACGACTCATCGTAGGCCGACGCGCTCAACCAGCCCGGGAGGCCGGCAGTCTGCGCGTGACGACGGCGAGTACGGCGCGGGCCTCGGGCAGGTCGAACACCCTGGCCAGGGCGAGGTAGACGACCGCGTCGACCCCCATCACCACGGCCACCATCAGCACCGACACCACGAACCCGGGGTCGTCGACCAGGCTCCGCAGCGCCTCGATCAGTGCCCACGCCACCAGCGTCGAGAGCCCGGCGGCGGCGACCAACCGGGCCGCGAAGTTGCCGAGCGCCTCGGTCTGGAGGCCGCCGAGCAGGTGTCGGAGCAGCAGGTAGGACCCGACCGCGCCGACCAGGTAGGAACCGCCGTACGCCATTACGAGGGCGGGCGAGGTCTCGTGCGCCGACGCGCCGCGCACGAAGACCACGGCCAGCACGATATTGGTCAGCGCGACCAGGCACTGCACCCAGAAGACCGTGCGGGTGCGCTCGAGCGAGTAGAAGCCGCGCAGCATCAGGTAGTGGATCGAGAAGAACAGCAGCCCGGGCGCGAAGAGGGCGAGCGACGGCGCGAAGTTCGTGTACGACGCCGCCGCGGCGCCGTGCCCCCACACGATCCGGCTGATCTCCAGGCTGACCACCGGCAGCACCATCACGAACGGCACGATCAGCGCGAGCGCCGTACGCAGGGTGCCGGCGAGCGTGCTGGCCAGGCCTGCGAGGTCGGTGTCCGCGGCGTACGCCGAGAGCCGCGGCAGGATCGCGGTCGCCAGCGACACCGTGACGATCGAGTGCGGCACCATCACCAGCAGGAACGTCGAGGAGTAGACGGTGTAGCCGGTGCCGTCGGTCGCGTCGGCGGTGCCGCTCGAGGAGAGCCGGACCACGATCGTGTAGGCGACCTGGTTGACGATCACGAAGAGCACGGTCCACAGGCCCAGCCGGAGCGTGTGGCCCAGGCCGGTGTTGCGGAAGTCGAAGCGCGGCCGGTACGTGAAGCCGGCCGCCTTCAGGTAGGGCAGCAGGATCAGGAACTGGCACGCGATGCCGAAGGTCGAGCCGATGCCCAGGAGCAGCTCCTGGCCCGACGTGTAGCCGCCGTACTGCTCGGCGCCGTCGGCCTTGCCGTAGACCACCAGATAGGCGACCAGTACGGCGACCGCGATCACGTTGTTGGCGATCGGTGCCCACATCATCGGGCCGAAGCTGCCGCGGGCGTTGAGGATCTGCCCGACCAGCACGAACATGCCGTAGAAGAACACCTGCGGCAGGCAGTAGCGCGCGAAGACGATCACCGCGTCGCGCTGGCTCGCCATGTCGGCGTTGTTGTACGACGCGTCGAGGAAGAGCCGCATCAGCAGCGGTGCCGCCACGACCAGCAGCGCGGAGACCAGCAGCAGGAACAGTCCGGCGAGCGTGATGATCCGGTTGGTGTAGGCCTCGCCCTCGTCGCCGTCGTGCTTCATCGCCCGCACCAGCTGCGGCACGAGTACGGCGTTGAAGATGCCGCCGGCCAGCAGGATGTAGAGCATGTTCGGCACCGTGTTGGCGATGTTGAACAGGTCGGCGTGCAGATAGGGACCCAGGGCGGCCGCGAGCAGCGCCGTACGCACGAAGCCGCTGAGGCGGGACACCATGGTCCCTGCGGCCATCACCGCGCTCGAGGACAGGATCCGGGTCTGGTCCGAGCTCACTCCACCTCCGAGAGGGTGTCGCGGTCGACGTCGGTGTCTGTGGGGACGGGTGCGTCGGTGGCGTGCCGGTTCCGGATCCGCCGGTAGAGCCGGATCACGATCGCCACGAAGAGCAGGGCCAGGCCGGCCCCGATGATCACCCAGATGATCCGCCCGGACTGGGAGGACCGGATCGGCAGCTCGGCGCGCGGGCCGAGGGCGCGGCCGTCGACGTTGGTGACCGACAGCCGGATCTGGTGTACGCCCACCCGCGCCGACCGCACGTGCAGCAGCACGCTGGTGCTCGAGCCGCCCTCGAGCGCGACCCGGCTCGGCGCCTGGATCCGGATGTCGTCGTCGTTGGTGGCGTCGATGCGCACGGTGACGGCCTGGTCGAGGTCGTTGCGCAGGTCGACCCGGAACCGCCCGTTCGCCGCGACCAGCGTGACGTACGGCGGTGCCGAGATGTGGATCTGCCGGAACGACGCGAGGATCGAGTCCTTGGCGTTCTTCGCGTCGAGCGATGCCGAGGTCGGGTCGGCCCGCTTCATGTACGACGTCGACGACAGCGCCTGTGCGGTGACCTCGCGCTCGACCTCGTTCTCGTGGCTGAGCAGCCCGCCGAGGGTGGTGCCGGCGCCGATCAGCCTGTCGGCCGAGGAGAAGTTGGACCCGCCCAGCTCGGCGTGCTCCTGCCGCCGGGGGTAAAGCACGGTCCGGGTCAGCCGCGGCGCGACCGTGGGCGTGGCCAGGCTGTGCGACAGCGTGGTCAGCCACGGCAGCGACAGCTCGCCGAAGAAGTCGGTCAGGTCGGTGCCGGGGTCCCAGTCGAAGGGCATCACCATCACCAGCGGCTGGGGGTGGCCGCCGAGCGCGCGCAGGGCGGCGTCCGCCACCAGCCGCTGCCGGACGGCCAGCTCGGCGAGCGAGTCGCTCGGGCCCGGTCCGCCCCGGGACGCTGCGTCGTCGTACAGGTCGATGCGGTGGTCGTCGGCGGTGACGGCGACGCGCTCGCGCAGTGGGTCGTCGACCGGCCGCGGCAGGATCGCATTGGAGGCCAGGATGGTGACGTCGGGGTCGAGTGCGGTGATGGCGTCGGGGGCGATGTACCCGGACGGCGGCGCGACGGCGGGAGTTGCGCTCATGTCGAAGTCCGCGAACGTCGTCTCCGACAGGTCGAAGGCTCGCTTCAGGATCCTGGGGTCCAGCTCGGTGGCGGCGCTGACGTCGACGTCGCCGTACGGCAGGCCGAGCACCTGGCCCTGGCCGGCGAGCGCCTTCACCCGGCTGATCCACTCCGAGGCCCAGTCGGAGAGCTCGTCGAGTGACGCGGAGCTCTCGCTGGAGCTGCCGCCGCTCTCGGCGGCCGGGGCCGAGGCGTCGGCCTCCGGGGTCTCGTCGCCGGTCTCGTCCGGCGGGGTGCTGGCGGGGCCGAGGTCGCGCGCCGGGTTGCCGTCGGCCAGCCGCTGTACGGCGTCGAGTACGCCGGGGTCGATCAGCCAGGTGACCGACCCGGGCGGCGTACCGGTTCCGAAGTCGAGGATGTTGCGCAGCCGCCCGCCCGGCCCCAGGTCGGAGATCCAGCCGCGCAGGCCGCGCAGCGATCCGTTGCGGGCGTAGGTGACGTCGTGCCGGATCGGCGCGATGAACGCTGCGGCGACGGACTGGTGACGCCCGGTGACCAGCGGGATGAAGGTGCGCGCCCGGCCGTCGGCGGGGTCGTCCCGCCCCTCGGCCGTCTGCCCCAGCGCGTGTACGCCGAACGGGTAGACCCCCTGCGCTCCGCTGATGATCGCCGGGTCGGCCAGCACGTCGTGCGGGATGGTCAAGGAGTACGACGCCGTCTGGCCGGCCTCGAGCTTCGGGATCGTGTCGAGCGACCGCAGGTCCTGGATCCGGTTGCCGAAGAACGCATCGGAGTCCGACTGGGCGGCGGCCTCTACCTCGGCCGGAGTGGTGAACGGCACGCTGTAGGTCACCGGCTGGAGGTTGATCAGGGTCCAGGTCTCGTCGGACACGTTGGTCACGGTGCCGGTCAGCCGCAGCGGTCCGCGCTTGGGGATCACCGCCGGGGTGATCGAGTTGATGGTGACCTCGAGCGGGTCGGTGTCGCGGGCCTGAGTGCGCGAGGTCTGCGGATGGGCGCGCTCACTGACCCGCTGGTGAGAGGGTTCGTCGGACCCGCCGTGGTCGGCCAGCGCCGGCCCCCCGGTGGCCGCGACGGCGATCGAGGGCGCGACCGTGAGCGCGCCGAGCACTCCCACGACCCTTCGAATCACGGGCTCGACCCTATCCGGGTGGAGCGGACCCCGACCCCCGGCCCGGAGGAAATGTCGGGCTGGTCACCACTGGCGCGGGCCCGGCCGGGCGCGCGGCGGCGTACCGGCGTCGGGCACTAAGTGGTCATCTCGGGAAGTTCGTCGTGTGGCCCGCACCCCGGGCACGCACCTCGCTGCGTTGTCGGAGACTCGACGGGCCTCCGGCCCGCCTTCGCTCCTCCGCCTTGCGAGGCACGCACCCGGAGCACGGGCCACCCCCGACGGACTTCCCGAGATGACCACTAGAGTTGCCTCTTGTGTCCGACGCCCTGCCTCCGCTGCTGATCTCCGACGTCGAGAGGCGGGTCGCGGCCGAGCTGGACCGGATCGGCCCGGTCATCGACGAGCTCGGCGAGCGCTTCTCCGCGGCCGGCCACGAGCTCGCCCTGGTGGGTGGCCCGGTGCGTGACGCGATGCTCGGACGGCTGCAGAACGACCTCGACTTCACCACCTCCGCGCGGCCCGACGAGACCGAGCGCCTGGTCAAGGGCTGGGCCGAGGGGATCTGGGACCTGGGCCGCTCGTTCGGCACCATCGGGGTCCGCAAGGGCGACTGGCAGATCGAGATCACGACGTACCGCTCCGAGTCGTATGACCCTGACTCCCGCAAGCCGGAGGTCGACTTCGGCGACAACATCGAGGGCGACCTCGGCCGGCGTGACTTCACCGTCAACGCGATGGCGGTCTCGGTCCCGGGCCGCGTCTTCGTGGATCCGTACGGCGGCGTCGTCGACCTCGCCCAGCGCGTGTTGCGTACGCCGGGCACACCGCACGACTCGTTCTCCGACGACCCACTGCGGATGATGCGCGCGGCCCGGTTCGCGGCTCAGCTGGGCTTCACCGTCGCCCCGGAGGTGGTCGAGGCGATGACCGAGATGGCCGACCGGATTTCGATCATCTCCGCCGAGCGGGTCCGCGACGAGCTGGTCAAGCTGGTGCTCGCGCCGTACCCGCGGCTGGGCCTCGCCCTGCTCGTCGACACCGGACTCGCCGACATCGTGCTCCCGGAACTGCCCGCGCTGCGGCTCGAGCGCGACGAGCACCATCGCCACAAGGACGTCTACGACCACAGCCTGACCGTGCTCGAGCAGTCGATCGACCAGGAGCACGAGAGGTTCGGCGGGCCGGACTTCGTGAGCCGCTTCGCCGCCCTGATGCACGACGTCGGCAAGCCACGCACCCGCCGCTTCGTCGACGACGGCACGGTCACCTTCCACCACCACGACGTGGTCGGCGCCAAGATGACCCGCAAGCGGATGAAGGCGCTGCGCTTCTCCAACGACCAGATCGAGGCGGTAGCCAAGCTGGTCGAGCTGCACCTGCGCTTCCACGGGTACGGCGACGGTGAGTGGACCGACTCCGCCGTACGCCGTTATGTGCGCGACGCGGGCGACCAGCTAGAGCGGCTGCACGTGCTGACCCGGGCCGACTGCACGACCCGCAACAAGCGCAAGGCCGACCGGCTCCGGCGTACGTACGACGGCCTCGAGGAGCGGATCGCCCGGCTCTCGGAGGAGGAGGAGCTCGCCGCGATCCGGCCCGACCTCAACGGCGACCAGATCATGGAGCTGCTCGGCATCAGCCCGGGCCGCGAGGTCGGGGCGGCGTACAACTTCCTGCTGGAGCTGCGCCTAGAGAACGGCCCCATGTCGTACGACGACGCCAAGGCCGCGCTGCTCGCCTGGTGGAGCGAGCGGGCCGACCCGAACTAGCCGGTCGCGGGCTCAGGCCTCCGCGACCGCCTTCACGCCGGCCAGGGTCTTGCGCATGCCCGCGCGCAGCTCCTCCTGGAACGACTTCTGCCCACCCATGACCCGGCGGATCGCGAGATCCGAGAGCTTGGTGGTGCCGTTGGGCGCCTCGCGGCGGTGCGTCACCAGCGTGCCGGTCTCGGTCGGCTCCAGGGTGAAGGACCAGATCGTCGCGTTGTCCTTGATCCGGAAGGCGATCTCCGACTGCGGCTCGAAGCGGATCACCTTCGACCGGGTCGGCCACACCAGCAGGCCCTTGCGGTTGACGTTGAACATCCGCGACCCGAGCTGGATCGGGCGCCCGGTGACGATCGTCTTGACGACCTGCGGGCTCCACTCGGCGATGCGTGGTAGGTCGGAGACCAGCTTCCAGACGGTCGCCGGAGGGGCGGCGACCTCTTGGGTCTCTTCGATCAGCGGCAGGATTTCGGACATCTCGGCTCCTCGGCGGGGTCGGGTCCGGCGTACGTTACCCGGGAGTAGCCTCCGCGGCTAGGGGTCCGCCACCTGGCGGCTACGG
>DASXRJ010000359.1:0-7644 GCA_036506675.1 Nocardioides sp. | reverse complement strand
CGTCGCTGCCGACGTACGCCGCCGCGGCGCCCCCGACCGCAAGCAGCAGCAGGCCGACCAGTGTGAGTAACACACGAAGAACGCGTCCCATGGAGCCCCCTAGCATCCCCGAGCAGTGCGCACAGGGTAAGCCTGGATCGGGGGAGGGTCGAGCACTGTCCACAGGGGTGCCCCACGGGTGGGTGTGCCGGGCGGCCGGGGCGGCATGATCGGGCCATGACCGACCCCATGGGTGAGTACCTCTCCGACCTCGAGAAGCGTCGCGCCGCGCAGCAGCCGCCAGGTCAGCCGCAGCCGGCACCCGCCGACCTGAGGATCCCGTACGTCGAGCCGCACGCCGGCCCGCGTCGTACTCTCGTGCTCCACCTCGTCGTCGGCTCCGGCGGGCCGAAGAGCACGCCGCCGGTGGTCGGCATCGACGGCCGGCAGTACGTCGTGGTCTGGGGCTCGGTGGCGTTCGAGATCCCGGCCGACCGCCGGGTGCACGTCAGTGTGCACCTCCAACGCGAGCAGATGGCCTGGGCCGCCTCGACGCTGCTCCCGCCCGGTCCGGACCTCGCCCTGACCTACGAGGCCCGCGCGCTCAGCGGCGCGTCGCTCCGCTGACGTCGCCGGGACCGGCGAGGCGCCGGTTGGCGGCCGGTCAGGCGAGCGACCCCAGGATCTCCTGCGACTCGATCAACCCCTCGTCGCTGGGCGCGGTGCCCTCGCCGAAGACCCGGGCCGCCTGCCGGGCCCGGAACTCCCGGTGCGCGTCGGCCGGCCGTTCAAAGCCGTAGCGGGCCCGGGCCTCGGCCGGCGTGAGCACCTCCTCGTTGCGCGGCGGTACGCCGAGCAGCACCGGCGCCACCACGGGCACGGTCATCGGCGAGAGCAGCTTGAGCAGCAACAGCTCGAGCCGCGAGCTCACGTGCCCGAACCGGAACGAGATCCGCAGCAGCCAGGTCACCAGGAACGTCGTCAGCCACGCCTGCCGGAACCCACCCAGCTTGCGCATCCACGGCGGCATCGTGGCGATGGTGCCGCGCCGCAGCACCTGGCTGACCACCGACATGCCCGGCCGGAGCGGCAGCGGCATCGGCGGCATCATGATCTCGGCGCTGAGCAGGTGGTCCATCGTCGACTGGGCGACCTCCGAGCCGGCCAGCCGCGGCCGCATCTCCTCGAAGTAGGCCCGGATCCCGTCCCGCGTCCTCGGTACGTCGTCGGGGGAGCAGGTCTGCAGCTCGGCCGCGACCGCGCACTCCTCCCAGTAGCGGGCCTCCTCCTCGGGGCGCAGCTTGCCGGGGCCGAACCGCTCGTAGGCGTAGAGGATCGAGTGCCACGCGGTCAGGTGGATCCACAGCTGGGAGTGCGGGTCGTTGGCGTCGTACCGGTTGCCGCTCAGCGGCTCGATGCCGACGCCCTTGGCGTGGATCCGCACGAGTACGTCGGCCGCCTTCGACGCGGACCGGCTGTCGGCGTACGCCACCATCGCGAAGTAGCGCAGCGTCCGGTCGTAGCGAGTGCGCGCCCGGTCGCGGATCGCCCGGGTCTTGTCGACCGCCGCGACCAGCGCCGGGTCGAGCTCCTCGATGACGACCGAGCGCTGGAAGCCGATGGTCAGCGAGGTCGGGTAGCGCCAGACCTTCCAGGTCACCGAGTCCGGCCCGAAGAACCCGTAGTCCTCTTGCGGCTCGTACGGCGTGCCCCAGATCTTCAGCTGCTCGGCCATCGTTGCTCCTTTCGTGGGTTCCCTCGGACCAATTACTACACATGAGTAGTAATATCGTCCAGGACCGAGCCCAGACTTTTGTAGCGTGGACCCATGACCGCCGACCCGACGACGCCGCAGACCCAGCGCCGGCGCCGTCCCTACGCCCCGCGAGTGCCACCCGAGCGACGTCGGGAGCAGCTGCTCGACGCCGCGCTCGCCGTGATCGTGCGCGACGGATACGACGGTGTCTCCATCGACGCGATCTCCCGCGAGGCCGGGGTCACCCGCCCCGTCATCTATGGCGTGTACGACGGTCTCGGCGACCTGCTGCACGCGCTGCTCGACCGGCAGCGGGCCCGGGTGCTCGACCAGCTCGGCGCCGTACTCGATGTGGATCTGTTCGCCCCGGACCTCGCGGCCGTGGTGGCCGAGGCGACCCGGCGGCTGATCGCCACGGTGACCTCGGACCCCACGACCTGGCGGCCGATCCTGCTCGCCCCGCACGGCACCCCGGCGGTGGTGCGCCAGCGGATCGACGCCGACCGAGAAGGAGTCCGCCGGCAGCTCGCCGAGCTGGTCGCGCTCGCCGGCGGACCCGGCGTGGACGCCGAGGTGCTGAGCCATGCGGCCCTGGCGGTCCTCGAGCACTTCGGCCGGCTGCTGATCGAGGACCCCGACCGCTTCGAGCCCGACCGCCTGGTCGCCAGCGTGGTCGCCGTACTCGGCTCGCTCGGCTCAGCTCAGGGAGACCAGCGCAACGGTGATCAAGCCGGGCCCGGCGCGGCCGCCCAGGATTGACCTATGAGCGTCGCCACCGACACCTTCGTCGACTTCGTCGACCACCTGACCGAGGCCCTCTCGGCCGAGGCGGACGGCGGGCCGTCCGGCGCCGAGCTGGCCGCGCGCATGCACTTCAGTCGGTTCCACTTCGACCGGATGATCAGGTCGGTCGCGGGTGAGCCGCCGAACACGTTTCGGCGCCGCATCCTGCTGGAGCGGGCGGCGTACCGGATGACCACGACCCGCGCACCCCTCATCGACATCGCTGTCGAGGCGGGCTACGGGTCCCACGAGGCGTTCACCCGGGCCTTCACCAAGGCGTACGGCGTGCCGCCGGCGACCTGGCGCAGACGACCCGGCCGCCACCAGATCGACGCCCCGAGCGGCGTTCATTTCTATCCGCCGGCCGGGCTGCGGCTCCCGGCGAGGGACAAGGTGACTTCGATGGAACTCCTGACCAAGATGGTCGAACACCACATCTGGCTGACCGGCGAGATGGTGCGCGTGGCTGAGCGGCTGACCGAGGAGCAGCTCGACCAGCCGATCGTGCTCGACGTGGACGACGACCAGCAGTCGATCCGGTCGCTGCTCTCGCGGCTGGTCGGCCAGATGGGGATGTGGAACGCGGCGATGGCCAACCGGGAGTACGACTGGTCGGTCGAGGAGCATGAGTCGCTCTCCTCGTTGCGGGAGCGGCTCGCGGCCGAGGGGCCGACGTACCTCTCTCACGTGCGGTCGGTCGTCGACGAGGACCGGCTCGACGACACCTTCGTCGACGCGCTGTGCGAGAACCCCGAGGTCTTCACGTACGGCGGCATGATCGCGCACGTGCTCACCTTCGCGGCGCACCGGCGGACCCTCGTCGTACTCGCCTTCGGACGGCACGGCATCGAGGAGCTCGGCTGGGGCGACCCGATGCTTTGGGTCGCCCAGCCGGCTCACTAACGAGTCGCTGTCACCGCGGGCCGGATCCCGTTCATCCCGAAGGCGCCGGCGATCAACCGTTCGCGGAGTCCCGTCGGCAGGTGGGACAGGGTCGCCAGCATCCGGGAGCCGGATCCGGCCACGTAGCGGCGGCGAGGACGGCGCGCCTCGACGGCGCTGACGATGGCCCGGGCCACCGGCGCGACCGGGCCGTTCTTCTGGCGGGCCAGCGCCGCGTCGAAGGCGGCCAGGTGGTCGGCGTACAGGGCGAGCTTGGCCGGATCGGCTCCCGCAAGCGTGTCCGCCGACCGCGTGGCGGCCTTGTCGAAGATCGCCGTCTCGGTTGCTCCCGGCTCCACGAGTACGACGGGGATCGACCAGGCGGCCAGCTCCATCCGCTGGCACTCGGACAGTGAGGCCAAGGCCGCCTTGCTGGCCGCGATGGGGGCCATCAGCGGGATCGGCACCCGGGCGGTGGGAGCGCTGACGTTGACCACGCGGCCAGCTCCGTCGCGCAGCAACGGCAGGAACTCCTGGGTGACCCGGGTCGGGCCGAGCGTGTTGACCTCGAACTGGTGGCGCAGCTGGTCGGGCGGGATGAGCTCCAATGGGCCCTGGACGATCAGGCCGGCGTTGTTGACCACGGCTCTCAAGCCGCCGCCGTCGAGCGCCTGGCCGATGGTCCTCGCGGCTGCCGCCACGCTGTCCGGGTCGGTCACGTCGAGTCGGACCACCTCCACGCCCGGCAGCCGGGCCAGCTCGCCAGCGTCCCTGCGGACTCCCGCAAACACGCGGTGGCCGCGCTCGGAGAGTGCGCGCACCACGGCCGACCCGATTCCTCCGGCCGCGCCCGTGACCAGGACCGCCTGCTGACTGTTCGCCATCTCGACACCTCACATCTACTATGGGACATGTTCTTAGGGACATATATGAGCATGCACATGGCCGAGGGGACATGTCAAGATGCAGGCAGCGCCGAAGGGAGGACTGCCATGTCACTGCGCCACGGCCTGCTCGGCCTGCTCGCCGAGGGGCCCGCCAGCGGGTACGACCTCGCGGGCCGGTTCCAGGAGGTCCTCGGCGGGATCTGGCCGGCCCAGCACCCGAAGATCTATGCCGAGCTCAACCGGCTGGCCGGCGAAGGGCTGATCGAGGTCGACAGCGAGGGGCCGCGGCGCCGGAAGGCCTACCGGATCACCGACGCCGGCCTGGCGGAGATCCGGTCGTGGCTGTCGGAGTCCGCGGTCGACCACACGATGCGGCTGCAGTTCCTGCTGCGCTCGCTGTTCTTCTGGCTGATGGATCCCGACGACCTGCGCCGCCACCTCTCCCGGGAGGCGGAGTACTTCGCCGCCGCGGCCGCGACCTACCGCGAGTACGCCGCGCGCAAGGACCGCGGCGAGTTCGGCACCAGCCCCCAGACCCAGTCGATGCGGGTGACTATCGAGGCCGGCGTACGGCTCCATGAGGCTCTCGCCGAGTGGGCTCGCTGGGCCGCCACGGTTCCTCCCGCGGCTCCCCACGAGTAGCCCACGAGCCGGCGAACCGCCAATGATCGGCTGGGTTGAACCGTCGGCCCGATCAGCGCTGGCCAAGCAAACGAAAACGCGGCCGATTGGTTGAAGAGTGCTCAACCAACCAACCGCGTTGTTGGGGTGCATCGGTCGGCCGCGGCGACCCGATGCTCTGGGTCGCCCAGCCGGCGTGAGTGGGGCGGTCAGTTTCCCCGGATATCCGGGGATTCCGACCGACCGGCGACAATGGCCCACGTGGAGATTGCCTTCTTCCTCGTCGCCCTCGCTGTCGCCGTACTCGCGGTCACGGCGCTGGCCGACCGGATCGACCTGCCGGCGCCGCTGCTGCTTATCGTCGCGGGGGTGGCGGCGTCATACGTTCCGGGCGTGCCGGTGGTCCACCTGCACGCCGAGGTGGTGCTGCTGGGCCTGCTGCCGCCCCTCTTGTACGCCGCCGCCATCCAGACGTCTCTCGTCGACTTCAACGCCAACCGGCGCCCGATCTTCCTGCTGTCGGTCGGGCTGGTGGTGTTCACGACGGTCGGGGTCGCGGCCGTCGTACACGCGCTGCTGCCGGGCGTCGACTGGCCCGCGGCCCTGGCGATCGGCGCCGTCGTGGCGCCACCGGACGCGGTCGCGGCCTCGGCGATCGCCCGGCGGATCGGGCTGCCGCGCCGGATCGTGACCATCCTCGAGGGGGAGTCGCTGCTCAACGACGCGACCGCGCTGGTCGCCCTGCGTACGGCGATCGCCGCGAGCTCGACCACCGTGGCGATGTGGCGGGTCGGCAGCGACTTCGTGCTCGCGGCCGGGGGCGGCGTGCTCCTCGGCATCGCGTCGTTCCTGGTGGTCAGTCGGCTGCGCCGGCATGTCAACGACCCGCTGCTCGACACGGCGATCTCGTTCGTGATCCCGTTCGCGAGCTACATCGCGGCCGAGCGGATCCACGCCTCCGGGGTGCTCGCGGTGGTCGTGGCCGGGCTGCTGCTCGGGCACAAGGCGCCGATCCTGCAGACCGCGCAGTCGCGGATCGCGGAGCGGATGAACTGGCGGACCATCGCCTACGTCCTCGAGAACACGGTCTTCATGCTCATCGGCCTCCAGGCCCGCTGGATCCTGGACGACGTCGGCGCGAGCGAGCTGTCGACGGGGCGGATCGTGGCGGTCTGCGCGGCGACGCTGGGCGCGGTCGTCGTACTCCGGATGGCGTGGGTGTTCGCCGCCCGCTACCTGCTGATCCGGCCGGGGCCGGACCCCGACTCGGGCAAGTCGCCGCCGTGGACCTACACCTTCGTGCTCGGCTGGGCCGGGATGCGCGGCGTGGTCACGCTGGCGGCGGCGTTCGTGATCCCGGAGGAGACCGAGCATCGCGAGATCCTGCTGATGGTCGCCTTCACCGTGGTCGCCGGCACCCTCTTCCTGCAGGGGCTGTCGCTCCCGTGGGTGGCCCGCCGGCTGGCCGTCCCCTCGCCCGACCCCATGGACGACGCGCTCGCGCGAGCCACCCTGCTGCAGCAGGCGTCCAAGGCGGGCATGAAGGTTCTCAAGGAGCTGGAGTACGACGACCAGGCCGGCATCTGCGACCTGATCAAGCAGCGGATCGAGCAGCGCAACTTCGCCGCCTGGGAGCGGCTCGGCACGGTCAGCGACCGGGAGACCCCGAGCGAGGGCTACGCGCGGATCCGCTCGGCCATGATCGAGGCGGAGCGCGGTCGGGTGCTGGAGATCCGCGACGCCGGCACCGTCGCCTCGTCGGTGGTCAGCGAGGTGCTGGCCATGCTCGACGTGGAGGAGTCGATGCTCGACACGGCCAGCCGCGACCGCGAGGAGCTGCGCACGGTGACCACCCGGATCCGGCGTACCGGCGACGTCTGCGACGACCTGCTCTCCCGGCCCGCGGTCGAGATCTCCGACGACCAGGTGTGCGCCCGCTGCCTGGAGGAGGGCGTCCAGTGGGTGGCGCTGCGGCAGTGCCTGGAGTGCGGCAACGTGGCGTGCTGCGACTCGTCACCGCTCCGCCATGCCACCGCACACTTCCACGAGAGCACCCACCGGGTCATGCAGTCTGCCGAGCCGGGGGAGGACTGGCGGTGGTGCTACCTGCACCACCTGACCGCCTGACGCCGTCACGCCACCGCCTGACGCTCACCACCGGTCAGGAACTCCACCACCTCCGCGACCACGCCCGGGTCGCGCAGGATCCGCCGGTGGCCGAGTCCGTCGGTGGTCAACAGCCGCGCGTCCGGGAGGGTGTCGGCGAGCTCGACCGAGAGCGAGTACGCCGTCTGCCGGTCCCGGCGGTCGTGCACGACCAGCGTCGGGATCGGGTCGACGTACGCCGCCTGCACCCGGATGTCGAACTCCTCGACCGGGACGCCGACGAACTCGTCCACCTCGCGGTCGAACGCCCGCCGGGTCCGTGCCCCGAAGCCGAGCGCCCGCTGGAACGCGTCGAACAGCGTGGCCGCCTCGACCATCGGCGCGATCAGCACCAGCCGGTCGGTCCCGAGCCAGCCGTAGCGCAGGGTGAGGTAGGTCGCCGTCGCGCCGAGCGAGTGGGCGACCACCGCGTGCGCGGGCCCGAACCTCGCGGCCACCGCGTCCAGCGCCCGGCCGAGCTCGACGCCGTGGGTGCGGCCGGCGCCGGAGGGTCCGGGCTCGGAGTCGCCGTGCGCGGGCGCGTCGAAGACCACGACGCGGTACCCGGCGTCGACGAGCGGCTCGACGTAC
>DASXRJ010000358.1:0-24864 GCA_036506675.1 Nocardioides sp. | reverse complement strand
GCGTTGTCGTCGGTCGACGATGCTGGCGCATCGCCTCCCTCCTCCGCCTTGCGAGGCACTCCGTGGGACGACGCTCGCGACGGCAGTGGATTGGGAGACACGCCCTCTCGCGTAGGGCGAGGCTCGCCGTCCCGTTGCCCGCTGCCCGCCGCCCTACTCCCACCTCCCCCAGGGCTTGTCTCCCAATCCCGTTGCCTGCTGCGCGCCGCCCCACGGGCACCTCGCTGCGTTGTCGTCGGTCGACGATGCTGGCGCATCGCCTCCCACCTCCGCCTTGCGAGGCACTCCGGGGGCCGACGCTCGCGACGGCAGGGGATTGGGAGACAAGCCCTAGGCTGGGGCCCATGTCGAGTGAGCGTTCTGCCAGCGAGCGGCGGGGAGCCGCCCGCACCTCGGTCATCTGGGACGCCCTGTACCCGGTCCTCGCGGCCGAGACGCCGGGGACTTCCGGAGATGCCGGCCAGGAGGGCGTCAAGGACGTCCTCGACATCGGCGGCGGCACCGGCGGCTTCGCCGTCCGAGTGGCCGAGCTCGGCCACCGGGTGGTGGTCGTCGACCCCAGCCCCGACGCGCTCGCCTCACTCGGCCGGCGCGCCCAGGAGCGCGGCGTCTCCGATCGGGTCACCGGCCAGCAGGGCGACGCCTCCAGCCTGTCCGAGGTGGTCGAGCCCGGCAGCGTCGACGTGGTGCTGTGCCACGGCGTACTCGAGTACGTCGGCGACCCCGCCTCGGCGCTCGCCTCGATCGGCGAGGTGCTCCGTCCCAACGGCGTCCTCAGCCTCCTCGTCGCCCAGCGGCACGCCGCGGTCATCGCCCGCGCGATGGCGGGCCACTTCCAGCAGGCCCGGGCGCTGCTCGACCCCGACTCCGGCCAGTCGGCGACCTCGGGTCGACGGGTCGACCAGATGCCGACCGGCGGTTCTCGCGGGCCCGGGCGCCGGTTCACCCGCGACGAGCTGCTCGCGCTGCTGTCCGGGGCCGGCTTCGAGGTGGGCACGATCCACGGCGTCCGCGTCTTCGCCGACCTGGTCCCGGGCTCGCTGCTCGACCTCGAGCCCGGTGCGGCCCAGGCGCTGGTCGAGCTCGAGAAGGCGGTGGCCGAGCGCGCCGAGTACCTCCCGCTCGCGACCCAGCTGCACGTCATCGCGACTCGCTGACTCCGTCGCCCCCATCAGCCCGGTGGCCGGTCTGACCGCTGGTCCCGGCGGCGCCCTTCACGCCGGCGGTCGCCATGCGTGAGGAGTCGCGCGAGTGCCACATCCTGCACGTCGACATGGACGCCTTCTACGCGTCGGTGGCGATCCGGGAACGGCCCGAGCTGCATGACGTCCCGGTCATCGTGGGCGGCGGCAACCGGGGCGTGGTGCTCTCGGCCAACTACGCCGCGAGGCAGTACGGCGTCCGCTCCGCCCTGCCGATGACCCGGGCCCGCCGGCTCTGCCCGCAGGCGGTCGTGGTGGCGCCCGACTACGACAGCTTCACGACGGTCTCGTCCTCGGTGATGGAGACGTTCCGGCAGGTCACCCCGCTGGTCGAGGTGGTCTCCCTCGACGAGGCGTTCCTCGACGTCCGCGGGTCGACCCGGCGGCTCGGCACGCCGTACGACATCGCGGAGTACCTCCGCGCCCGGGTGCACGACGAGCAGGGCGTCACCTGCTCGGTCGGTGTCGCCGCGTCGATCTCGGTCGCCAAGCTGGCCAGCCGGCGGGCCAAGCCCGACGGGCTGGTGGTGGTGCCGCCGTCAGCGGTCACCTCGTTCCTGCACCCGCTCGACGTCGGTGACCTGTGGGGAGTGGGGGAGAAGACCCGGGCGATGCTCCACCGGCTCGGGCTCATCACGGTCGGCGACGTGGCGCACACCCCGCTCCCGACCCTGCAACGGGCGGTCGGCGCCGCGCTCGGCACCCACCTCCACGAGCTGGCCTGGGGCACCGACCAGCGCACGATCACGCCACGGCGCGGCCCCGACGAGCCCGACAAGAGCATGGGCGCCGACGAGACCTTCGGCCGCGACATGGACGACCGCGAGGCGATCCTGCGCGAGGTGCTGCGGCTCGCCGGCAAGGTGACCGGCCGAATGCGGGTGGCCGGCGTGGCCGGGCGCACGGTCACCCTCAAGGTGCGGTTCGCCGACTTCACCACGATCACCCGGTCCCGGACGCTTCCCGAGGCGACCGACGTGACCCAGGAGATCTACCGCACCGCGACCGGTCTGTACGACGCGCTGGGCCTGCAGCGGGCTCGGATCCGGCTGGTGGGAGTCCGGGTGGAGGGGCTGATGCCGCGCACCACGGTCCATCACCAGCTGATGCTGGGCCAGCGCGAGCGCGGCTGGTCCGACGCGGATCGGGCGATGGACCGCGCCGTACGCCGCTTCGGGACGGCCGCGGTCCGCCCCGCGGCGCTCATCCAGTCCTGAACGAACGACCGGACATGCGACCGGACGGGCGACCAGCGGGAGGCGGTCGGACACAGGAAGGACACGGAAGCGCGAGACGCGGCCCGATCCGGCTCAGTCGCGGTTAGAATTTTGCCGGGTTGGGTACCCCTCATGGCAGTGCCTGCCTAGACTTGAAGCACAGTACGACTGGCCCGATCGGATCCGAGGAGGAAGAAGTGCCGCTCTCGGAAGAGGAGTTGCGTCTGCTCGAGCAGATGGAGCGCGCGCTCGTGGAGGAGGACCCCAAGTTCGCCTCCACCCTGCGAGGGACGTCGTTCCGGCGCTCGGCACGTCGGCGCGCCATTGTTGCCGGAATCGCCTTCGTCATCGGCGTCACGATCCTGATGGCCGGTGCGGTCCTGCGAGTCAGCCCGCTGGGCATCGGCGGCTTCGTGGTGATGCTGCTCTCGGCCACCGTCGGCCTGACCGCGGTCCGCGGACACGCCCACCAGGCGGCCGACCCGGCCGAGGAGGAGAAGGACCTGCGGTCCGTCGAAGGCGGTCGACGCGGAGGTCGTCCTCGCAGTCACCAGTCCTTCATGGACCGGCTTGAGGAGCGCTGGCGTCGTCGGCGCGAGGGCTTCTGACCCACAGCACAACCTAAACCCATGGCCGGTGATCGCTCACGATCACCGGCCGACGTGTTCCACCACCTGGTCGGAGCCGGCCTCGACCTCGCTGGTCTGGGCCCGGACCTGAGCGCGACGGCTGCGTAGCGACGACGGCAGCCAGTCCGCCCGTCGGCGCGTCCGCTCCGGCACGCCGCAGCGCATTGCCTCCACACAGGCCAGCACGTCCGCCCGAAGAGCCTCGGCGCTCACCTCGAGCGGCCGCGGCGCGTAGCGCTCCACCTCGACCGCGTGCACCAGCCGCGCCAGCGCCTGGTCGGCGTCGGGATTGGTGCCCGGACCGTGCACCGGGCGGGCCAGGTCACCGGCCGCGGCGAAGTGCTCGGCGAGGATCGCGGCCGTGGCCTGCGGCGACCGGCCGGGAGGCCAGACGACGCCCAGGTCGGTCGCGGCATCGAGCAGCTCTGCCCACGCCGACTCGGCGGTGCCCGCATGCCAGCGCGACTCGCGGCGTACTCGGCGCACCGTCCGCGGGACCAGCATCAACGCGACCAGGATCGCGACGCCGACCAGGACGAGCAGCACGGTGAGCCACGGGAAGGACCCGGCGTCCTTCCCAGCGCCCTGGCTGTCCAGCGAGCTCGGCCTGGCCGACGGGGAGTTGCCCTTCGGGGCGGTGTCTCCGCTCGAGGGGTTGGCGGTCGGCAGCGAGGAGGGCGTGATGTTGCTGATGTCGCCCTGCGTGTACGCCGGTCGGTGGCTGTTGACGCTGTTGCGGCCACCGGGCGTCGGCTCGAACCGCACCCAGCCCACGCCGTCGAAGTAGAGCTCGGGCCAGGCATGCAGGTCGTGGGTCGAGAACACGTAGGTGTCGGGGCCCACCTGGTCGGGGGCCAGCAGACCCACGGCGACCCGGGCCGGGATGCCGACCGCTCGGGCCATGATCGCCATGGCGGACGCGAACTGCTCGCAGTAGCCCGTGCGGCCACCGGGACCGTCGGTGAGGAACGCCTCGATGTCGTCGCCGCCGTTGCCCGGCGCCACCGCGGTGCTGTAGGTGAATCCACCGCCGCCGTCCTCGGGGGACTTCCAGAACCAGTCCTGCAACGTCACCGCGCGGCCGTAGTCGGTGGTCTGACCGTCGATGATGTCGAACGCCAGCGACCGCACCGAGTCCGGGATGCCATCGGTCGTGGCGTACTCGCCGAGGATCAGGGCTGGAGCCCGCCCGGCGGCGGCCAGGGTCTCGGCCTCGATGTCCAGGTCCAGGCCGCTGGCCGTGTAGTGAAGGTTCGTCGCGTCCTTGTCGTCGGCCGAGATGAAGTCGAGCGTGGTGAGGTCGTACTTCCAGATGTTGGGGGCCTTGACGTTCGTGGCCGGCGTGGGCACCGGCAGCCACTCCGAGTGGAAGTCGTTGGTCGTCTGGTAGTCCGCGGTGAACGACGTGCGCGGGACCGCGTTGCTCAGCCCCTCGGGCAGCGGCAGGTCGTGCCCGTCGGCCATCTGGGAGTCGGGGATCGTGCGGTTGCCCGTGGTCCACTGGTTGCCGTCGAAGTTGGTCAGCACGGAGTAGCGCAGGTAGCTCGGGTTGTTCTGGTCGGTCCTGAGCGTCAGCACCGGGACGTCCTTGCCCTGGCGCAGGTCGCGGCGAAGGTCGGCCATGGGGTTGACGATGGTGACGTCGTTGCCGCCGCCGGGACCGTTGCCCCGGTCGAAGACCTCGAAGTGCAGCGTCGGCACCAAGATCGGCAGTGCGAGGGCCGCGGCGGTCGCGGCCGCGCCCATGGCGAAGGCGTTGGTGCGGGCCGTGCCGGTGCGTACGCCGAAACCGGTCGGGTCCTCGGCCTCTCCGGTGATCGCCCGGCCCCACTGCGAGAACCGCTCGTCCTCGCGCAGGAACAACATGAACATGAAGCCGCCCGCGGACATGCAGAAGATCCACCACGAGATGTGGCTGTCCCAGACGGTGACCGGGAGGCTGTAGAGCATCAGCAGGACCAGCCCGCTGAGCGGGACCCGGCCCAGGGCGCCGGCCAGCAGGTCGACCAGGATCAGCGCGATCGCACCGGACAGGATGATCAGCGGCGCGACCGTCGGCACGTTGAGCGGAATCGGCGCGGCATAGCGGTCGGCCGACGCGAGTGCCTGAGAGAAGGCGTGCAGCGTGTCCTGGATCGCCTTCGGGGTGGGGAAGGGCGCACCGGAGTCGGGACCGCCGTACTTGCCGAGCAGCACGACGCACACCACCAGCGCCTGCGCGACCGGCACCAGGAAGAGCGGGACGCGCAGCCACCGCAGCGCCGCGCCAGTGGCGCCTAGGGTGAGCCCCAGCATCAGGAGTACGCCGAGGTACGGGCCCGAGTCCTCCGCGAACCCACCCCAGGGCAGCATGGTGACCCACGTCGTCATCCCGCCGACGACCGCGAACGCCACGCCGTGTCGCAGGGAGAGCCTGGGCCGGCTCATCGTTCGGCCCCACCCGCGACGGGCTGCGTGAAGGTCTCGGAGTGCACGCTCGACAGCGACACGTTGGACGAGACCCGGCCGAGCTCCTGCCACACGGACGAGAGCCGGTCCTGGGGTGAGAGGCCGACCGCGCGCCAGCCCTGGCCGGTCAGCCAGCCGACCTCGCGATGGACGGCGGCCGAGCCGGGGCTGGTCCACCGGTTGACGTTGAGCGCGATCGCCAGCGCCGAGCCCGCGTGCATCTGCATCCGCCGCAGCACCGGGTGATCCTGCTCGATGATGGCGCCCAGGATCGCGACGGTCAGGCCGGAGCGACCCGCCTCGGCGAGCCACGAGGTCTCGATGGTGGTCTGCTGCGCGGTCTCCAGCACGGCCAGCGACTCCAGCAGTGGGCCGGTGTTCATGGAGAGCGAGCGGTCGTGCCACGCCGTACCGGGGTCCTCGCCGCGGGCGGTGACCAGCCGGACGGTGAAGCCGCGCTGGCTGAGGTGGAGGGCGATGGAGGCGGCGGCCGAGACCGCGGCCTCCATCGAGGAGGCCACGCCGTGGCCGCGGTGGGCGATCAGCCGGTTGTCGATGAACACCGTCGCGCGCGACTGCCACGGCTGCTCCTCGCGGCGCACCATCAGCTCACCGATGCGGGCGCTGCTGCGCCAGTGCACCCGGCGCAGGTCGTCGCCCTGGCGGTACTCGCGGACGGTGACGTCCTCCGCCGAGCCGGTCGCGAAGGCGCGAGGCCGGTTGTCACCCGAGCCGTTGAGCGCGCCGTTGAGGGGGATCAGCGGCAGCCGTACCGTCCGCGGGGTCACGATCAGCGGGACGGTCGTGGTGAAGGAGCGGCCGAGCTCGACCAGGCCGAACGGGTCGTTGACCCGCACCGTCATCGGGCCGATGTCGAACCTGCCCCGCACGTCGGAGCGCACCTGGTAGGCGACGTGTCGACGCCAGCCGTGCGCGATGCCCTCGAGCACGAACCGCGGCCGGTTGCCGAGCACATAGGGAAGGTGCTCCTCCAGCAGGAGTACGCCGGTCGGCGCGCGACCCTCGTTGACCAGCTGGAGCTCGACCCGGGCCGGCTGGCCGGCCTCGACGAGCTGCGGGTTGATGGTGCGGGTGAGCGCGAAGCGGTAGCGAGCCCGACCGATGACCCACGCCGCCACCAGGGGCAACGCGACCACGAGCACGCCGACTCGGGTCAGTGCGGTCTGGCCCAGCACGACCGCGCACACGATGGCCGAGATGCCGGCCGCGACGAAGGCGCGACCGCGAACCGTCAGTCCGCTCAGTCCGGTCCTCATGGCCTGGTCCCGTCGTCAGCGACGGGCGTCGGGCACGGGGACCGAGGCGACCACGTGGTCGAGGATGGTGGTGGCGGTCCGGCCGCCCATCGCCGCCTCGACGCCGGGGAGGAGCCGGTGGGCCAGGACCGGCCGCGCCAGCGTGTGTACGTCGTCCGGCAGCACGTAGTCGCGCCCGGCCACCGCGGCGGCCGACTTCGCTGCCCGGACCAGGTGGAGCGTCGCCCGCGGGGACGCGCCGAGCATCAGGTCGCCGCTGTGCCGGGTGGCGGTGGTCAGCGCGACGGCGTACCGCTGGACGGCGTCGGAGACGTGGATCTGGTTGACGATCCCGATCAGCTTGCGGATCTCGGCTCCGTCGGTGACCGGCTCGAGGTCCTCGAGCGGGCTGGCGCCGGTGTGCGAGTTGAGCATCGCGATCTCGGCCGCCTCGACCGGGTAGCCCATCGACACCCGGGCCATGAAGCGGTCGCGCTGGGCCTCGGGGAGGGCGTAGGTACCCTCCATCTCGATCGGGTTCTGGGTCGCGATGACCATGAACGGCGAGTCGAGGTAGTAGGTCTGGTTGTCGACCGTGACCTGGCGCTCCTCCATGCACTCCAGGAGGGCGGACTGGGTCTTCGGCGAGGCCCGGTTGATCTCGTCGCCGACCACGATGTTGGCGAACACGCCACCGGGCCGGAACTCGAACTCGCGGGTGTCCTGGTTGAAGACCGACACGCCGGTGACGTCCGACGGGAGCAGGTCCGGGGTGAACTGGATCCGGCGTACCGAGGAGTCGATGGAGCGGGCCAGCGCCTTGCTGAGCATCGTCTTGCCGACGCCCGGGACGTCCTCGATCAGGAGGTGACCCTCGGCGAGCATCACGACCATCGCCGTGGTGATCACGTCGTTCTTCCCCTCGATCACCCGCGCGATGTTGGCGCGCACCTTGTTGGTGATCCGCGCCAGGGTGTCGAGATCCGCCCCTTGTGACGTCATCTCTGCCACTGCTGCTGCCCCCTCTGTCGCCCACGATGCACCTCGTCGGGCACCTGTGTCCAAGTCAACCGTATTCGTGCCATCAAGAGTCCGCCCGGCTTCTCCACCCACCGCACGCCCTCCACTCTCCTCCACCCGGCCTCTGGCAGGTGGTGACACCGAGGTGGGAGGCGCGTGGTCGGCCTGTTTCGGCGCCCGCGACACGCGGGGGACCTGCACGAACGCCCATTGTGCTGGCTCGCCCCACGGTTGCCCAGAGCCGCCGGTCACAACCCGGTTTCAATCCGCAGTGGGGAGCGCGCGGCCCCCAATGTGGTTGACCGTGGATGAAAGTGGGGTATCGTGGAGCGCAGTGGAGGAAGAGTGGGTGGAGGTGGTCTCCGATGTTCATGGGGACCTACACGCCCAAGCTCGATGACAAGGGGCGGCTGTTCCTCCCGGCGAAGTTCCGGGACGACCTGGCAGAGGGGCTCGTAGTGACACGGGGGCAGGAGCGGTGTCTGACCATCTGGTCGAACGCCGACTTCACCAGCCTCCGCACTCGGCTCAGCGAGGCGTCGCAGACGAACAAGGCCATCCGCAGCTACGTGCGGATGTTGTTCTCGGCGGCGTCGCAGGAGGTCCCGGACAAGCAGGGCCGGATCACCATCCCGCCGGTCCTGAGGGAGTACGCGTCGCTGCGCAAGGACGTGATGGTTATCGGCTCGATGGATCGCATCGAGATCTGGGACCCGCAGGCGTGGCAGCAGTACTCCGAGGAGCAGGAGCAGCAGTTCGCCGAGCTGAGCGACGAGATCTTCCCGGGCATCTGACCCGGGTGGCACGGCGGGACACAGCACGACCGAGCACAGCAGGACCGAGCAGCAACAACAGAAGAACCGACGAACGGAATCGCAGGACGAGGTCTCGAGCCCGCTCCGCGGCCCGCCATCTGGGGCAACTTCCCCGGCACCAGAGGGCACTTTCCCCGGCAGGGGAGCGGGCAGGGGCCTGGCCTTGCGAATCCGTCGGACAGATGAGCAGTTCACCGACGTAACACCAGTGGGGTCGAGAAGATGAGGTTCACACCGTTTGCGCCGCGCCTGGCGCCACCCGTACGCCGGGTGCGCCACCAGGCCCGCGACGTACTGGCGGTGATGGCGTTCTCGGCCGCGGCCTCAGTGGCAGTGACGGGACTGATCCTTCTCGCCGTGGATGCCGGTCGGGGCTGAGTCGGATGACCACCCCCAGCCACGTCCCGGTGCTGCTCGACCGGGTCGTCGCACTGCTGTCGCCTGCGCTCACCCGTCCGGGTTCGGTGCTCATCGACGCGACCCTGGGCCTCGGCGGCCACACAGAGGCCGTCCTGCTGGCCCGTCCCGAGGCGAGGGTCGTCGGCATCGACCGCGACCCCCACGCCCAGGAGCTGGCCGGCGCGCGGCTCGCCGCCTTCGGTGACCGGTTCATCGGCGTCCCGGCCGTGTACGACGAGATCCCCGACGTGCTCGACGAGCTCGGCCTGGCCGGGGTCGACGCGGTGTTGTTCGACCTCGGCGTCTCCTCCATGCAGCTCGACGTGCGCGAGCGCGGTTTCGCGTACGCCGAGGACGCGCCCCTCGACATGCGGATGAACGACACCGAGGGTCCGACCGCGGCCGACGTACTCAACGACTATCCGGTGGGGGAGCTGACCCGGATCCTGCGCGACTACGGCGAGGAGAAGTTCGCGGGCCGGATCGCGCGGGCCATCGTGGCCGCCCGCGAGGTCGAGCCGTTCACCCGGTCCGGCCGCCTGGTCCAGCTGCTGTA
Source organism: Nocardioides sp. (assembly GCA_036506675.1). Lineage (GTDB taxonomy): Bacteria > Actinomycetota > Actinomycetes > Propionibacteriales > Nocardioidaceae > Nocardioides. The sequence continues at coordinate 15,322 of DASXRJ010000358.1, read as the reverse complement.
CGACGTGATCCCGGCGCCCGCGCGGCGTACCGGGGGACACCCCGCGAAGCGGACCTTCCAGGCGCTGCGGATCGAGGTCAACGACGAGCTCGAGGTGCTCCGCCGGGCGATCCCGGCGGCGCTCGACGCGGTCGGGGTCGGCGGTCGGGTGGTGGTCGAGTCCTACCACTCGCTGGAGGACCGGATCGTCAAGCAGGCGTTCACGAAGGTGACCCGCTCCGACGTACCGGTGGATCTGCCCTTCGTGCCCGCCGGCCATGAGCCGGCCTTCCGCCAGGTCACCCGGGGCGCCGAGAAGGCCAACGCCCAGGAGATCGAAGCCAACCCGCGCGCGGCGAGTGTCCGCCTGCGTGCCGTCGAACGAGTCCGTCCCGAGACAGGAGCACTGTGATGAGCAGCCCAGCCCCCCAGTTCCGGAGTCGGATGCCCCGCATCGCCGAGGCCGCGGTCGAGCGGGTCCGGCTGACCGTCGTACCGCGGACCCGCTCGCACGCGCCGCGCGTGCCGTTCGTGACCCTCGTGACGCTGGTGCTGCTGGGTGGCGTGGTCGGCCTGCTGCTGTTCAACACCTCGATGCAGCAGGCGTCGTTCGCGAGCACCGAGCTCGAGGAGCAGGCCACCAACCTGGACGCCCGCGAGCAGACCCTGCAGATGGAGCTCGACGGGCTGCGCGATCCGCAGCGGGTGGCGCAGCGGGCGCACCAGCTGGGCATGGTCCAGCCGGGTTCGCCGGCGTTCCTGGTGCTCGGCTCGGGCAAGGTACTGGGCGACCCGACCCCGGCGACCGGCGATGAGCGGCTGCACATCGCGCCGTACGCCGCGGACAAGCCGACCTCGCTCGACCCGACGCCGACCGTGGTGGAGGTGGCGCCCCCGGCCCACAACGGCGACGACCAGAAGCCGGCTCACAACACGAGGACGGGTTCGGTGAAACACCACGATCCGGCGGGTAGTAATGGTCGCTAAGGGTCCGAATAAACGTGTAACCAACGACCGCAGTGCCAACGAGCCGAACGGGGGAGTCCGGTGAGTTCAGATCAGCAGCGAGTCCCTCCTAGGCGGAGCGGGCGCAACGGGCGCAAGGGGCGCAACCGGCGAAACGGGCGCGGCCGGCCCGCCGCCCGCCAGCAGCGCGACGCCAACCGCGGTTCGGCGATGTTGCGGCTGCGGTTCGGCTTCGTGTCGATCGCGATGGTGGTCTCGGTGTTCGGTGCCCGGCTGGTGCAGCTACAGGCCCTCGACCCGCACGCGTACGCCGCCGCGGCCGCCCAGGAGGGGCTGGTCGAGGCGGTGCTGCCCGCCCGCCGGGGCACGATCCTCGACCGCAACGGTCAGCCGCTGGCCGCATCGGTCGACGGGCTGATGGTCGTCGCGGACCCGCAGATGACCCGCGACCAGGCTCCGGAGATCGCGAAGTTCCTGGCCAACCGGCTCGACATCGACTACTTCGACACCCGGGAGGCGCTGAGCCGGGAGGACACCCGGTTCGCCTACATCGCCCGCCGGGTGCCGGCCACCCTCGCCGACGAGGTGGTCGACGAGGCGACCGAGCTCGGCTACCAGGGTCTGGCCACCCGGCCCGACCAGGTCCGGGACTACCCGGCCCACGACGTGGGCGCCAACCTGGTCGGCTACATGGGCGGGGTGGGTCAGCCGCTCGGTGGCCTCGAGCTGACCTTCGACAAGCAGCTCGCCGGCCACGACGGCTCGGAGCGCTACGAGGTCGGCGGCGGCAACCGGATCCCGCTGGGAGAGAACGTCACCGTCGAGCCGCAGAACGGCACGAACCTGCGCACCACGATCGACCGCGACCTGCAGTGGTACGTCCAGAAGGTGCTCGCGCAGACCGTGGAGGGCGCGAACGCCGACTCCGGCATGGCCGTGGTCATGGACACCCGCACCGGCGAGCTGCTCGCCGACGCCGACTACCCGACGTACGACGCCGACGACGCGCTCGAGTCTCCCGAGGAGGACCGGGGCGCCCCGTCGCTGAGCAGCCCCTACGAGCCCGGGTCGGTGGAGAAGGCGTTGACGATGGCCGCGCTGATCGACCAGGGCAAGGCCTCGCCGACGCAGCGGATGTCGGTGCCGCCGGAGGTCACCGTGATGGGCGAGACCATCCACGACTACTTCGTGCACCCGCGGCTGCGGCTGACGCTGACCGGCGTACTCGCGAAGTCGTCGAACATCGGCACGGTTCTCGCCAGCCGCAGGATCGGCCCCGGCGTACTCAAGCGCTATCTGGAGGCCTTCGGGCTGGGCACCAAGACCGGCATCGGCGTCCGGGGTGAGAGCTCGGGGCTGATGCCCGAGGGCACCTGGAACCCGCTCAGCCGGGCCACGATCGCCTTCGGTCAGGGCATCTCCGTCAACGCCGTGCAGATGGCCGCGGCGATCAACACGATCGCCAACGGAGGCGTGTACGTCGCCCCCAGTCTGATCCAGGGCTCGGCCACCACCGACGGCGACGACGTCGTCGGCACCGACTCCGCGACCACCCACCGCGTGGTCAGCGAGAAGGCGGCCCACGACGTCGCCAGGATGATGGAGCGGGTGCTCGACCCCGACGAGGGCGTGGCCCCGCTGGCCGCGATCGACGGTTACCGGGTCGCCGGCAAGACGGGTACGGCGCAGGTCGTCGACAGCGCGTGCGGCTGCTACCAGGCAGGCGTCTACAACGTGTCGTTCGCCGGCTTCGCGCCCGCCGACGACCCGAGGTTCACCGTGTACGTCGTCATCCGGCACCCACGCAACGGTGGTGGCGGTGGCTCGACCGCGGGCCCGGCGTTCCAGAAGATCATGAGCCGGGCGCTGGCTCGCTACCGCGTCCCGCCGACCGGCACCGCGCCGTCGAAGCTGCCGATCCTGTGGTGATGTCGGCCACCACACACCCAAGGGATAACCTGCCCGGCATGGTGATCACAAGGTGACGGCCCGGTGACTGGCCTGCTGACCGGTGTGGTGACCCGCGCGTGACCGAGGACGAGCTGATCGCGACCCGGCCCGAGCACCCGGGAGCCACCCCGCTGTCCGTCCTGGCGGAGTGGCTGGGCGCCGACGCCCCGGACCTGTCCGGCGGCGACCCGGTCGTCGCCGGGGTCTCGCTCAGCACCCAGCGGATCCGGCCCGGCGACCTGTACGCCGCGCTGAGCGGCTCGCGCGCGCACGGGGCGGCGTACTCCTCGACGGCCGCGGCCGCGGGTGCGGTCGGCGTACTCACCGACGCGGCGGGCGCCGACCAGGCCCGCGCCAGCGGACTCCCGGTCCTCGTGGTCGACTCCCCGCGCGCGGTGCTCGGCGCCCTCGCCGCCAAGGTGTACGGCGATCCCGCCGCCGACCTGCGGCTGATCGGCGTCACCGGCACCCAGGGCAAGACCACGACCACGCGCCTCCTCGAGGGCGGGCTGGAGGGCGCCGGGATCCGGGCCGGCGTGATCGGCACCGTCGGCACCCGGGTGGCCGGTCGTGACGTCAAGACCGCGCTGACCACGCCCGAGGCGCCCGACCTGCACGGGCTGTTCGCCCGGATGCGCGAGGAGGGCGTCGCCGCCTGCGCGATGGAGGTCTCCAGCCACGCGCTGGTGATGGGCCGGGTCGACGGGGTGGTCTTCGACGTGGCCGTCTTCCTCAACCTCGGCCGCGACCACCTCGACTTCCACGCCGACCTCGAGGACTACTACCAGGCCAAGGCGTCGCTGTTCACTCCGGCGCGGGCGCGGGCGGCGCTGGTCAACCTCGACGACGAACACGGCCGGCGGCTCGCGCGTGAGGCCGGCATCCCGGTGCGCACCTTCGCGATCCACGACCCGTCCGCCGACTGGCGCGCGACCGACCTGGAGCTGGCCGCGGACGGTTCGAGCTTCACCGTCGTCGGCCCCGGTGTCGAGATCGAGGCGCACTGCCCGCTGGCGGGGGAGTTCAACGTGTCGAACACGCTGGCCGCGATCGCCGCGGCGGGCGAGGCCGGCTTCGACCCGGCCGCGGTGGCCGCGGGGATCGCGGCGAGCGGGGGAGTGCCGGGCCGCCTCGAGAAGGTCGACGTCGGCCAGGACTTCGTCGTCGTCGTCGACTACGCGCACAAGCCGGACGCCGTCGAGGCCACCCTGGCGACGCTGCGCCCGCTCACCAGCGGGCGGCTGGTCATCGTGCTCGGTGCGGGTGGTGACCGGGACCCCGGCAAGCGGCCGTTGATGGGGGAGATCGCGGCCCGGCTGGCCGACGTACTCATCGTGACCGACGACAACCCGCGCACCGAGGAGCCGGCGGCGATCCGGGCCGCCGTACTCGCGGGTGTGCGGGGGCCGGCCGAGGTGCGCGAGATCGGTGACCGCCGGACCGCTATCCGCGAGGCGATGCTGATGGCCAAGGCGGGAGACATCGTGGTGGTGGCCGGCAAGGGCCACGAGACCGGACAGGAGATTGCCGGCGTGGTTCATCCCTTCGACGACCGCGAGGTCGTCCGCGACGTCGTGCGCGAGGAGCTGCCCCGATGATCCCGATGACGCTCGCCGAGATCGCGCAGGTCACCGGCGGCACCGTCGACGGCGACCCCTCGGTCGTGGTCACCGCGCCTGCGTCGCTGGACAGCCGCGCCGTGCCCGCCGGCGGGCTCTTCGTCGCCGTGGTCGGCGAGCACGTCGACGGCCACGAGTACGCCGGTTCCGCGGTCGCCGCGGGTGCCGCGGCCGTGCTCGGGTCGCGACCGGTCGGCGTACCCGCGGTGCTGGTCGACGACCCGGCCGTCGCGCTGGGCCGGCTGGCCGCACACATGCGTGATCAGCTGTCCGGCACGACCGTGGTCGCGCTGACCGGGTCGCAGGGCAAGACCGGCACCAAGGACTACCTGGCGCAGCTGCTCGCCACCGCCGGCGCGACGGTCGCGACGCTCGGCAACCTCAACAACGAGTACGGCGTCCCGCTGACCATCCTGCGGGCCACCCCCGAGACCCGTTACCTGGTGGTGGAGATGGGGGCTCGGGGGATCGGCCACATCGCCTACCTCTGCGACATCGCCCGGCCGACGGTCGCCGGCGTACTCAACGTGGGGACCGCACACGTGGGCGAGTTCGGCAGCCGCGAGGCGATCGCGGTCGCCAAGGGTGAGATCGTCGAGGGCCTCCCGGCCGACGGGGTCGCCGTGCTCAACGCCGACGACCCGTTCACCCGCGGGATGGACGCGCGCACCGACGCCCGGGTGATCTCCTTCGGCCGCGAGGGCGAGGTGAGCTGGAGCGACGAGACGGTCGACGATCTCGACCGCCCGACCGCGGTCTTCCACTACGCGGGTGAGAAGGCGCAGGCGACGCTGCGTCAGCCCGGCGCCCACCAGTTGGCCAACGCCTCGGCCGCGGTGGCGCTCGCGGTCGGCGCCGGCATGCCGTTCGCCGACGCGGTCGCGGCGCTGTCGGAGGCGGTCGGGCTGTCGAGGTGGCGGATGGAGCTCCACGAGCGGCCCGACGGCACCGTGCTGGTCAACGACTCCTACAACGCCAACCCGGCCTCGATGCGGGCCGCGGTCGACGTACTCGCCACGATCGGGGAGCGGCGCGGCGCGCGCACGGTCGCCGTACTCGGGGAGATGAGGGAGCTCGGCGCCGAGACCGAGGAGGCGCACCGCGCCATCGGGGAGTACGCCGCGAGCCGCCACGTCGACGTACTCCTGGCCATCGGGGAGCCCGCCCGGCCGATGCTCGACGGGATCGCCGGAGCCGCCGAATCCGCCACCACCGGGGTGTATGTACCGGACCGCGACGACGCTCTGGCATGGTTGCGCTCGAACATGAGGCCTCGCGACATCGTGGTCGTGAAGGCCTCCCGGGGGGCCGAGCTGGACAAGCTGGCCGCCGCAGTCGTGGAGTCGTGGGTGGAGGAGAGCCGTTGAGAGCCATCCTGTTCGGTGGCGGTCTGGCCCTGATCATGTCCCTGCTCGGGACCCGGTTCGCGATCAACGCGCTGGCCAAGAAGGGCTACGGCCAGGAGATCCGCGAGGACGGCCCGACCAGCCACCACACCAAGCGCGGCACGCCCACGATGGGCGGGATCGTCATCATCGGCTCGGCAGTGCTCGCCTACTTCCTGGCCAAGCTGATCACCCAGAAGGCGCCGTCGGCGAGCGCCTGGCTGCTGCTGTTCCTGTTCGTCGGCATGGGTCTGGTCGGCTTCGTCGACGACTTCATCAAGATCTACAGGCAGCGCAGTCTGGGCCTGCGCAGCAAGGCCAAGGTGATCGGTCAGACCGCCATCGCTGTCGCCTTCGGTTGGCTGGCGCTCTCGCCGCTGCTGGAGAATGCCCGCGGCAAGACCCCGGCCTCCAGTCACGTGTCGTTCATCCGCGACTTCGGCTGGCTCGCGCTGCCGACGCTGGTGGCGATCGCGTTGATCTGGCTGATCATCACCGGCACCAGCAACGCCACCAACCTCACCGACGGTGCCGACGGGCTGCTCACCGGCGCGAGCGTGATGGTCTTCGGCGCCTACACGATCGTCAACATCTGGCAGAACAACCAGAACTGCGCGCTCGTCGGCGGCGACACCTGCTACGAGGTGCGCGACCCGCTCGACCTGGCCGTGGTGGCGGCCGCGATCACCGGCGCCTGCTTCGGCTTCCTGTGGTGGAACGCCTCGCCCGCCCAGATCTTCATGGGTGACACCGGCTCCCTTGCGCTCGGCGCCGCGCTGGCCGGATTCGCGATCCTGACCCGCACCGAGCTGCTGCTGATCATCCTCGGAGGCATCTTCGTGCTCGAGACGGTGTCGGTGATGCTCCAGGTCACCTGGTTCAAGGCCACCCGCAGGCTCACCGGCACGCCACGACGGCTGTTCCGGATCACCCCCATCCATCACCACTTCGAGATGGAGTGGGAGGAGGTCACCGTGGTGATCCGGTTCTGGATCATCACCGGGATCTGCGTGGCCGCGGGGCTCGGTGTCTTCTACGCCGAGTGGGTCGCCGGTGCGTAACCCCGACTTGCTCGGTCGCAAGGACTCCTGGGAGGGCGTGCGGGCGGTCGTCGCCGGCTTCGGCGTCTCCGGCTTCGCGGCCGCCGACAACCTCAACCACATCGGCGCCGGCGTCACCGCGCTCGACGAGGTCTCCTCGCCCGACAAGGAGAAGAAGGCCGAGCTGCTCGAGGTGCTCGGCGCCACCGTCCGGCTGGGCGCCGGCGCCACCGCGACGCTGCCCGACGACGTCGACGTGGTGGTCACCTCGCCCGGCTGGCGGCCCTCCGCGCCGCTGCTGGAGCAGGCCCGGGCGCGCGGCATCCCGGTCTGGGGCGAGGTGGAGCTGGCCTGGCGGCTGCGCGATCCCGACCACGACACCCCCTGGCTGGCGGTCACCGGCACCAACGGCAAGACCACCACGGTGCAGATGCTCGACGCGATCCTGCGCGCCGCCGGCCTGCGCAGCGTCGCGGTCGGCAACGTCGGCCTCCCGATCGTCGAGGCGGTGATGGACCCCGAGCCGTACGACGTGCTCGCGGTCGAGCTCTCCAGCTTCCAGCTCCACTACACGCGGTCGATGAGCTGCGAGGCGGCCGCCTGCCTCAATGTCGCGGAGGACCACCTCGACTGGTACCCCTCCATGGCCGAGTACGCCGCCGACAAGGGCCGCATCTTCGACCGGGTCCAGCGGGCCTGCGTCTACAACGTGGCCGACCCGGAGACCGAGCGGCTGGTCCGCGAGGCCGACGTGGTCGAGGGCGCCCGCGCGGTCGGGTTCACGCTCGGGATGCCGGCTGTCGGCATGCTCGGCGTGGTCGACGACATCCTGGCCGACCGCGCCTTCATCGAGCAGCGCCACTCAAGCGCGGCCGAGCTGTGCACGATCGCCGACCTGGCCAGCCCGGCCCCGCACTTCGTCGCCAACGCGCTCGCCGCGGCCGCGCTGGCCCGGGCGCACGGCGTCGAGCCGCGCGCGGTTCGCGACGGCCTGCGCACCTTCCGGCCGGACGGCCACCGCATCGCCACGGTCGCCACCTCGGGCGGGATCACCTGGGTCGACGACTCCAAGGCGACCAACCCGCACGCCGCCCAGTCCTCGCTGCAGGCCTACGACCCGGTCGTCTGGGTGGCCGGCGGGCTGGCCAAGGGAGCCCGCTTCGACGACCTGGTCGAGGCGGTGCGCGGCCGGCTGCGGGGCGTCGTACTCATCGGGCAGGACCGTGATGTGATCGCCGCCGCCTTGGCGCGACACGCGCCGGATGTGCCCGTGACTGTGGTCGGCGGCAGGGAAACTGGACCCGTCGAGCAAACGATGGATCGCGTCGTGGGAGCGGCGGCCGAGCTGGCCCGGTCGGGTGACACGGTGCTGCTGGCCCCGGGGTGCGCGTCCATGGACATGTTCGCCAACTACGGCGAGCGCGGTGACGCGTTCGCGTCCGCCGTACGACGGCGGCTGGAGCGCACGGACGACTGACGGGAAGGGGGAGCGGGCCGATGACGACCGCTACTCCCGACCGCACCCGCCGGCCGGTCACCACCGAGACGGACGCGGCCCCGCCGTCGCGCAACCCGGTGGCCGCCTGGACGGCGACGATCCGCTCGGCGCTGAGCCAGCCGCTGACCTGCTACTACCTGCTGCTGGCGTCCTCGGCGCTGCTGCTCACCATCGGCCTGATCATGGTGCTCAGCGCCTCGAGCGTGTGGTCCTACGAGCACCTCCACGGCGACTCCTACGCGATGGCCAAGCGGCAGCTGCTGTGGGTGCTGATCGGCATCCCGTGCGCGTACGTCGCGTCCCGGCTGCCCGAGTCCGCGCTGCGCCGGATGGCCTGGCCCGGCTTCCTGCTGGTGCTCGCGATGCTGGCCGCCACCCAGCTCGGGGCCGGCACCTCCCACAACGGCAACACCAACTGGCTCGGGGCCGGGCCGATCGTGGTCCAGCCCTCGGAGATCGCCAAGCTGGCGCTGGTGGTATGGGCGGCGCACGTCTACACGATCAAGGAACGCCTCCTCGACGACTGGCGGCACTGCATCGTGCCGGTCGTCCCGGGTCTGCTGCTCGCCACCGGACTGGTGCTGTGGGGCCGCGACCTCGGTACGGCGCTGGTGCTGTTCGCGATCCTGCTCGGCCTGCTCTGGGTGGTTGGTGCGCCGGTCCGGCTCTTCACGTTCACGATCTCGGCGATCTCGGTGATCGCGATCTGGCTGGCCTCGACCGACACCGAGCGCCGCGAGCGGCTGCTGACCTTCACCGACCCGTTCAAGGACTTCCACCACACCGGCTGGCAGCCGGCGCACGGTCTCTACGCCCTCTCCTCCGGCGGCTGGTTCGGCCAGGGCATCGGCGCCAGCCAGCAGAAGTGGGGCTACCTGCCCGAGGCGCAGACCGACTACATCTTCGCCGTACTCGGTGAGGAGCTCGGCCTGATCGGCACGCTGCTGGTCCTCGCCCTCTTCATGACCATCGCGTACGCCGCGGTCCGGGTCGCCCTGGCCACCGACCGGCCGTTCGTGCGCTACGTGTCCTTCGGCATCGTGATCTGGCTGCTCGGCCAGATGATCATCAACGTCGGCATGGTGCTGGCGCTGCTGCCGGTCATCGGCATCCCGCTGCCGTTCGTCTCGTACGGCGGCTCGGCGCTGGTGCCGTCGCTGGTGGCTCTGGGCCTGCTGGTCGGGTTCGCCCGGCGCGAGCCCGAGGCGGCCGCCGCGCTCGCGGCCAGGCGCCGGCGGCGTTCCGCGGGGCTGTTGGCCGGCAGGCGGGGCGCGCGCGGCAAGGGCGGTACGACAGGATGGCGTTCGTGACCCGAGTCCTCATGGCCGGCGGTGGCTCCGCCGGGCACACCTCGCCCCTGCTCGCCACCGCCGCCGCCCTGGAGCGGCTGGATCCGGCCGTCGAGATCACCTGCCTCGGCACCCGCGAGGGGCTCGAGGCCAGGCTCATCCCGGAGGCCGGCTACCCGCTGGAGTTCGTGCCCCGGGTCCCGCTCCCGCGCAGGCCCGGTGCCGACCTGATGCGCACGCCCGGCCGGGTCCGGGACGCCCGCCGCGCGGCCCTCGACGTCGTCGACCGGGTCAAGCCCGACGTGGTGGTCGGCTTCGGCGGCTTCGTCTCGGTGCCGGCGTACCTCGCGGCGCGCAAGCGGGGACTGCCGCTGGTGGTCCACGAGGGCAACGCCATCCCCGGCATCGCCAACAAGCTGGGCGCCCGGTTCACCACGCACGTGGCCACCAGCTTCCCCGACACGGAGATCCGCAACGCCCACTACGTCGGGCTGCCGATCCGCCGGATGATCGCGACCCTGGACCGGGCAACGCTGCGCGAGGAGGCGCTGCGTGAGTTCGGGCTGGACGCCTCCCTGCCGGTGCTGCTGGTCACCGGCGGCTCGCAGGGTGCGGCCACGATCAACCGGGCGGTGTCGGGAGCCGCCGACGCGTTGGCCGCGGCCGGCGTACAGGTGCTGCACATCGTGGGTCCCAAGCTCGAGCTGGCGGCGCCCGAGACCGGTGTGCCGTACGTCGTCCTGAACTACGTCGACCGCATGGACCTCGCGTACGCCGCCGCCGACGCGGTGCTGTGCCGCTCCGGCAGCAACACCGTCACCGAGGTCTCCGGGGTCGGGCTGCCCGCGATCTACGTCCCGCTGCCGATCGGCAACGGCGAGCAGGCGCTCAACGCAAAGCCGGTCATCGACGCGGGCGGCGGGGTGATGGTCTCCGACGCCGAGCTCACGCCGGCCTGGGTCGCCGAGCACGTCCCGCCCCTCCTCACCGACGGCGAGCGGCTGGCCACGATGGGCAAGGCCGCGGCAAACCTGATCCCGCTCGACGCCGACGAGAAGCTGGCGCGGATGATCCTGGGCGCGCTCGGATGAGGGTCCCGGTTCCCGACGTACTCCTGCCGGCGGCCGAGCTCGGCCGGGTGCACTTCGTCGGCATCGGCGGCGCCGGGCTGTCCGGGATCGCGCGGATCATGCTGGCGCGGGGCGTCACCGTCTCCGGCTCCGACCAGAACGACTCGGCAACCCTGGCTTCGCTGCGCGAGCTGGGTGCGACAGTCCACCTCGGCCACGATGCGGCCCACGTCGGCGATTCGGACACGCTGGTGGTGTCGACCGCCGTACGCGAGGACAACGCGGAGTACGTCGAGGCGGCGGCTCGGGGCTTGCGGATCCTCCCGCGCTCGGCCGCGCTCGCCTCGGTGATGGCCGGCAAGCGCACCCTCGCGGTGGCCGGTACCCACGGCAAGACCACCACCACCTCGCTGCTGACGGTCGCGCTGCAGGCGGCCGGCGCCGACCCGACGTACGCGATCGGCGGCGATCTGGCCAGCACCGGCGTCAACGCCGGCGACGGCACCGGCGACCTGTTCGTGGCCGAGGCCGACGAGAGCGACGGCGCCTTCCTGGTCTACTCGCCGTACGCCGCGATCGTGACCAACGTCGACGCCGACCACCTCGACCAGTGGGGCACCGAGGAGGCCTACCGGGCGGCGTTCTCGGAGTTCCTGGGCCGGATCGCGCCCGACGGCTTCCTCGTCGTGTGGGCCGACTCGCCCGAGACGGCGGCCCTTGCGAAGGAGGCCCGGGAGCGCGGCCTCCGCGTCGTGACGTACGGCGAGGACCCGTCGGCCGACTTCCGGCCGGCCGACCTGCGGGCCGAGGGCGGCACCTCGACGTTCACGGTGCCCGGCCAGGGTGAGGTCACCCTGCGCATCCCGGGCCGCCACTACGTGCACAACGCGCTGGCCGCGCTGGCCGTCGGCACCACGCTCGGGTTCGACTTCGAGGCGCTGGCTCGTGGCGTCGGGTCCTTCACCGGCACCCGCCGGCGGATGGAGCTGAAGGGCGAGGCCGGGGGAGTGCGGGTCTACGACTCCTACGCCCACCACCCGCGCGAGATCGCCGGCGACCTGCAGGCCGCCCGGGCACTGGCCGGCGAGGGCCGGGTCGTGGTCGCGTTCCAGCCGCACCTGGTCTCGCGCACCCGGATCTTCGGCGCGCAGATGGGTGAGGCGCTCGGTGCGGCCGACGAGGTCGTCGTACTCGACGTATATCTCGCCCGCGAGGACTACGACGCCGAGGTGACCGGCAAGCTGGTGGCCGACCACGTACCGCTGCCCGCCGAGCGGGTGGAGTTCGTGGCCGACTTCGACGCCGTACCCTCCGTGCTCGCCGGGCGGGCGCGCCCGGGCGACCTGGTGCTGACCCTCGGGGCGGGTGACGTGACCAAGCTCGGACCTCGGGTCCTCGAGGAGCTCGGGTGACCCAGGAGACGCGCGAGACCATCCTGTCCGAGGCGGACACCGCCGAGCTGCTGGAGCGCAACCGCCGGCGGTTCGTCCGGCGGCAGTGGGCCCGGCGCTGGCTGCGCTGGCGGGCCGTGGTCGCGCTGGTGCTCGCGATCGTGCTGCTGGTGGCCGGCATCTGGCTGGTGTTCTTCTCCAGCGTGCTGACCGTCAAGGGGGTCGAGGTCCGCGGGCTTCAGGAGCTGCGGATCGAGCAGGTGCGCGGGATCGCCGCGGTGCCGACCGGTGAGCCGCTGGCCCGGGTCGACGTCGGCGCCATCGCCGAGCGGGTGGGCCAGCTTGCGCCGGTCAAGGACGTCGACGTGTCCCGCGAGTGGCCCGACCGGATCCTGATCACCGTCACCGAGCGGACCGCGGTCGCGGTGGTGAGCCGCGGTGACGGCTTCGCCGTGATCGACGCGGACGGTGTGCTCTTCCGCGACTACCCGCGCCGGCCCAAGCAGCTCCCGCTGATCTCGGCGGAGGAGGACGTCGACCGCGACGCGATGATCGAGGGCGCGGCCGTCGCCGGCTCGATGCCCGCCGAGATCCGCGGCCGCGTCGACCACGTCGAGGTCGAGTCGATCGACCGGATCTCTCTGGTCCTCCGCGACGGCCGGACCGTGATGTGGGGGAGCTCGGACCGGTCGGCGGACAAGGCCGACGTACTCCAGACGCTGATGAAGGCGCAGCCCAAGGCCAAGGAGTACGACGTCAGCGTCCCCGGGCTGCCGACCGCGACCGACTGACGCTCGCTCACCCCGGCGACCGTCTATTTGGGCGCCACCTTCTATTTAGTACGCCGCCGCTTCGGCATGTCGCGTGGATTAGATCGGTGCCAGTGCTTACCGTCTAGTCCAACGAGAGGTTGACATAACTATAACCCTCAGGCTCAGGGTTAGAGTTCGGGGGACGGGACTGGCTGCCTCTCGACGTTCACCACCGAAACGAACGACACCGAACGATGACGACGCGTATGACACCGAAGCCCGGTAGGTCCGGGCCAGAGCAGCGAGAGGCACAGCCGTCATGGCAGCAGCGCAGAACTACCTGGCCATCATCAAGGTCGTGGGCATTGGTGGTGGTGGGGTCAACGCCGTCAACCGGATGATCGAGGTCGGCCTCAAGGGCGTCGAGTTCATCGCCATCAACACCGACGCCCAGGCTCTCCTCATGAGCGACGCCGACGTCAAGCTCGACATCGGCCGCGAGCTGACCCGAGGGCTCGGAGCCGGCGCCAACCCGGAGGTCGGCGCCAGGGCCGCCGAGGACCACGCCGACGAGATCGAAGAGGTCATCAAGGGCGCCGACATGGTGTTCGTGACCGCCGGCGAGGGCGGCGGCACCGGCACCGGCGGTGCGCCAGTCGTAGCGCGGATCGCGCGCTCGCTGGGTGCACTGACGATCGGCGTCGTGACCCGCCCGTTCGCCTTCGAGGGACGCCGTCGTGCCAACTCCGCGGAAGAGGGCATCGCCCAGCTCCGCGAGGAGGTCGACACCTTGATCGTGATCCCCAACGACCGGCTGCTCTCGATCAGCGACCGCAGCGTGTCGGTGCTCGACGCGTTCAAGCAGGCTGACCAGGTGCTCCTGCAGGGTGTCTCGGGCATCACCGACCTGATCACCACGCCGGGCCTGATCAACCTCGACTTCGCCGACGTGAAGTCCGTGATGGCCAACGCCGGCTCCGCGCTGATGGGCATCGGCTCGGCGCGTGGTGAGGACCGCTCGGTCGCGGCTGCGGAGATGGCGGTGTCGAGCCCGTTGCTGGAAGCGTCGATAGACGGCGCCCACGGCGTACTCCTCTCGATCGCGGGTGGCTCCGACCTGGGTCTGTTCGAGATCAACGAGGCGGCCGCGCTGGTTTCCCAGGCCGCGCACCCCGACGCCAACATCATCTTCGGCGCCACCATCGACGACGCCCTGGGTGACGAGGTCCGGGTGACCGTGATCGCGGCCGGCTTCGACGGCGGGATGCCGAAGCGGCGTGACGAGGGCACCGTCCTGCGCCGGGACCGCAAGCCGGCAGCGGCCCCCGAACCGAAGGGCTCGGCGCCGCAGTCGCTCAGCGGGCGGCCGTCCGGTTCTCCGACCCCGGTCGGGGCGTCGGCTTCCGCATCGAGCTCGACCACCCGGCCGGCCACGTCCAACGGCTCCTCCAACGGCTCGACCTCCAACGGGTCCAGCAGCGGGTCCACCAACGGGGCCGGCAACGGGACGAGCAACGGGACGAGCAGCGGGACGACCGACGGTTCGTCGCCGGCCGAGTCGCGGCCCTCGGCGCCGGCGAGCCAGCCGTCGCGGCCGACCCGCCAGGTCCAGTTCGACGACGACGACCTCGACGTCCCGGACTTCTTGAAGTAGGTGTTCGCCCACCGCGAGACCCGGGCGGGCGGCGCAGGCCGGGCCCGGGCTCAGTTCGCCTTCACCGACGTCCACCTCGACCTGGCCGAGAGCGCTGTCGGCCTCGACGACTCCTTGGCGTACCTCGAGGAGTCGCTCGGGGTCCGGATCGCCCGGATGCACCAGGTGCACGGCGGTGACGTCGCCGTCGGTGACCCGGCCGCCGTACCCGAGGCTGACGGGCTGGTGACCGACCGGCCCGGAGTCGCCCTGCTGGTGAGGGTGGCCGACTGCGTGCCGGTGCTGCTCGCCGACCCGGCCGCCGCCGTCGTGGGCGTCGCTCATGCCGGACGCAAAGGGATGGCGCTCGGCGTCGTGACCCACACCGTCGAGCGGATGCGGGCGCTCGGGGCCGACGCGATCACCGCGTGGATCGGTCCGCACATCTGCGGCCGCTGCTACGAGGTGCCCGAAGAGATGCGGGCCGAGGTGGCGGCGACCGTGCCCGCGTCGTACGCCGAGACTCGGTGGGGCACGCCGGGGCTCGACCTCGGCGCCGGCGTCGCCGCCCAGCTCGAGGAGGCGGGCTGCGAGGTGCTGCGGCTCGACCGGTGCACCCTCGAGCACGCCCAGCTGCTCTCTTATCGGCGCGACGGCGTCGCCTCAGGTCGCTGCGGTGGGCTGGTCTGGATCGAGGCATGATCACCCCATTCGAATGCTCGCTTCGCTCCGCTTCGAACGGGGACCCCG
>DASXRJ010000357.1:0-3826 GCA_036506675.1 Nocardioides sp. | reverse complement strand
GGCGGGTGGCGTGGTCGCCCACCCTGGGCTACGCCCGGGTCGACGCCGAGGTGCTGGCCGTGTGCCGGGCCGCGGTCGAGCGGTTGGCCGACCTCGGCACCGAGGTGGTCGAGGTCGACACGGTGTTCTCGGCCGACCCGGTCGACGATTGGCTGGCCATGGTCGGCGTGTACGCCCTGCGGGAGCTGGACGGCCACCGGGACGATCCCGACGTGTGGGGCCGGGTCGACCCCGGCCTGGTGGCGCTGGTCGAGTGGGCACGGTCATCGGTGACCGCCGCCCGCTTCGCCAGCGCGCTCGACGAGAGCCACCGGCTCAACCTTGCGCTGGTCGAGCTGTTCCACCGGGCCTCGTTGCTGGTCACCCCGACCGTGGCGGGCCAGACCCCGCCGGTGGGCGAGCCGGGCACGATCGACGGCGTGGCCGACGCCAACTGGGTCCAGCTCACCTACGGGTTCAACATGACCCGCTCGCCGGCGGGCACGGTGTGCGCCGGCTTCACCGCCGACGGCATGCCGGTCGGGCTCCAGGTGATCGGCCCCCAGCACGCCGACGTCGCGGTGCTGCGGCTCGTCGCCCTGCTGGAGGACACCCTCGCCCTCGACCCCGTGCCCCCGTTCGGAGCGGCGTGAGGCGGCTTGCTAAAGTGGATCCTTCCCGGGGGCGTATAGCTCAGTCGGCTAGAGCGCACGCTTCACACGCGTGAGGTCACAGGTTCGAGCCCTGTTACGCCCACCATCTCCGGCCCGTACCTCGGTACGGGACGCGTACCTCCTGGTGGCAATACCGAAGGCGGGTGCGGCGGCCCTGCTGCCGCACGACGGGCCGGGCGCCGACCTGCGCAACGACTGCGACCGCTCCGACGCCGCGTACCGGGCGCTGCTGCTGGCCTGGCTCAGCGGCCAGTGAACCGGTGGACCAGGGTCAGCGAGGTTCCGCCGACCCGGTTGGTGCGCCGGCGGTCGGCGACCGGCTGGAAGCCGAAGCGCTCGTAGAGGCGGCGGGCCGGGTTGTCGGCCCGGACGCTGAGGCTGACCGCGGGGAACATGCGCTCGGCGTCGAGGAGCAGGCGCTCCAGCAGCTGGCTGCCGATGCCGCCGCCGGTCCGCTGGGGGTCGACGGCGATGGCCAGCTCGGGCGTGGTGTCGTCGACGTAGCCGTAGCCCGCGTCCTCGCCGACCAGCAACCGCACCCAGGCCGCGCCCACCGGCTCGCCGCCGCCGTTGGTGGCCACGACGCCCAGGTCGGAGGGCCGCCCCCACCCCTCGACGTACCGGGCCAGCTCCGGCACCTGCCGCAACGCCTCGACCCCGTCCACCTCGTCGCCGGCGTGCGCCGCCTCCAACAGCATCCGCCACAGGAACCCCTCGTCCCCGGCCGCGGCCTCCCTCACGACGATTTGCACCCCGAGGTTCTACCGGCGCGCGACGATCTCTCCTCATGGCTCCTATCTCAACGCTCCGGGCGGTGGTGCTGGACTGCCCGGACCCACGTGGGTTGGCGGAGTTCTACAAGGGGTTGGTGGGTGGGGAGATCACCTACGCCGACGACGAGTGGGTGGCGCTGCGGGACGGGGGCGACATCAAGCTGAGCTTCCAGCTGGCGGCCGACTACCAGCCGCCGGTGTGGCCCAGCGCCGACCGGCCCCAGCAGTTCCACATCGACGTGACCGTGGACGACGTCGACGAGGCCGAGCCCCTGGTGCTGGCGCTGGGGGCCAAGCGGCACGAGGTGCAGCCGCCGGAGGGGGAGGCCTGGCGGGTCTACCTCGACCCGGCCGGTCATCCCTTCTGCCTCTGCTGGGACTAGTGGACCGGTCGCCAGTGCGGTGGTGTTCTGACAGGCTCAACGGATGATCGACGTCGACCTGCTGTCGCCGGCTTCCTTCGCGCGGGGTCAACCGCATCGCCAGTTCGCGTGGCTGCGGGCGAACGATCCGGTGCACTGGCACGCCGAGCCGGGCGCCGACGGGTTCTGGGCGATCACCCGCTATCGCGACGTCAAGGCCGTGGGACGCGACCCGACCACGTTCTCGTCGACCCCCACGGTGATGCTCGCCGACGACGGTGGGTTCGACCTGGGTGAGCACCAGATGATGCTCATGGCTGACCCGCCTCGGCACACGGCGCTGCGCAGGGCCATCGCTGCGGAGTTCGTTCCCCGTGCCGCCAGGGCCATGCGTCCACGCATCGAGGAGCTGGCTTCCCGCATCCTCGACGGGGTGGTGGACCGCCCCGCCTGTGACCTGGTCACCGATGTCGCCGGGCTGATGCCGTCCTACGTGATCGCCGACATGCTCGGCCTTCCGCTCGAGGACGGTGTCGCGCTCTACGCGCTCACCGAGGCGATCCATGCCGCGCCGGAGAGCCAGGCGGCCGGTGCCGGGATGGCGGCGGTCATCGAGATGTTCAACTACGCGCGGAGCGTGTGGGAAGCCCGGCGGGCCAATCCGAGCGACGACCTCGCCTCGCTCATCGCCCACGCGGTGGTGGACGACAGGGAGCTCGACGTCATCGACTTCAACCTCTTCTTCCTCTTGCTGATCGATGCCGGCGGGGACACCACCCGGAACCTGGTGGCCGGCGGCCTCGACGCGCTCTTCGCCCACCCGTCGCAGCTGGCCTGGCTCACCGACGACCTCGACGCGAGGATGGCGCCGGCCGTCGAGGAGCTGCTGCGCTGGGTCAGCCCGGTTGTGTACATGCGCCGGACGGCGCGGCGTGACACCGAGATCGACGGCGTGGCCATCGCCGCGGGCCAGAAGGTGGTCATGTACTACGGCTCGGCCAACCGCGATCCCGAGGCGTTCGGGCCGACGGCCGACCAGCTCGATCTGGCGCGCACACCCAACGACCACGTCGCCTTCGGTGGTGGAGGACCGCACTTCTGCCTGGGAGCCCACATCGCACGGGTAGAGATCCACGCACTGCTCCGCGAGCTGTTGACGCGGCTTGTCGACCTGCGCCCCACCGGCCCGACCGAATGGCTCCCGTCGACGTTCATCTCGGGACCGAAGCACCTGCCGATCACCTACCGAAAGGCGCCCGCCCCAGGCTGACCTCGTGGCCGAGCGGGCAGTTGACCCCCAGGTCACCCTGCTGAGAACAGGTCCTCCCCGACGTTTCCCTTGTCTCGCTGCAGTGACGGCGCGAGCGTCGAGGGGCGTCATGGGATGCCGTCGAACAAAGGGGTGAGACGATGCAGAAGTACCTGTTCAAGGTCCGGTACACGAGTGAGGGGCTCGAGGGAGTGATGAGCGCCGGCGGCTCCGCCCGACGTGCCGTGGCCGACGACCTGGCCAAGAATCTCGGTGGCTCGCTCGAGTGTTTCCACTTCGCCTTCGGCGAGGACGACGCCTATTTCATCTGCGAGCTGCCGGACAACAAGGCCGCGGCCACGTTGGCCATGACCGTCTCGTCGAGCGGACGGGTTGCGATCGCGACCGTGCCCCTGCTCACCGTGGACGAGGTCGACGCCGTCGCATCCGGCACCAAGCTCGAGTACTCGCCGCCGGGCATGTAGGCGCGGCGCGCACCGCCCGGCCGCTACCGGTCGATCTCAGCCACGCGGCCGCGCCAGGGGCCGGTGATGGCGTAGGTGATGCCGGGGTCCTGCACGCTCACGAACAGGTGGCGCCCGTCGCCGGAGAAGCAGGGACCGGCGAACTCGCGGTAGATCTGGTCGGCTCCGTCCTGGAAGAGCACACTGTTCGGGGCGAAGGCGAACGGGGTGCCGCGCCGGTCGAGACCGATGACGTAGTTGAGCCCGTCGCCGTCCTCGGCCAGGAACGGGATGCCCGACGGGGAGATGGCGAGGTTGTCCGGGC
>DASXRJ010000356.1:0-10997 GCA_036506675.1 Nocardioides sp. | reverse complement strand
GTCGCCGACGGCCGGGTGACGGTCACCGGGCCGGAGAGCGACGCCGAACGGTCGATGGCCGAGTCGGCGGCCCTGTCCGTTCCCGGAGTACGACGCGTGGTCGTCGCCGAGCCCCGGACGGAGCGACGGACCCCGCGACGGACCCAGCGACGGACCTAGCGACCGACCCACCAACCGGCCCCGTAACCAGCCCGATCGGCCGGGAGATCACCCGAACCACTCCCGAGACCGCCCAACCCGAGGTAGAACGGTAGACATGACCCCGATCAAAGTGTTCCTGCTCGACGACCATGAAGTGGTCCGGCGGGGTCTGCGCGACCTGCTGGAGAGCACCGGCGAGATCGAGGTGGTCGGCGAGTCCGGCCTCGCCGCCGAGGCCACCAGCCGGATCCCCGCCCTCCGCCCCGACGTCGCGATCCTCGACGGCCGGCTGCCCGACGGCAGCGGCGTCGACGTGTGTCGCGAAGTCCGCTCGGTCGACCCGACGATCCGTGCGCTGATCCTGACGTCGTACGACGACGACGAGGCGCTCTTCGCCGCGATCCTGGCCGGGGCGTCCGGCTACGTGCTCAAGCAGATCAGCAGCAACGACCTGATCGACACCGTACGACGTGTGGCCGCCGGCCAGTCTCTCATCGACCCGGCGCTGACCGCCCGGGTGCTCGACCGGGTCCGCAACGGCGAGCCGCAGGCCAGCGAGCTGGCCGACCTGACCGACCGCGAGCGCGAGATCCTGTCGCTGATCGCCGAGGGCATGACCAACCGGCAGATCGGCGAGCGGCTGTTCCTGGCCGAGAAGACGGTCAAGAACTACGTGTCGAGCCTGCTCGCCAAGCTGGGGCTCGAGCGCCGTACTCAGGCCGCCGTACTCGCCGCGCGGCTGCTCAAGTAGACCCGGAGAAGGGCCCGCTGGGGCGGGCCGGAGGTCCCTCCGAGAACGCGCCGGTTGCCTCTGCGCAGGAGCTCCCGATCGGAGAAGTCTTGAGTCATCAAGACAACACTAGGGAGAGGCAAGGCAATGGCCACCATCCACCACCACTGGCGCCACGACGTGCCGGCGACCGACGTCGGCAGCGAGACCACGGTCGAGGCGACCCCAGTCCACAGCTCGATCGCACGGCAGGCGCTGGCGGCGCTGCGGATCGCGTTCGGCCTGACGTTCCTCTGGGCGTTCTTCGACAAGCTGTTCGCCCTCGGGTTCCACACCGGCTATGACCAGAACGGCGTACTCGACCGCTTCGGTCCGGCCGCGTGGATCAACGGCGGCAGCCCCACCGAGGGCTTCCTCAAGTTCGGCGCCGACGGCCCGATGAAGGACTTCTACAACTCCATCGCGGGCGACGCCTGGGCCGACTGGCTGTTCATGGCCGGCCTGCTGGGCATCGGCCTCGCGCTGACCTTCGGGATCGGCATGCGGATCGCGACCACCGCCGGAGCAGTGCTCTACGTGCTCATGTGGAGCGTCGTACTGCCTCCGGAGAACAACCCGGTGCTCGACGACCACGTCCTCGGCGCCATCAGCATGATCGTCCTGGGCGTGACCGCCGCGGGCGACACCTGGGGCTTCGGCAAGCAGTGGACACGCACCCACCTCGTCGAGAGGTACCGGGCCTTGCGATGAGCACCTCGGCACACCCGCGGGCCGCGTCGGTCGAAGAGACCGACGCGGCCCGCGCCGTCGTCGTCGGCGTCGACGGCTCCGAGCGCAACCATGCCGCTGTCGACTATGCGATCGAGGAGGCGGCGGTCGACGGCCGGCCGCTCACCCTGCTCGCCGTGCTGGACGACTACACGATCCCGATCCCGCACCACTCCGTGGTGCCGGAGGACGAGCGGCAGTGGCGGGTCCTGAACCGGATCGCCGACGAGGTCCGTCGCGAGAACCCGGACGTGACCGTACGCCGTCGCGTCGAGTTCGGCGGCACGGTCAGCACCCTGGTCGAGCAGTCCGCCGACCAGGAGCTGCTCGTGGTCGGCAAGCGCGGCCTGGGCGCCTTCGCGCGGCTGATGGTCGGCTCGACCTCGGTCGGCGTGGCCGGCCGGGCCCCGGTGCCGGTCGTGATCGTGCCGGACGGATGGCGCCAGTCGGTGCACAACCGGGAGCCGGTCGCGGTCGGGCTGGACCCGCGCGACCGCAACGAGGCGACGCTGAGATTCGCCTTCACCCAGGCGCAGCGGCGCGGCGTCGGGGTCACCGTGGTGCACGCGCTCGACATCTCGCCGTCACTGGTCTGGGACCCGGTCCTCGGCGGGCCGGCGTACTGGGAGGGGCGGCGGCTGGAGAGCGTCGAGAAGTCGGTCGAGCCGTTCCGTGAGGAGTTCCCCGACGTGCCGGTCGAGGGGCACGACGTGCACGGGCACCCCAGCGGCGTACTCCTCGATGAGAGCGTGGGAGCGCAGCTGCTCGTGCTCGGCCGCCATCACGAGGGCATCGCGGGCTTCGAGATCGGCTCGGTGGCCAGGGGCGTCCTGCACTACGCGGAGGTCCCGGTCGCGGTGGTGCCGGCGGTCTGAGGCCGGTCGGTTCCGTCAGAGGTCGAGCGGAACTCGCCACTCGAGGGCGGTGCCGTGTGGTTCCGCGGGTGTGAACCGCACGGTGCCGCCGAGCTCGCTGGCCCGACGTCGTACGTTGCGCAGGCCGCTCTCGTTCCGCCCTTCGGGGAGGCCGCGGCCGTTGTCGGTGACGCGCAGCACGAGGAAGTCGGGGTCGGCCTCGACCTCCACACTGGCCGAGCTGGCGCCGGCGTGCCGGGCGACGTTCGACAACGCCTCCCGGAGTACGGCGAGCAGCTGCTCGGCGGTCTCGGCCGGCACCAGCGTGTCGACCGGCCCCCTGGTCCGGATCGCCGGGGCGAAGCCGAGGATCGGGACGTACTCACGGGCCAACGCCGAGATCGAGTCGCGCAGCGCGGCGTGCTCACGCTGGTGCAGCTCGAAGATCGTGGTGCGCACGTCGCGGATCGTGGTGTCGAGGTCGGCCACCGCCTGGTCGAGCCGGACCTGCACCTCCGGCCGCGCCTTGGCCCGGATCCCCTGCAGGCTCAGCCCGGTCGCGAACAGCCGCTGGATCACCAGGTCGTGCAGGTCGCGCGCGATCCGGTCGCGGTCGGAGACGATCGCCAGCTCCTGCCGGTCGGCGACCGCCTGCACCCGGTCGAGCGCCAGCGCCGCCTGGTCGGCGAACGACGTGATCAGCTCGCGTTCCTTGCTCGGCAGCCCGGTGACCGCCTTGTGCGTGTCGATGACGACCAGGAGCACCGCCGACCCGAAGAGCCGGGCCCGGATCGGCAGCACCAGCGCCGTCCGGTTGTCCGCCAGGGGTACGGCGCCGGGCTCGTCGCCGGCAGCGGCCCTGCGGATCTGGTCGCTCAGCTGGTCGGCCAGCTCCGGCAGCCGGGCCGCGTCGCGGCCGTCGCTGGCCCGGATCACGATCGGGGACCTGCCGTCGCGACCGGCATCACGGGAGCCCGCCTGCGTGATGTCTGCGGGCAGTTCGCTGGAGAGTACGCCGACGGCGTACGCGCTGGAGACCGTGCGGGTCGCGACCGCGACCTGCTGCAGCGCGTCGTCGACCTCCACGGGCGGCTGGAGGGCCTCGTTGAGCCGCGCCGACGCCTCGAGCCACGAACGCTGGAGCTCGCTGAGGGTGTAGGCGCGGGCGTTCTCGATGACGAAGCCGGCCGCCGAGGCGAGCGCCTGGACCAGCATCTCGTCCTGCTCGGTGAACGGGATCCCGCCGAGCTTCTCGGTCAGGTAGAGGTTGCCGAAGACGGTGCCGCGGATCCGCACGGGTACGCCGAGGAACGTCGTCATCGGCGGGTGATGCGGAGGGAAGCCGTACGACGCGGGGTGGTCCTGCAGGCGGGGCAGCCGGATCGTCTCCGGGTGCTCGATCAGCAGACCGAGGATGCCGCGGCCATGTGGGAGCTCCCCGATCGCCGCGCGGACGTCGGGGTGGATCCCGTGGGCGATGAAGTCGGATAGGTGCCCGTCCGTGCCGATCACGCCGAGGGCGCCGTACCTCGCACCGGTGAGCTCGAGGGACGACACCACGATCCGGTCCAGCACGTTGTGCATGTCGAGGTCGGAGCTGATCGCCATCACAGCGGCGAGCAGTGCCTGTGCTCCACGGGGGAGGTCGGACGTCGCTGCCTCGATCTGCTCGCCTGCCATGGCGCCCATCCTGACAACGAATGGGGCTCAGCGGCAGGGGGGTCAGACCATTCGGCGTACCGGCATCTCGTTGTCGTGCGTCCAGCCGGCCCCCAGCCGCCGTCCGGTGAGGCTGTCCCAGCGCAGCTTGACGTAGACCAGTCGCGGCCCCGAGACCCAGGGCCGCGGGTCCCAGAACGCCCGGATCGCGGCGAGCTCGGTCTCGTCCTCGACCATCGAGCCGCGGCCCAGCGCCACGACGCTCCAGGCCCGGTGGGTGTCGTACTCGATGTGGTCGACCTCGAAGGCCAGGTTGGTGTTCCAGGCGTAGGTGCCGAGCAGGCTGTACGGCTGGGTCCGGAAGACCACGGCGTCGTCCACGACCGAGTAGTTGACCGGAACGATGCGCGGGCCTCCCGGCGTACACAGGCCCACCCGGCCCACGACGCCGCCCGTCAACAGCTCCAGGCATTTGCCGTAGCTGAGTTGCATCGGTTCGCTCATGCCTTCCATGCTCCGTTCTCGACCCCCTCCTACGCACGGGCCACAAGTCCCACGAAGTGGTGAAATTGGCCCTGCGAAGCGGCAAGTTCGGCCCTGCCAAGTGGCGAAAATGGTCCCTGTGGCGCTCAGACCGGACGCCGCAGCTGACGCGGTACGCCGACGTCGTCGGCCGCGCCGCTCGCCAGCCGCACCTTGACGTCGACCACGGTCAGCCCGGAGGTCCCGACGATCACCGGGTTGAGGTCCAGCTCGGCGACCTCCGGCACGTCCTGGGCCAGCCGCCCGACGGCGAGCACCAGCTCCTCGAGCCGGGCTACGTCGGTCGCGGGCGAGCCGCGGAACCCCGCGAGCAGCGGCCAGATCCGCAGCGACCGCACCGCCCGGGTGGCGTCCGCCGCCGTCAGCGGCGGCATCAGGAACACCCGGTCGTCCCACACGTCGGTGGCGACCCCGCCCGCGGCCACCATCACCAGCGGGCCGAAACCCGGGTCCCGGACCAGGCCCACCGCGACCTCCACGCCGGGTGCCGCCTGCGGCTGCACGAGTACGGCGGGCCGCGTCGTGGCCAGCTCGGCAGCGAACCCGGTCACCGCCCGGGCCACCTCGCCCGATCCCATCAGCCCGGTGCGCACCAGCCCCCGCTCCGTCTTGTGTACGACGTCCGGGTCGGCCGCCTTCACCACGACCGGATAGCCCAGCGAGTCGGCCGCCCGGACCGCCGCCGACCCACCGGCGACGACCGTGCCCGGCACGGCCACCCCGAAGCAGGACAGCAGCTCGCGGGCGCTCTCGAAGCCCGCCCAGCCGCCCCCCGGCCGCCGGCCCAGGAAGGTCCGCGCCAGGCTCCGGGCCCGGTCGGAGTCGGCCACCGCCGGACCGCCGGGCACGGTCGGCTGGCGGGGAGACGCGGTCGCGGCCGCCCGCCACGCGGCGTACGTCGTGACTCGCGCGAGCGCCCCCGTTGCGTCGTCCACGGACCGGAAGGAGATCAGCCCCGGCCCCCTCGGGACCTGCACGCCGCCGCACGGGACGACCAGCAACGGCTTGTCGGTGTCGAGGTCGCGGGCCGCGAGGCCGTCGAGGCACAGGCCCGGGGTCGCAGCGGTGGTCCCGGCCACGATCAGGAGTACGGCGTCCACCTCGGACGACGCGAGCAGCGTGGTCACCGCCGACCGCATGCCGTCCGCACCGGCGCCCGCGCCCAGGTCGATGGGGTTGCTCACGCCGGCCGGGCTGCCGACCGCGTCCACGATCCGCTCCGAGAGCTCGGTCGAGAGGTGCGGGACCACGAGCCCGTTCGCGGTGGCGGCGTCGGCCGCCAGGACCCCGAGCCCTCCGGCGTTGCCGACGATCCCCAGCCGGGGCCCGGCGGGCAGTGCCTGGCCGGTGACCAGCCGCGCGGTGTCGGCCAGCTCCTCGAGCCCGGGGCAGCCGATCACGCCGGCCTGGGCGAAGAGCGCGTCGACCCCGACGGTGGGCGCGGCCGCGGCCGCGGTGTGCGAGACACCCGCCCGGCGACCGCCGTCCGACCGGCCGCCGACGACCGCCAGCAATGGCTTGCGCTCGGCGA
This sequence comes from Nocardioides sp., assembly GCA_036506675.1. Classification (GTDB taxonomy): domain Bacteria; phylum Actinomycetota; class Actinomycetes; order Propionibacteriales; family Nocardioidaceae; genus Nocardioides. The sequence continues at coordinate 4,771 of DASXRJ010000356.1, read as the reverse complement.
ACCGGCGGGCCAGCCGCGCGAACTTCCGGGCGTTGCCGAACGACTCCAGATACAGCGCCGCGGCCTCGACCCGGCCGTCGTCGATCCAGGCGCACAGCAGGTCGTTGCCGGAGACGTCGGCCTTGTTGCCCAGCGACACGAACGACTGGACGCCCAGGCCCGACTCGCGCGCCAGATCCAGGAGCATGATCCCGACCCCGCCGGACTGCGACGCGATGGCGACGCCGCCGCGGTGTGCGGCGGAGGTCGAGAAGGTGGCGTTGAGCCTGACCTCGGGGTCATTGCTGAGCAGGCCGAGGCAGTTGGGGCCGATCAGCCGCATGCTGTGCCGGCGGGCCACGTCGACCAGCTCGCGCTGGAGCCGGGCGCCCTCCTCGCCGACCTCGCCGAGCCCGGAGGACAGGATGACGGCCCCGCGGACCCCGGCCTCGGCCGCCTCGCGTACGACGTCGAGCACCCGCGCGGCCGGCACCGCGACCACGGCCAGGTCGACGGGGTGATCCAAGGCCGCGAAGGAGGTCACGACCTGCACGCCGTCCGTGTCGTCATCGACCCCGCGGGCCAGCCCGGCGTCCTCCCGGGCGCTGGGGTGGACGACGTACAGGTCGCCGGCGAAGCCGTCGCTCCGGATCGAGTCGAGTACGGCGCGCCCGATGCCGCCGCCCTCACGCCGGACGCCGACCACCGCGACGCTTCGCGGGTAGAGCAGCGGGGCCATCGACCGCGCCTCCGCGGTCGCCTCGCGGGCATCGGCGGCGGCGACCGCGCGACCGGTCACGGTCAGGTCCAGCTCCAGGCTGACCACCCCACGGTCGGTCTGGCGGCGTACGTCGAAGCCGCAGTCGCTGAAGACGCGCAGCATCCCGGTGTTCTCGGCCAGCACGTCGGCGGTGAACCGGCGGATCCCGTGGTCCCGGCCGGCCGCGGCCAGGTGCTCGAGCAGCAGGGTGCCGAGGCCGAGTCCGTGCGCCTGGTCGGCGACCAGGAAGGACACCTCGGCGGTCCCGGGCCGCGCGTTCTCGGCGGCCGCGACGGCGATCATCCGCCCGTCGACGTACGCCGCGAGCGCGGGAGCCGCCCGGTCTGCGGCGGCCAGCCGCTCGGCGTACCCACGGGCGGCGATGCGGTTGGCGGAGAAGAACCGGAGCCGCAGGTTGTCGTCGCCGACGGCCTCGTGCAGCGCGAGTACGGCGTCGTGGTCCTCAGGTGTGATCGGGCGGATCGTCGCGATCCGGCCGTCGGCGAGCAGGACGTCCACGCCCGCCTGGGCCGCGGCCTCGGGGGCCCGGCCGCTCGCGCTGTCCAGTTCCGGCCGTCGAGTCGTCGTCATGGCTGGGGGCTGCCTTTCCTGATCGTCTGCACGGTCTTTGTCGACGCTAGGCACCGAACGCCTGCCTGTGGCAGGGCTGTTGGTCCCGGGTCTGGTGGTCAGTCGACCCGGACCCGCTCCAGGTGCTCCGGTACGACGGCGGTCCAGCCGAGCTTCGACCGGATCTGCGCGGCCAGCGCGTCGGACGACGCCGGTTCCCCGTGTACGACGAAGACGCTGCTCGGCTCGGTCGTCGTACTCAGCCAGTCGATCACCTGCCCGGAGTCCGCGTGCGCGGAGAAGCCGCGGATGTTCGCGATCTCGGCGCGCACCGGCACGTAGCGACCGCGGATCTTGACCTGCCGGACGCCGTCGGCCAGCTCGCGGCCGCGGGTGCCGGCCACCTGATAGCCGGTGAGTACGACGGTGTTGCGCGAGACCGGAAGCTGCTTGGCCAGGTGGTGGATCACCCGGCCGCCGGTGGCCATGCCCGACGCCGACACGATGACGCACGGGTAGTGCGGGTCGTTGAGCTTCTCGGACTCGATGGCCCCGTGCACCAGCCGCAGCCGGCCGGGGTCGAAGGGGTCCGGGCCCTGGGTCAGCTCATCGCGGAAGTCGGAGTCGGGGGCGCCCAGCGCCTCGCGGTAGACGTCCAGCGCGGCCATGGCCATCGGGCTGTCGACGTACACCGGCACCTGGGGGACCCGGCCGTCGGCCATGAGGCTCCGGATCTCATGCAGCAGCATGGGCGTCCGGTCGACCGCGAAGGCCGGCAGCAGCGCCACGCCGCCTCGGTCCAGGGTGCGGGTGAGTACGTCGGCCAGCTCCTCGGTCCCGCGCCCGTCGTGCACCCGGTCGCCGTACGTCGACTCGACGACCACGTGGTCGACCTCGGGCAGGCTCTCCGGGGGCTGTAGCAGCGGGTGGTCCGGCCGGCCCAGGTCGCCCGAGAACGCCAGCCGGGTCTCCCCGCGGCTGACCACGAGGAAGCTCGACCCGAGGATGTGGCCCGCGCGGTAGAACTCGACCGCGAAGCCGTTGTCGAGCCCGGTCGGCTGGTGCCGCAGAGCCGGCAGCAGCAGCGCGATGGCCCGCTCGGCGTCGGCGGTGTCGAACAGCGGCCGGGGCTGCTCGTGCCGGGACATGCCGGTACGCCGTGCCCACTGCGCCTCGTCCTCCTGCAGGTGGGCCGCGTCGCGCAGCACGATCTCGACCAGCCGCGCGGTGTCGGCCGTGCACATGATCGGGCCGGTGAAGCCGTCCCGGGCCAGCACCGGCAGGTAGCCGCAGTGGTCGAGGTGCGCGTGGGTCAGCACCGCGGCGTCGATGGTCGCGGCCGGCACGGGCAGCCGCTCCCAGTTGCGACGGCGTACGTCGCGAACGCCCTGGAAGAGCCCGCAGTCGACCAGGACCCGCCGCCCGCCGCTGTCGAGCAGGAACTTGCTGCCGGTGACGGTCTGGGTGCCGCCCAGGAAGGTCAGCGTGGTCGGGCTTAACATCGGTTGGGCCATGGTCCGAGCGTGCTCCGCGTTCGGCCGGTCCGGGCAGGGCCGTTGGTCGGTGCCGCGCGGGACCCCTGGCCGACGCGCGGTCCGCCGCCTACCGTGCTGGTATGCACGCCCGAGTTCCGCTGCCGGCGTGGGTGCGCGGCTACCGCGCCTCCTGGCTGCGCGGGGACCTCCTGGCCGGCGTGACGATCACGGCGTACCTCGTCCCGCAGGTGATGGCGTACGCCGAGCTCGCCGGCCTGCCCGCGGTGGTCGGCCTGTGGGCGTCGATCGGCGGCCTGGCCGGGTATGCCTTCCTCGGCACCTCGCGGCGGCTCTCGGTCGGTCCCGAGTCGACGACCGCGCTGATGACGGCCGCGGCAATCGGTGCCGTGGGTGGCGCGGCGGCGAACCCGACGGCGTTCGCGGTGGCCCTGTGCTTCGTGGTGGCGGGCCTGTGCGTCATCGGCTGGGCGGCCGGGGTGTCGGTGTTGGCGGAGCTGCTGTCCCGCCCGGTGCTGGTGGGCTACCTGGCCGGGATCGCGGTGCTGATGGTCGGTTCGCAGCTGGGCAACCTGACCGGCGTACCCGGAGACACAGAGGGGTTCGCCGGCGAGGTCGCCCACCTGGCGCGCCACCTGGACGAGGTCAGCTACCCGACCCTGGCCCTCGGCCTGACCACCCTGGTGGCGATGCTGGCGGCCAGCGCCCGGTTCCCGCGGGCTCCCGTCGCGCTGGCGGGCATGGTCGCCGCCACGGTCGCGTCGATCGTCCTGGGCCTGCCGGACCGCGGCGTCGAGGTGATCGGGTCGATCCCGGCGGCGCTGCCGACGCCCGGGCTGCCGGACGTGGGCCTCGGTGACGTGACGGCGATGCTCTGGCCGGCGCTGGCGGTGGCGTTCGTCGCCTACACCGACGTGATCCTCACCGGGCGCGGTTTCGCGACCCGGCACGGCGAGCGGATCGACGCCAAGCGCGAGCTGCTGGCGATGGGCGCGGCCAACCTGGGTGCCGGCCTGATGCAGGGCTTCCCGGTCAGCAGCAGCGGCAGCCGGACCGCCATCGGCGACGCGGTCGGCGGTCGGAGCCAGCTCACCGGCATGGTGACGATGGTCTCGACCGTGCTTGCGGTCGTTGCGCTGCGGCCGGTGCTGGAGGAGTTCCCGATGCCGGCGCTCGCAGCGGTGGTCGGGTACGCCGCCGTACGGCTGGTCGACGTCGGGGAGCTCCGCCGCTTCGCCGCCTTCCGGCGTAGCGAGCTGGTGCTGGCCCTGGCCACGGTGGTGGGGGTGGTCGCGGCCGGCGTACTGGCGGGGATCCTGGTCGCGATCGGGCTCTCGATCCTCGACCTGCTCCGCCGGGTGGCCCGGCCGCACGACGCGGTCGAGGGCTACGTGCCGGGGGTCGCGGGCATGCACAATGTCGCCGACTACCCGGACGCGAGCGGCGTACCGGGCATGCTCGTCTACCGCTACGACTCGCCGCTGTTCTTCGCCAACGCCGAGGACTTCCGGGCCCGCGCGCTGGCCGCGGTCGACGCGGCCGACCCGCCGCCGGAGTGGTTCCTGCTCAACACCGAGTCGATCGTCGAGGTCGACATCACCGCCGTCGACGCGCTGGAGGCGCTCCGGGCCGAGCTGGCCGGCCGTGGGATCGTCTTCGCGATCGCCCGGCTCAAGCAGGACCTCGCCAACGAGCTCGCGCCCTCCGGCTTCCTGGACCGGGTCGGGAAGGACCGGCTGTTCCCCACCCTCCCCACCGCCGTCGAGGCGTTCAAGTCCCGCTGACCTCCCGACCGCGAACTCGGGAACCCGCGAACTCGGGAACCCGCGAGGTGGCGAGTTTGGCCCTCCGAGGTGGCGAGTTTGGCCCCGCGAGGTGGCGAGTTTGGCCCCACGAGGTGGCGAAAATGGCCCTCCGACGTGGCGAAAAGTGCCCAGCGTCCCGAGCGTCGTACGGTGCAGGTATGACG
>DASXRJ010000355.1:0-3214 GCA_036506675.1 Nocardioides sp. | reverse complement strand
GTTGACCCCGATCGTATTCGTGGAGGGCCGGTCTGGGGGGACCGTGGCCGGCTCATCTCCACCGACCGGAGTTGAGGTGCTGGATGGCTCGTCGCGGCGTTTTACTGTCAGTTGCCGCCGTCGTGGCGGCATTGGGCACCCTGCTGGTGTTCATGTACGTACGCAGCGCGGACGCCCGCGTGGCGCACGAGTACGACTCGGTCGACGTACTCGAGGCCACCAAGGTCATCTCTCCCGGTGAGACCGTCGAGGCCGCCGCGGAGGCGGGCAAGTTCCAGCTCGAGGCGGTGCCGCGCAACCAGCTCCTCGCGGGCGGCCTGACCGAGACCAGCAGCCTGACCGGCAAGGTCGCCACCACCACCATCTATCCGGGCGAGCAGATCATCGCCTCCAAGTTCGGCGGGGCCGCGGAGTCGAGCGTGCTGCCGATTCCCAAGGACCTGATGGCGATCTCGGTCAACCTCACCGACCCGGCTCGGGTCGCGGGCTTCGTGACGCCCGGCTCCGAGGTCGCGATCTTCATGACTACCGAGGGCCTGTCCCGGCTGTTGCTGACCCGAGTCCAGGTCATCGGCGTCGGCTCCACGGCTCCGGGCACCACCACGACCAAGGCCGAGGACGGAACCTCCACCACCGAGGTACTGCCCAACGCCCTCCTCACCATCGCCGTCACTAAGGAGCAGGCCGAGAAGGTCCTGTTCGCGGCGCACAACGGCGAGGTGGCCTTCGGTCTCCTGACCAAGGAGACAGACGTTCCGCATGGCCTCGGGGTCACCTTCCAGAACTTGTTCCAGTGAGGACTCCCGCATGCCAGTCGTCGTCGACCCCGACCCCGAGGTCATCGCCAAGTTGATCGGGCTGCTTCCGGCCGGGTCGCACGCCGTCGAATCCGGCGAGCGGCTGTTCGCGCGCCTCCAGAACCGCAGCGAGGAGTACGCCGTCCTGCTCGGCCCCAGTCTCCCGATAGAGGAGGCGACCGCGATCTGCGAGCGGCTGCGGGTGGCGGCGCCGAGCACGAGCGTGATCCTGGTCCTGCGGTCGGTCGACACCACGGTGCTGTCGCGCGCGATGCAGGCCGGCGCGCGCGACGTCGTACTCGCCGAGGACGCTAGCGGGATCGAGGCGGCCGTCGCCCGGGCCGAGGCGCTCTGGGTGGCTCTTCGCGGACCCGGCGGCGTGGCCCACGTCGGCCGGGTGATCACGATCTTCTCCCCCAAGGGCGGCGTCGGGAAGACCACGACCGCCATCAACCTGGCCCTGGCGCTGTCGGAACGAGGCGCCCGGCAGGTCTGCCTGGTCGACCTGGACCTCGCGTTCGGTGACGTCGCGATCACGCTCCAGCTCTTCCCCTCGCACTCGATCGCGGAGGCGATCGGTGGTGAGGACGGACTCGACTTCCCGCTGGTGGAGTCGCTGCTGACCCGCCACGAGGACTCCATGATGGTGCTCGCCGCACCCTCCACGCCGGACGCCCGTGAGCGGGTGACGGCCCGGCTGGTGACCCGGCTGCTCGGCGTACTCAAGCAGCAGTTCGACTTCGTGGTGATCGACACCGCGCCGAACTTCGACGAGCAGACCCTGCAGGCGCTCGACGAGACCGACGAGTGCGTGCTGGTGGCGACCCTCGACGTACCGACCCTGAAGAACGTCAAGATCGCCCTCGAGACCCTCGACCTGCTCGACATCGCCGTCGACCACCGGCACCTCGTGCTGAACCGAGCCGACGACGCGGTAGGCATCGCGCGGGAGAAGGTGGAGACGATCCTCGGGCTCGCGATCACCACACCCATCCCGACCTCGATCGACGTCGCCGCGGCCACCAACGCCGGCCAGCCGATCCTGCTCGCCAACGGCCAGCACCCGGTGAGCAAGGCCTTCCGCCGGCTCGCGGCCGAGATGGTCGGCGACGAGCGGCTGCCCGGCTCACCACACGCCAGTTCGGCCCACAACGACCGGCGCGGCCGCCGGATGCGGCTCCGGAAGGGATGACCGATGAACCTCGCTAACCGCCTGGCCCGCGCGACCGCGGCCGCCGATACCGCCCCCGAGGCGACGCTTGAGACCGCCGGCGAGCCGGTGGCCGACGGCACCACCCAGCCCACCGGATACGACGTCGCGACGGGACCGTTCCCCGGCACCTCCCTCGTCCACCCCGCCGCGTCGCCTACCTCGCTCGCGAAGACCCCCGACTGGTCCGACTCATCAGACCGGTCCGCCGACCCCAGTCATCGGGCGGGCGAGCAGCCGGGTCATCAGCAGGGCCAGCAGAGCACGCACCGCATCGAGCACCGCCCCGGCTCGGCCGGCGACGGCTCCTCCGAGAAGGGCGACGTCGACAGCCGGCTGCGCGCCCTGGCCAACACCCAGAACGACCGGATCGAGGAGCTCAAGGCCAACGTGCAGGCCGAGCTGCTCAAGCAGCTCGGCCCTCAGCTGTACGACGCCAACGTGGACCAGGTCGAGCTCGGCCGGAAGGTCCGCGAGGTGCTCAAGGACGTGCTCGGCTCCCAGGAGCGCCCGCTCTCTGGTCCCGACCGGGCCCGGGTGACCCAGGAGATCACCGACGACATCCTCGGCAACGGCCCGATCGAGCCGTTCCTGCGCGACGAGGAGGTCACCGAGGTGATGGTCAACGGCCACGACAGCATCTGGCTGGAGAAGCAGGGCCGGTTGTTCAAGGCGGACGCCCGGTTCACCGACGAGCCGCACCTGCGCCGCACCATCGACAAGATCGTGTCTCGGATCGGCCGGCGGGTCGACGAGTCCAGCCCGATGGTCGACGCCCGCCTGCCCGACGGCAGCCGCGTCAACGCCGTGGTGCCGCCGCTGGCGATCGACGGCTCCGCGCTGACCATCCGGAAGTTCTCGGCGGACCCGCTGACCGCCCAGGACCTGATCCGTTTCGGCTCGTTCTCCGCGCGCACCTGTGCCTTCCTCGACGCCTGCGTCCGGGGCCGGCTCAACATCGTCGTGTCCGGCTCGACCGGCGCCGGCAAGACGACCACGCTGAACGTGCTGTCGGCCTTCATCCCGGCCGACGAGCGGATCGTCACCATCGAGGACGCCGCCGAGCTCCAGCTGCACCAGGACCACGTGGTGCGGCTGGAGAGCCGGCCGGCCAACATCGAGGGACGCGGCGCCGTACACATCCGCGACCTGGTCAAGAACAGCCTGCGGATGCGGCCGGACCGGATCATCGTCGGCGAGGTCCGCG
>DASXRJ010000354.1:0-4907 GCA_036506675.1 Nocardioides sp. | reverse complement strand
GAAGCCAGCCTGTTGCAGCCGCCGGTCCCCGGCATCGAGCGCCGACTCGACCACAGGGGAGTCGAGCGCGGTGCGTCCGTAGCTCTCGACGAAGACCAGAAGCACGTCCTTGCCCCTCAGGCCGGTCAGCAGGTCGTCGTCCGGGGTTTCGCGGAACGGATCCTGCTCGAGCGCCCGCGCGAACTCCCGCTGGTCGCGGAGGTCGTCACGAACCTGCGTGGCGAGCCGAGCAGCGGCGGTCGAGGCGACATGTCCGGCCGGCTCCGGCCGGGCGCCGGTCGGTGCGGAGACCGTCGCGATCGCGGCCAGGACGGCGACGATCCGGATCGACGGCCGCCGGTGTCTCGCGACGAGCCGGACCAGGCGCACCGCCGACAGCGGCAGCAGGGCGAGCAGGGCTACGCAGAGCAGTCCGGCTCCGATGAGGACTACGACGGCGCCCGCGCGGCCGATCGAGTCGCCGAGCAGGCCCAGCACGGAGCCGGCGTACGCCGCGTCGTAGACGGGGTGGAAGGGACGGTTGAAGGCGAAGTAGAAGCCCATGTCGAGCAGCCGCAGGATCGTCAGCACGCCGAGTCCGAGGCCGCCGATCAGCGCGAGGATCCGCGCGGGTCTCGGTGGCAGCACCAGAACGAGGACGACGAAGAGCAGACCCTCGAGCGGGAGCCGGACGAAGGCGGCCGGCGACAGGTCGCCGACGTGGTCCGGCACGAGGAGCGCAGCCCAGACCAGGAGCAGCGCCAGCGCGGAGGTCACGGGGGCACGAGCGCCGGGCCGGCCTCCGGCCAGGCACCACAGCCCCCAGACGTCATGGCCGAACGACTCGGCCAGCAGCCCCAGCGCGGCGAGCAGCACGACGGTGGTCACGGCATCAGGCAGGATGCCGGCCGCCGCGACGGTCAGCGCGATGCCCTCGATCGCGGCGACCACCCTGGCCCAGTGGCGGGGCGGCAGCGAACCGCGCAGCCACGGCAGCACCCAGCCGGCGGCCACGAACATGTAGCGGGCGGCACCGATCGCAAGCACCCACCAGCCTGTCGCACGTGCGGCATACACGCTCAGGACCAGGATGAGGAACGCGTCGACCTCCATGTCGAAGCGCGCCCCGAGCGCCGAGGCGGTGTCGCTACGCCGAGCGACCCGGCCGTCGACCCCGTCGAGGACCAGCGCCACCGTCGAGAGCGCCACGAGGATCGCCACCGGCGCCTGGCCGCCGAACGAGTCCGCCGTGAGCGCCGCGACCCCACAGGCGAGGATCGCGCGAGCCAGTGTCACCCGGTCCGCCGGCCCCAGGCCGTCGTGGCCGTGACGCGCCAGCGCGCGGGCGAGCAGGGCGGCAAGGCCGGCTCCGCAGGCGACGCCGGTCGCCCAGCCGGAGGCGTCGAGGCCGGTGGTCGCCGCGAGCACACCGAGGAGCGCGAGCAGGCAACCGAAGCCGGCGAGCGGGCCGGCCTGGACCCGGCTGCGCAGTCGACCCTGAACCCGACGCACGGTGCCTCCGTATATAGGGGTACGACAGTCATACGGGAAAGGCGACGCTTCGGTTCATCCGGGCGGGAGGAGGAGTCTGCGGGTGCCGACACAAGCACGCGCGTTCTGGATCCGCGAACCCGGCCGGGGCGAGATCCGCCCGGTCCGGCTGCCGGAGCCTGGCCCGGGCGAGGTGCTGGTGCGCACGCTGCGGTCCGGGGTGAGCCGGGGCACCGAGGCGCTGGTGTTCCGGGGCGGCGTACCGCAGACCCAGTACGACGCGATGCGGGCGCCGTTCCAGGAGGGCGACTTCCCCGGCCCGGTGAAGTACGGCTACCTCAACGTCGGCATCGTCGAGTGCGGTCCGGACGAGCTGTGCGGGCGCACCGTCTTCTGTCTCTTCCCCCACCAGACGGCGTACGTCGTGCCGGCCGACGCCGTGACGGTGGTCCCGGACGAGGTCCCGCCGGAGCGGGCCGTCCTCGCCGGGACGGTGGAGACCGCGGTCAACGCCCTGTGGGACGCCGCGCCGCTGGTCGGCGACCGAATCACGGTCGTCGGCGCAGGCATGGTGGGGTGCTGCGTCGCCCGGCTGGTCGGAGGCATGCCCGGAGCGCGGGTGACCCTCGTGGACGTCGACGAGACCCGCGCGGCCACCGCGACCGCCCTCGGCGTCGACTTCGCGCTACCCGAGGACGCGGCCGGGGGCCAGGACCTGGTGATGCACGCCAGCGCGACGTCCACCGGGTTGCAGCTCTCCCTGGACCTTCTCGCCGCGGACGGCACGGTCCTCGACCTCAGCTGGTACGGCGACCGGCCGGTCCAGCTGTCCCTCGGCGGCGCCTTCCACTCCGGACGCCTGGGCATCCGGGCCAGCCAGGTCGGCGTCGTTGCGGCGGCCCGGCGCGGACGGCGTACCACCGCCGAGCGGCGCGCGCTCGCGCTGGACCTGCTCCGGGACCCGGCCTTCGACGCGCTGCTCACCGGCGCATCCCGCTTCGACGAGCTGCCCGAGGTGATGGCCCGACTGGCCGCCGGCCGGCTGCCCGCGCTGTGCCACACGCTGACCTACGACGAAGGGTAGGACCGATGTTCAGTGTCACCGTCCGCGACCACGTGATGATCGCGCACAGCCTCCGCGGCGAGGTGTTCGGCCCAGCGCAGCGCCTGCACGGAGCGACGTTCGTCGTGGACGCGACCTTCGCCCGGGAGGAGCTCGACTCCGACGACATCGTGGTGGACATCGGCCGGGCCGCCGAGGAGTTGCACGGCGTTCTTGCCGACCTCAACTACCGCAACCTCGACGAGGTGCCCGAGCTGGCCGGCCGCAACACCACCACGGAGGTCCTCGCCAGGCTGATCGCGGACCGGCTCGCCGACCGTGTCGCGGCCGGCGGGCTCGGGGAGCCCGCGAGTGGGCTGGCCCGGATCGGAGTGACGCTGCGCGAGTCGCCCATCGCCTCGGCGGGCTACGAGCGGTCGTTGTGACCGAGGTGCACGTTGTGGTCCCGGACGGGATCGACGACCCGCGGCGGCCGAGCGGCGGCAACGTGTACGACCGCCGGGCCTGTCGCGGGCTCGTGGCGCTCGGCTGGTCGGTCCGCGAGCACGCTGTGCTCGGCCGGTGGCCCCGGCCCGACGCGGCGGCCCGCGTGGCCGTGGCTGCGGCGCTGGCCCGGGTGCCGGACGGCGGACGGGTGTTGGTCGACGGCCTGCTGGCGTCCGTGATCCCGGAGGTGCTGGAGCCGGAGGCCGACCGTCTGCGGCTCGTCGTACTGCTGCACATGCCGCTGGACGACCCGCGCGAGGTCGCCGCGCTGTCGGCGGCGTCCGCGATCGTGGCCACGAGCGACTGGACCCGACGGTGGCTGCTCGACCACTACGGGCTGCCCGAGGATCGCGTGTTCGTCGTGTCGCCGGGCGTCGACGTCGCCGACGTCGCACCGGCGTCGCCGTCCGGCGGCCGGCTGCTCTGTGTCGGAGCCGTCACCCCGGTCAAGGGCCACGACCTCCTGCTCGATGCGCTGGCCACGGTCGACGACCCGGGCTGGCGATGCGTCTGCGTCGGCTCACTGGACCTCGACGTGAAGTTCGTCGACGGGCTGCGCCGGCAGGCCGAGGAGAGGGGGCTCGGCGACCGGGTGTGCTTCACCGGCCCGCTCACGGACGCCGGACTCGAGCGCGCCTACGCGGAGGCGGACGCGCTGGTGCTGGCCTCGCAGGCCGAGACCTACGGCATGGTCGTCACCGAGGCGCTCGCCCGCGGGCTGCCGGTCGTGGCCACGGAAGTCGGTGGCGTGCCGGAGGCTCTCGGCCACGCCGCCGACGGCAGCCGGCCCGGCCTGCTGGTCGCGCCGGGCGACCCGCAGGCTCTCGCGCAGGCGCTGTGCCGGTGGCTGGGAGACCCCCGAGAGCGCGCGCGGCTCCGCGCGGCGGCCAGGTCCCGGCGACTGACGCTCTCCGACTGGTCACAGACCTCGCGCGAGCTGTCGGCCGTGCTGACCGAGATCGCCAGATGACCGGATGAACCAGCAGCCCGTGGCCGCCGTTTCACTGTCAACGGGACCAACCAGGAGATCGGAGCCGCTGCCATCAGCCGAAGCATCTGGACCTGGACGCGCCTGGCGGGCGGCGCCGCGATCCTCGCCGTCCTCGTGTGGCAGGTGGGCGCCGGCCCGTTGGTGGACGGGCTCCGACTGACGACCGGATGGGCGCTCGCCGCCGCTGTGGCGATCACGTCGCTGACCACGTTGTGCTGTGCGTGGCGGTGGAGGCTGGTCGCGGGCGGGTTCGGCGTCGAGATGCCGCTGAGGACCGCGGTGGCTGCGTACTACCGGTCCCAGTTCCTCAACGCCACGCTGCCCGGCGGGGTGGTGGGCGACGTGCACCGGGCCGTGCGCCACGGGCGTGAAGTCGGCGACCTGGGCCGGAGCCTGCGGGCCGTCGCGTGGGAGCGGGCGTCGGGGCTTGCGGTACAGATGGTGCTGACGGTGGGCGTGCTGTTCCTGCTGCCCTGGCCCGCAGGCTCGCGTCACCTCGTCGCCTGGCCGGTCGCGGTCGTCGTCGGTGTCGCGCTCGTCGCCGTACCCCTGCGCCTGAACCCACGTCGCCTCCCGGCCCGGATCGCACACGCCGTCACCACCGACCTCCGCAACGCGGTCCTCGCGCCGCGGGCCTGGCCGGGCATCGTGCTTGCCTCGGCCATCGCCGTGCTCGGCCACGCCGTCGTGTTCCTGGTCGCGGTGCGGGCGACCGGGACCGACGTGTCGCTGGGTCGGCTGCTGCCACTAACACTGGTCGTGCTGATGGCCTCGGCGGTGCCGACGAACATCGCTGGCTGGGGCCCGCGCGAGGGCGCGGCCGCGTGGGCGTTCGGGTCGGTCGGGCTGAGCGCGGCGGAGGGCGTCACCGTTGCGGTGGTGTACGGCGTGCTCGCG
>DASXRJ010000353.1:0-9310 GCA_036506675.1 Nocardioides sp. | reverse complement strand
GACGAACGCGCCCAGCGTCGTACCTCCGCCGCCGAAGAACTCCTCGGCCTGGCTGACCAGCGCCTGCCAGGACTCCCAGCGGTTGCGCGCCTCTCCCCTGCCCTCCGGCGGCTGGGCGGCCCAGCCCAGGCCGGCGAGGGTGGCGCGGACGTCCTCGACCGGTTCGTCAGCGAGTACGCCGCCGCGCGCGGTGCCTCGCAGCAGCGTGACCGCCTGGCGCACCTCGGCCCGGTCGAAGAACCTGGCCGCGCCGCGGATCACGTAGGGCACGCTCGCGGCCGCCAGGGCGTCCTCGAACGCCTCCGACTGCGCGTTGATCCGGAACAGCACCGCCATCTCCCGCCACGGCGTGCCCTGGTCGTGGAGCTCGCGGATCTTCGCGGCCACGGCCCCAGCCTCGGCCACCTCGTCGGGGTGGGCGGCGTAGGAGACCTCGGGTCCCGCCGGGTGCTGGGCACGCAGCTCGACGCCGCGGCTCGACGTACCGGCCAGCAGCCGGTTGGCGGCATCGACCACCTGCGGCGTCGAGCGATAGTTGCGGACCAGGTCGACGGACTTGGAGCCTGGGTGTCGGCCCACGAAGTCACGAAGGTACGACGGACTCGCGCCGGCGAAGCTGTAGATCGTCTGCGCGGGGTCGCCCACCACGCAGATCTCGTCGCGACCGCCCAGCCACAGGTCGAGCAGGGCCGACTGGATCGGCGAGACGTCTTGGAACTCGTCGACGGTGAAGAACTTGTACTGCCGCCGGACGGCAGCCGATACCCGTTCGTCGTCGGCCAGCAGGGCGGCGCCGAGAAGCAGGACGTCTTCCATGTCCATCCGGCCCTGGTTGCGCTTGACGTCCTCGTATCCGGCGAAGATCCGGCCCACCAGCGCCGCCTCGAGGCCGGCGACGGCTCGGCCGCGGCTCTCGGCGAGCGCCGGGTAGTGGTCGGGCGAGACGTTGCTGACCTTGGCCCACTCGATCTCGGACGCCAGGTCGCGCAGGGTGGCCTGGTCGGGCTTGACCCGCAGCCGGCTGGCGGCACTGGCCAGCATGCCGAGCTTGGACTCGGTCAGGGTCGGCAGCTCGCCGCCGTACACCTGGGGCCAGAAGTAGCGCAGCTGCCGCAGCGCGGCCGAGTGGAAGGTGCGGGCCTGGACGCCGGGCGCGCCGAGCGACCGAAGCCGCTCGCGCATCTCGCCGGCGGCCTTGGTGGTGAAGGTGACGGCCAGCACCTCGGCCGGCTGGTAGACGCCGGTGGCGACGCCGTACGCGATGCGGTGGGTGATCGCGCGGGTCTTGCCGGTGCCGGCTCCGGCGAGCACCCGCACCGGCCCGCGGACCGCCTCGGCGACCTCGCGCTGCTCAGGGTCGAGGTCCTCGAGCAGGGGGTGCATGGGAACAATCTCCTCACCGGCATGGTTGGCTTCTGCATGTATGGCTGGACGGCGGATCGACCGCCGGCAGCAACCCTAGACGGCGATGCGGACAGTAGGTTCCAGATGAGCTCGATCACGATGTACAGCACCCCGTGGTGTGGCTACTGCCACCGGCTGAAGAGCCAGCTGGACCGCGAGGGCATCGCCTACCAGGTGATCGACATCGAGCAGGTGCCGTCGGCTGCGGCAATTGTGGAGCGGATCAACGGGGGCAACCAGACCGTCCCGACCATCGTGTACGCCGACGGCTCGGCGCAGACGAACCCGTCGCTGGCCCAGGTGAAGGCCCAGCTCGCGGCCCTCGTCTGACGCGGTCATCAGTCGCCGAGCGGCTCGCCGTACCAGTGCTCGACGAGTGAGCGCGAGATCGAGACGCCGGTCGGACGCAGCAGCGTCCCGTCGTCGAACGCCGCCTTGAGCTGGGCGCGCGTGAACCACCGCGCGTGGGTGATCTCCTTGGGGTCGATCTCGATCTCGTCGGTCTCCGCGCGGGCCGTGAAGCCCAGCATCAGGCTCGCCGGCAGCGGCCACGGCTGGTTGCCGTAGTAGCTCACCTCGCCCACGACCACGCCGGTCTCCTCGGCGACCTCGCGGCGTACGGCGTCCTCCAGCGTCTCGCCGGGCTCCAGGAAGCCGGCCAATGTGGAGTAGCGGCCCTCGGGCCAGCCGGCGCCCCTGGCCAGCAGCAGTCTCTCCTCGGGAGAGCCGGACTCGCCGTGCACGACGGCCATGATCACGGCCGCATCGGTACGCGGGAACTGCGGCCGACCGCAGCCCGGGCAGTGCAGCTCGTGGCCGGCCGCGCGGGGCTCGAGCGTGGTGCCGCACCTCGGGCAGTACCGGGTCGACCAGCGCCACTCGGCCAGGCCGATCGCGTGCAGCACCACCGAGGCCGGCACCTCGTCGTCGACCAGCGTGGCCACCACCGCGCGCAGGCCGACCCAGTCGTCTCCGGTCTCGCGGTCGTCGACGAGTACGGCGAACCGCGCGCGACCGTCGTACTCACCCAGGAGCACGCGCTCCCCCTCCGGCGCCTGCGCCGGCGACACCCACGTGACCCGCCCGTCGACGGCCCGCAACCGGTTGCCACGGACCACCAGCACCAGCGTGTCCGGCGCCGCCCAGCGGGCCGCCAGCCAGTCGTCGTCATGGCGGTGGAGGCCGTGTCGTTCGTGGGCCCGGGCGGAGAGTACGACGTGTGGCGGGAGGCTGCTGACGGTCACGAGTCGCACGCTACCCGCCCCTACGATGACGATCATGACCACCCACATCGGCGCCGGACCCGGCGAGATCGCGCCCCATGTCCTGATGCCCGGAGACCCGCTGCGGGCCAAGTGGATCGCGGAGACGTTCCTCTCCGACGCCAAGTGCTACAACGAGGTGCGCGGCATGCTCGGCTACACCGGCACCTGGCGCGGATCGCGCGTCTCCGTGCAGGGGTCGGGCATGGGCCAGCCGTCGCTGGCGATCTACGCCAACGAACTCTTCGACTCGTACGACGTCGCCTCGATCGTGCGGGTCGGCTCGTGTGGGGCGCTGTCCTCGCGGCTTGCTCTGCGCGACATCGTGATCGCCTCGGGTGCGTGCACGGACTCCTCGATGAACCGGCTCCGCTTCGAGGGCCTCGACTATGCCCCCGTGGCCGACTTCGGGCTGCTCCGGGCGGCCGTGGATGCGGCCGGAGCCCGGGCCGGCGGCGGGGCCGGCGTACACGTGGGGCTGGTGTTCTCCGGGGACTCCTTCTACAACCCGCGCCCCGAGCTGATGGCCCGGATGGTCGAGTACGGCGTCCTCGCGATCGAGATGGAGGCCTCCGCGCTCTACACCCTGGCCGCCCGGCGCGGCCGGCGGGCGCTGGCCGTCTGCACGGTGTCCGACCAGCTCGTGAGTGGTGAGGAGGTCAGCGCGCGGGATCGCGAGCAGACGTTCGGCGACATGGTCGAGATCGCGCTCGAGGCCGTGCTGGCGTAGGGGTGCCGGGGTTGGCCGGAGTTGGCCCTCGACTCGCGGTGGCCAAACCATGCACCATGCATGGTTTGGCCATCGGCCGGCGAGGCCAGGGCGGCCAAGTCGTGCCTGGTGCATGGTTTGGCCATCGGTCGGCGGACGGCTGATGACCGGGTGCCTGTGGATAACGGATTGCTCGCAGCCTGGAACCGGGCACGCTCGACGGCATGCACCCCGACCCGGCCGAGTGCCCCGCCTCCGAGTCAGATTCTGGCGGCCAGGAGTCGCCAGCCAAGCAGCTCGATACCCGCCGGCCGTTCACGCCGGGTGACCTGGTGGCGGCGGGGCTCGATCGTCGCCTGATCCGGCAGGCCCGGTTCACGCAGATCATCCGCGGCGTGTACGTCGACGCGGGCGTGCCGATCACCGCCGACATCCGGGCGGCCGCCGTACTCGCCCTGTTCGACCGCACCGCCTTCGCCAGCCACACCACCGCCGCCCGATTGCGCGGGATCCCGGTGCCGACGCTGCCTACCGAGCACGTGACCGTGCTCGATCCCGATCAGCGCCGGCAACGCGAGGGCATCCGGTGTCACGTCACCGGCACCGCCGACGTCGACATCGTGCGCGAGCTGCGAGTCTCGGCCCCGGAACAGTTGTTCGTCGAACTCGCGTCGCTGCTAGACCTGGTGGACCTCGTGGTCGTCGGCGACCACCTGGTGTCGAAGGGGCTGACGACGACTTCCCGCCTGGTCGCTCGCTGCCGCAAGCTGCCCGGCGCGGCCGGTCGACTCGCCCGCCGGGCGGCAGGCTTCGTGCGCGAGGGTGTCGAGTCGCCGATGGAGACCCGGCTGCGGATGCTGCTCGTCCTGGCGGGCCTCCCAGAGCCCGCGATCAACTCGACGTTCCGCGCCGAGCCAGGCTCACCCGCCCGGCGTTACGACCTGAGCTGGCCGGCGGTCAAGGTGATCGTCGAGTACGACGGTCGCCACCACATCGAGCGCGAAGAGCAGTGGGAGGCCGACCTCTCGCGACGTGAGGGCATCGACGACGACGGTTGGCGGATCCTGGTCGTCACCTCCCGCGGCATCTACAAGGAGCCCGAACTCACAGTCTTCAAGGTCTGGCGGCTGCTGCGTGCCCGCGGACTGGCCGGCGTACCGTCTCGGCTCTCCGACGCCTGGCGCCCGCATTTCCCGGGACGGCCCGGGTCCTCCTGAGGGCGGGCGCATTGGCCAAGTCGTGCATGGTGCGCGCTTTGGCCATCCGCCGCTCAGGAATCCATGACCAAACCATGCATGGTGCACGATCTGGCCATGACGGCCGGGCTCGGCGGGACGGGCGGATCAGATCACACGTCGAGCAGCGACTCCAGGGCGGCCCGGTCGGGGAGGTCATCGGGCTCGACGAGGTGGCCGGTGCGGACGTAGTAGAACGCCGCGCGGACCCGGTCGACAGGGACGCCCTGGAGCTCGGCCCAGGCCAGCCGGTAGATGGCCAGCTGGAGGGGGTCGGCGGTGGGGGCGCGGTTGGTCTTCCAGTCGACGACGAGGAAGGGGCCGGTCCCGGCCTCGACCGGCCGAGCCTCGACCGGCCGAGCGTCGACCGACCCCGCCTCGACCGACCCCGGCTCGACCGACTCCCCTCCCAGATAGACGGCGTCGATCCGACCGCGGACGACCTGGCCGCCGAGCACCAGCGCGAAGGACGCCTCGACGGCGTACGGGACGCGGGTGGAGAAGGGGCCGGACTCGAAGTTCGCGATCAGCTCCTTGAGGTCGGTCTCGTCGTCGATGCCGGCATCGGCGCGGCCGGGGAGCTCGTCGGGATCGAAGAGGTCCTGCTGGCCGAAGCGGGCCTCGACCCAGGCGTGGAAGCGGGTGCCGAACCGGGCCGAGGACGACGGCGGGCGCGGCATCGGCCGGGCCAGCTCGCGGGCGAACCCGTCGGGGTCGTCGCGCAGCCGGCCGACGGCGGTCGCGGACAGGCTGCCGGGGAGGGGTACGACGACCGACTGCGAGCGTTCGCGACGGGCCTCGGCGAGCAGCCGGTCGATCTCGGCGTCCCAGTCGGCCACGCGGGCCGCCTCGACCATGTCGACCTCGTCGGGGGCGTCGGGGTCGACCGACGAGACCAGCTCCGCCGCGGCCAGCCGCAGGGTCGCCTCGCGGCCGACTCCGGGCACCGGCCAGGGCATGGCGGGGTCGAGGCCGTCGTACGGATTGGGGTCGCCCTTGGCGGGCTTGTCCAGCCAGCCGGTCACCGGCTCGCCCCAGTCGGCGAGCTGGTCGCGCACGACCTCCTGGTACGGCGACGGGCCGAAGCCGGTGGTCCGGGCCGTCCAGTTGTACGACGTGACCCAGAGCCGGTGCGCGGCGCGGGTGAACGCGACGTACCCAAGGCGAAGCTCCTCCTCCGCATCGTGGTCGCGAGTCGCCTGGCGATAGGCGTCGAGCGCCGGTTTGTCGAAGCCCCCGAGCTCGGGCAGGTCGACCCGGTCGCCCCGCAGCGGCGCCGGCAGCACCGACGGCGACGAGGTCCACAGCGACCGCGACCGGTTGGACGGGAAGCGGGTCGCACACACCCCCACAAGGAAGACCGAGGCCCACTCGAGCCCCTTCGACCGGTGCACGGTAAGCAGCTTGACCGAGTCGGCGGCGGTCGGGGTGGCGATGTCGAGGCCGTTGCCCTTGTCGTCCTCGGCGGTCAGGTAGGCCAGCAGCGCGGGCAGCGTGGTGTCGCCGTCGACCGCCTGGAACTCCGCGACCGCCTTCACGAACAGGTCGAGGTTGTCGCGCCTCGCGGCCGCGGCCGGACTCACCGCGGAGGCCAGCTCGACGTCGATGCCAGTGGTGTCGATGATCCGGCGGACGGTGTCGAGGAGCGGTTCGCCGACGTACGCGCGCAGTATCCGCAGCTCGGCCGCCAGCAGCCCGAACCGCTCCAGCGCCTCCGGCGAGTAGGGCAGGTCGCCCGGGTCGTCGAGCGCGTCGCCCAGCGCGGGCAGCTCGAACGGGTCGATCGAGTCGGTAATCGCCGCCAGGTGCCCGGCAATGGTGTCGGCGCCGCCGTCGCGCCGGCTGCCACCGGCGAGGTCGGCGGCCCGCCGCCCGAGCAGGCTGAGGTCGCGCGGCCCGATCGCCCACCGCGGGCCGGCCAGCAGGGTCAGCAGCTGGGCGTTGGCGGTCACGTCGTGGAGCAGGTGCAGGATCGCGACCACCTCGGCCACCTCGGGCAGCCGCAGCAGCCCGGACAGGCCGACGATCTCGACCGGGATCCCCGCACCGGTCAGCGCGTCGAAGACGTCGGCGGCGTGCGCGTTGTCGCGGGTGAGTACGCCGATGTCCGACCAGGCCCCGCCGTCCTGCGGAGTGTGCGCCTCCGCCACGGCGCCGGCCAGCCAGTCGAGCTCGTCGGCATGGGTCTCGAAGACCCGCGTGTGTACGACGCCCTCGGCCGCCTCGGGCTTGGCCTCGAGCGCCCGCACCTGCGGGAACCGCTCCAGCAGCGGCTCGGCCAGCCGGTTGGCCACCTCGAGGATCCGCCGGTCGGAGCGCCGGTTGACCGTGAGCGGATAGGTCTCCACCACCCCGGTCGCCGCCGGGAAGCTCTCGGCGAAGTTGAGGATGTTGGACACCGACGCCCCGCGCCAGCCGTAGATCGCCTGGTTTGGGTCGCCGACGGCGGTCACGGCGTGGCCCAGCCCGTGACCCGCCGGCCCCGAGAAGAGCCGCGACAGCAGCTGGGCCTGCGCGACCGAGGTGTCCTGATACTCGTCGAGGAGTACGACGGCGTACTTGTCGCGCTCCTGCACCCCCACCTCGGGCTGCTCGTCGGCCAGCCGCGCGGCCAGCTCGATCTGGTCGGAGAAGTCCATCAGGCCGAGGTCGCGCTTGAGCTTTCGGTAGCCCTCGACCAGCCCCAGCAGCTCGGCCCGCCGGTCGATCGCGCTGATCGCGTCGGCGCTGGCGCCGACGTACGTCTTGCGGTTCTTGCCCGCCGCCTCCTCCGCCATCGCGCGCTCGAAACCGGCCCGCGCCTCCGCGTCGACCGACCGCACCCGAGGCGGCGACGCCAGGTGCTCGCTCATGGCGCCGTCGAGGGCGAGGAGGTTCTGGATCGCGGTCTCGGGGTGGTCGGTGAGCTGCCGGATCTCGCCGGTGTGCCGCTCGACCACCCGCGCGCCGAGCTGGTAGCGGGCCGCGTCGGTGATCACCCGGGTGTCGGGTTCGTGCCCGATCCGGAGGCCGTGCTCGGTGAGCAGGCTGGCGGCGTACGCGTTGTAGGTGGCGACCGTCGGCTCGAGTACGTCGTCGTCCCCGGCCGCCACCGCCTCCCCGAGTACGCCGGCCGCCCGCAGCGCGTCGCGGATCCGCTTGCGCAGCTCGCTGGTGGCCTTCGTGGTGAAGGTCAGGCCGAGCACCTGGTCGGGCCGGACCTGCCCGGTGACGACCAGGTAGACCACCCGGGCCGCCATCAGCGTGGTCTTGCCCGAACCCGCGCCCGCGACGACGACCGCCGGCGCCAGGGGCGCCGAGATGGCGCGCCACTGCTGCTCGCTGGGCACGAAGCCGGTCTTCATGACCGCGGCCAGCTGCTCCGGAGAGTCGATGGTCGTCATGAGCCGAGCACCGGCCCCGCGCTCCGAGCCGGGCAGAGCGGCACGAACCGGCAGTCACGGCAGTGCTGACCGGCCACCGCCGGGAAGGTCTCCGCGCGGAACAGCGCCGCAGCCCGGGCCAGCTCGCCGGTGAGCACCCGGCGCTCGGGCGTCTCGTCGGTCTGCACGCCCTGGGCCTGCACCTGCGCGGTCTCGCCGCCCTCGGTGAGGCCCAGCTGGATCAGCTCGGCGCCACCGGACCGGCCGGGGGCGGGCAGCAGCTCGTCGACGGCGCCGTTGTCGACGGCGTACTGGTAGAGCGCGAGCTGGAGGTGCCGCTGCACGGCCGGCCCCGACGGCGCCGTACGCCCGGTCTTGAAGTCGACCACCACGACCCGCCCGTCGGCGTCGAGCTCGAGCCGGTCGGCGTACCCGCTGAGCCGGACCTGTTCCCCGTCGTCCAGTCGTACGACGGCACGGAAGCGCTGCTCGGTGCCGATCACCTCGCGCGGGTTGCGCGAGTGCCACTCGAGGAACCGGGTCAGCGCGGCCCGGATCCGGGTGTACTCACGCGCCCGCGACCATGGCGTCCGGAACTCGAGGCGTGCCCACACCTCGTCGACGTGCGCCATCAGGGTGTCGACGTCGGCCGGGGTGCCGGGCAGCTCGCCCTGGGCGACCCGTTCGGCGATGGCGTGCACGAGCTGGCCGAGCCCGGCGGACTGGTGCGCGCGGGCCACCCCGCCGGCCTCCTGCTCGAGGAACCACTGCGTCGGACAGGTCGTGATCGACTCCAGCATGGTGGCCGACATCGGCACCGGCTGCTCGGGATCGCGGACCGGCTGCACGGACCGGCTGGCCGCGCGGGTGCCCCACCACGTCGAGGGGTCGGCCTGCGGCACGAGCGCGCGCGCACCGACGTCCTCGCGGGCCAGCCTCGCGAGCCGCCGGGCCGCAGCGTCGCGCAGGGCCGGGGAGGTCTCCGGGTCCGCGACGGTACGCCGCAGCTCGCTGACCAGGCCGGGCATCGACAGCGGCCGGGGCGGCCGCCCGGTGACGGGTACGACGGGCACGCCCAGCTCGGCGAGGAACCGGGACGGCTGCTCGCCCTCGTCCTCGGCCGACGCGACGGCCGTCACGACCAGCCGCTGCCGGGCTCGGGTGCAGGCGACGTAGAACAGCCTCCGCTCCTCGAGCAGCAGCTCGCGCGTGGTCACCGGCGGCACGATCCCGTCGGTGCCGATCCGGTCGGCGCGCAGCAGGGTGGACCGGCGCCGCAGGTCCGGCCAGGCCTCCTCCTGCGCGTGCGCGACGACGACCAGCCGCCACTCCAGCCCC
>DASXRJ010000352.1:0-6140 GCA_036506675.1 Nocardioides sp. | reverse complement strand
GGGGTCCCCGTTCGAAGCGGAGCGAAGCGAGCATTCGAATGGGGTGTTCATGCCAGGTCTCCTTCGCGCTGGGTGTCGGCGGTGAGCTCGAGGAACAGGTCTTCGAGGCCGCCGTCGGCCGGCCGGAGCTCGACCAGGGTGATGTTGCCGGTGGCCGCGATCTTGCCGACCTGCAGCGCCTCGCACTCGACCCGGACGCCGTCGCCCAGGGGGGCGGGCGAGAGACCGGACTCGCGGAGCGCGCGGACCAGCTGGTCCATCTCGACGGCCTTCACGAACGTCCCGCCGTGCTGCATCAGCGACTGCGGGGTGCCCTGGGCGACGATCTTGCCGCGGCCGATCATGATGATGTCGTCGGCGATCTGCTCGACCTCGTTGAGCAGGTGGCTGGAGAGCAGGACGGTGCCGCCGCGGTCGGCGTACGACTTGAGCAGGCCGCGCATCCAGCGGATGCCGGCGGGGTCGAGGCCGTTGGCCGGCTCGTCGAGGATCAGCACCGACGGGTCGCCGAGCAGCGCGTGTGCGATGCCGAGCCGCTGCCGCATGCCGAGCGAGTAGTTGCGGACCCGGCGCTTCGCCTCACGCTCGTCGAGGCTGACCAGCGCCAGCATCTCGTCGACCCGCGACTTCGGCAGCCCCATGGTCTGCGCGCCGAGCGCGAGTACCTCGCGGCCGGTGCGGCCGCCGTGCTGCGCCGACGCGTCGAGGAGTACGCCGACGTGGCGACCCGGGTTCGGAATCTGGGAGTACCGGTGACCGCCGATGGTCGTGCCGCCGCGGGTCGGCGGGGTGAGCCCGACCATGATCCGCATGGTGGTGGTCTTCCCGGCGCCGTTCGGGCCGAGGAAGCCGGTCACCCGACCGGGCCTGCAGACAAAGCTCACGTCGTCGACGGCGACGAACTCGCCGTACTTCTTCGTGAGGCCATCGACACTGATCATGGCCCCCACCCTGCCCGGTGTTCGGCCGCCGGACATCCGTCCCGGGTTCCGACCTGACCCGACCAAAGTAGGGGGTGGCCGGGACGGAGGGAGATGTCGCCGCGGTGCCGGTCGCCCTACCATCGGGGCGTGTCCACCCGCCCGAGCCCGGAGCGATTCCAGCCGCCGCTGGAGTGGTACTCGCACGCCTGGCGGCTGGCGGTCTGTCTCGGCATCTCGCTGCTGATCTGGTCCCAGGCCTGGACCGCGCAGTGGGAGGACCACCGGGTGCTGTTCTGGCTCGACACGGCCGGCGGGCTGGCGTCGTTCCCTCTCGTGATGCTCCGCCGGCGCTGGCCCCTGACGGTCGCGGTCCTCACCGGGCTGATGACGCTGTTCTCCGGCGGGGCGGCCGGGCCGGCCACGCTCGCGGCGGTCTCGCTGGCGACCCGGCGGCAGCTGGTGCCGATCATCGTGGTGGGCGTGGTCGGCGTCATCGCCGGCCAGGGGTACGCCGACACGCAGGACTTCGGCCGGGACCCCAACTTCTGGTTCGACTTCTTCGTCAACGTGACGTTCAACGTGGCCATCCTCGGCTGGGGCATGTACATCGGGTCGCGTCGCGAGCTGCTCTGGACCCTGCGCGACCGGGCCGAGCGGGCCGAGACCGAGCAGGAGCTGCGGATCTCCAGCGCCCGCGGCAACGAGCGGGCCCGGATCGCGCGCGAGATGCATGACGTACTCGCTCACCGGATCTCGCAGGTGTCCATGCACGCCGGCGCGCTGGCCTACCGCGAGGACCTCACCGCCGACCAGATGCGCTCGAGTGCCGCGATCATCAAGGACCAGGCCAACGAGGCACTGACCGACCTGCGCGCCGTACTCGGGGTGCTCCGGGCGCCGGACACGGGCGAGCTGCTCGACCGCCCGCAACCGACGTACGCCGACCTGCGCGGGCTGATCCAGGAGGCCAGGGGCGCGGGCATGCACATCGAGTTCACCGAGCTGCTGGCCGCCGACGACGTGCCGGAGCTGGTGGGCCGGACCGTCTACCGGATCGTCCAGGAGGGCCTGACCAACGCCCGCAAGCACGCGCCCGGTGCGCTGGTGCAGGTGCGGCTCAGCGGCTCGCCCGAGTCCGGGGTCGACGTGATGCTGCGCAACCCGCTCGGCTTCGCCTCGATCCCTGGCGCTCCCGGGGCGGGGCTGGGGCTGGTCGGGCTGGGTGAGCGGGCGGCGCTGCGCGGCGGCGTACTCGAGCACCGCAAGGACGGGTCGACGTTCGTGCTGCACGGCTGGATACCGTGGGCCGCATGATCCGGGTGCTGCTGGTCGACGACGACCCGCTGGTGCGTTCGGCGCTCGGGCTCATGCTCGGCGGCCAGTCCGACCTCGAGGTGGTGGCCGAGGCTGGCGACGGTCAGCAGGCGGTGGCGGCGGCGCGCGAGCACCGGCCCGACGTCGTACTCATGGACATCCGGATGCCGGTTCTGGGCGGCCTCGAGGCGACCCGGATCCTGCACGCGGCGTCCTCACCGCCCCGGGTGATCGTGCTGACCACCTTCGACGGCGACGAGTACGTCGTGTCCGCGATCGCGGCCGGCGCCGACGGGTTCGTGCTCAAGGACACGCCGCCCGCGCAGATCGTCGACGCGATCCGCAAGGTCGCCGACGGCGAGCCGATGCTGTCCCCCACCGCGACCGCCACCCTGATCCGGCGAGTCCGCGACGGCGCGGCCCCGGGCCGTGCCGAGGCCGCCGGCGAGCGGCTCGCGACTCTCACCGAACGCGAGCGCGAGGTCGCCCTCGCCGTTGGCGAGGGCCTCAGCAACGCCGAGATCGCGGCCAAGCTCTACCTCTCGGTGCCGACCGTGAAGGCGCACGTGTCGCGGCTGTTCGACAAGCTCTCGGCGACGAACCGGGTGCAGATCGCCATCTGCGTGCACGACGCCGGCTGGGTCTGAGCCGGGCTGGGGCTGGTCGCCGCCTGGCCCTGGGCTGATGTTGGCTCGGGGGCTGGTCTTGCCGGCGTGACCGGGTTGTTGGACCGGGTTTGCGGCTCGTGGCTCGGCCGGCGCGCGTCGCGGTCGGCATGCAGTTCGCGGTCGGCGCCGACACCCTTGGCTAGGGCGGCCCGTTAAACCAACGAACTGCCGAGCGACTGTTCCGGCGCGCTGGCGGGTCGCGAGCCGGTCCCGGCGTACCGAACGACTGGCAGTTCGCAACCCCGATCATGCGGCCACGCGTGGGTCTGCCGTCTGCCTCGCCGAACTGCCAGTCGTTAGGTACGCCCGTCTCCATCGACCTCCGCGCTGCCCGTGCCTCCCCACGACGCCCGCCCCGCAGATTTGGCCGCCGGAGCCGGTCAACCGGGGCTCGATCAATCCCTGCTTGGCCGGTCACGGCCGGGTCTGATCCGGGCCGTTCCCTAGGCGGTGGATCCGCGGGCAGACTGAACGCATGGTCCCGTCGCACCCGGTTTCACGCACCTTGACCCTGCTCCGGCATGCCAAATCGGACTGGTCGGGCGGGGAGGCCGACGTCGACCGCCCGCTGGCGCCCCGTGGCCTGCGACAGGCCCCCGAGGCCGGCGCCTGGATGGCCGCGAACCTCGACCCGATCGACCTGGCAATCGTGTCGCCGGCCGCCCGGGCCACGGCCACCTGGAACCTGGCCGCCGCCGAGCTCGCCGACGCGCCGGAGGCCCGCCTCGACGACCGCGTGTACGCCGCCACCGATCGCGAGCTGCTCGACGTCGTACAGGAGCTGTCCGACGAGCTGCATTCGGTCGTGCTGGTCGGCCACAACCCGGGTCTCGAGGACCTGCTCGCCCGGCTGACCGGACGCTGGCGGCCGATGCCCACGAGCGCGCTCGCGGTGATCGGGATCTCGGGAGGGTGGGCGGACGCCGACACCGACGCCAGGTTGATCGCGGCGGGTCGGCCGCCGACCTGAGGGGCACCTAGGGCCAGATTCGCCACCTCGCGGGGCCACTTTCGCCACCTCGCGGGGCCACTTTCGCCACTTCGTGGGGGTCTGGGTCAGATCACGAAGGTTGCTCCGGTGGCGGCCAGCTCGACGGGACCGTCATACGTGGCCTGGGCCTCCTCGAGGACCCGACCGCGGTCGTGCCAGGGCGGCACGTGGGTGAGCACCAGCCGGCCGACGCCCGCCTTGGTCGCCGTGTCACCGCAGTCGCGGCCGGTCAGGTGAAGGTCCTCGGGGTTGTCGACGCCGTGGTAGAAGCTCGCCTCGGCGAGCAGCAGGTCGGCGCCGTCCGCGGCCCGGTCGAGCGCCTCGCAGGGGCCGGTGTCGCCGCTGTAGGTGAGTACGCCGGCCGCGGTCTCGACCCGCAGGGCGTACGCCGGCACCGGGTGCACCACCTCGGTGGCCGTGATCGTGAACGGGCCGATCGAGAAGCTCCCCTCGGGGTAGCCGAGGAACTCGAACTCCTCGGTCATCCCCGGGTCCTCGGGCAGGTCGTAGGCCCGCGCCATCCGGCCGGCCGCGCCCTCCGGCGCCCACACCGGCAGCCGCGGCGCGGGGCCGAGCGGGTGGTACTTCCGCATGACGTAGTACCCGCACAGGTCGAGGCAGTGGTCGGCGTGCAGGTGGCTCACGAGCACCGCGTCGATGACCATCGGGTCGACGTACCGCTGGAGCACGCCGAGCGCGCCGTTGCCGAGGTCGAGCAGGATCCGCCAGATCCGGCCGTGCTGCTCGGTCTCGAGCAGGTAGCAGCTGGCGGCGCTGTCGGGTCCGGGGTAGGAGCCCGCGCACCCGATCACGGTCAGCCTCACGCGAGACCACCCACGAACTGGTTGGCGCCATGCAGCTCGGGCCCCAGGAAGCGCTGGCCGATCCGTTCGAACTCGCCCGGGCTGCCCGTCGTCAAGAAGGTGTACGACGCCTCGCCCCCGGCGCGCATCGTGCCGGTCCGGGTGAGCATCCGGTAGACCTCCTTCGCGCTCTCCTCGGCGCTGCTGACCTGCGTGACCTGGTCACCCATCACGTAGGAGATCACACCCGTGAGCAGCGGATAGTGCGTGCAGCCGAGGATCAACGTGTCGACGCCCTCGCTCACCAGCGGGTCGAGGTACTCGTGCGCAACCGCCAGCAGCTCGTCGCCACCGGTGATGCCCTGCTCGACGAAGTCGACGAACCGCGGGCAGGCCTGGGTGAACAGCTGCACGTGCGGTGCGGCGGCGAACGCGTCGTCGTACGCCTCGGACTCGGCGGTGGCGTGCGTGCAGATGACGCCGATCCGGCCGGTCCGGCTGGCGGCCACGGCCCGGCGGGTGGCCGGCAGGATCACCTCGACCACGGGGACGTCGTACCGCTCGCGGGCGTCGCGCAGCATGGCCGCGCTGGCGGAGTTGCAGGCGATGACGAGCGCCTTGACGCCCAGGTCGACCAGGTGGTCGAGGCACTCGAGGGCGTACTCGCGCACCTCGGCGATCGGCTTGGGCCCGTACGGCTGGCGAGCGGTGTCGCCGACGTACAGGATCGACTCGTGGGGCAGCTGGTCGATCACGGACCGCGCGACGGTCAGCCCGCCGAAGCCCGAGTCGAAGATGCCGATCGGTTTCTCCACCACGGGCGACAATCTAGTGGCGGCATCCCCGGGACCGCGTCAAATGGCGACCCAGGTCACCGTGCGACGGTCGTCACGCGGGCGTCATGCGCTCCGTCAGGCGTCGGGTGCGCGGTCGTTGTAGCGGCCCGCGAGCTCCTGCCCGGACAGCGCCTGGATCGCGGTCATGATCTCGTCGGTGACCTCGCGCCGAGCCCGCCCGAGGGGTACGCCGTCGTACCGGCCGGTGACGTCGATCGGCTTGCCGAACCGCATCGTCACCTTGGCCAGCCGCGGGATGTGGGTGCCGACCGGCTGCAGGTCCTCGGTGCCGGTGAGGCCCACCGGCACCACGGGCACGCCCGCGGTCAGGGCCAGGTGTGCGACCCCGGTCCGGCCGCGGTAGAGCAGCCCGTCGCGCGAGCGGGTGCCCTCCGGGTAGATGCCGAACGCCTCGCCCCGGCCGAGCACCTCGAGCGCGATGTCGAGCGAGTTGAGCGCGGCCCGGGTGTCCTCGCGGTCGACCGGCACCATGCCGAGCCCTTCGAACCAAGCCTTGGACAGCATGCCCTTGACGCCCGTGCCGTTGAAGTAGTCGGACTTCGCGAGGAAGACGACCTTGCGCGGCACCACGATCGGGATGACCA
>DASXRJ010000351.1:0-2239 GCA_036506675.1 Nocardioides sp. | reverse complement strand
CGATCTCCGCGCCCGCTAGGGCAGCCCGCCTCATGACCATCCTCACTCCTTCGTCGAGCCGGTCGGTCGCCGCATTGGTTGCGATTTCAACCGGGTGACAAGGAAGTGTGCTGACGCGCTGGGACGGGCGTCACCTAGCGTGGGCGGAGTTGGCGGAAATAAGAACGTAGACGCGCGGGCTCAGGCAAGCGCCGCGCGTCGGACCTCGCCGGCGGTGATGCCGAACCGCTTCCGGAACGTCTGACTGAAGTAGGCCATCGATGAGAAGCCGCAGCCGGCCGCGACGTCGGTGGTGCGGAGCCGCTCGGCGAGCGGGCTGGAGAGGACGCCGTAGGCCGCATCGAGCCGCCGCGACAGGATGTGCTGCGGCACGCTGATGCCCGTAGCGGCGAAGACGCGGGAGAGGGTGCGCTCGCTGACGCCGATCGCCGCGGCGACGTCCGCCGCCAACAGGCCGGCGTCGTGGAACTGCTCCTCGATGAAAGCCCGGGCCGCGGCACGGTGGGCGACCGCGAGGTTGGTGCGGCGGGGGTTGGCGAGCACGGAGACCAGCTCGACCACGGCCTGCTCGTCGGCCGGCACCGGGTGCGCGCAGCGCAGCGCCCGGCCGACCAGCCGCACCAGGGCACGACCGTAGAGGTCATCGTCAGGGCCGGCGTCGATCACGATCGGCGTGCCGACGGTCTCCTGGCCGGTGGTCTCGGCGAACGCCTGCCGCGGGATCTTCACGGCCAGCTCCTCGAGACCGTGGCCGAAGCCGCGGACGAACGGCCGGTCCGCGTCGCACACCATCAGCTGGCCCGGGTGGAGGGCGCGGCGCCGGCCGGCGTACTCCAGCATTGCCTCGCCCCGCAGCGCGGCGTAGACGGCGATCGCGTCGGTGGGGTTGGACTCGACGAGCGCCTCGGTGCGGCCGACGACGTGGCGGCTGCCGCGCACCAGGGCAAGGTGGATCTGCGGCAGCTGGAGGTTGACCTCGAGCGCCTCGAACGGCCGGTCGGCCGGTGCGTCGCAGGCAAGCGCGACGAGAGAGGCCGCGTTGTGCACCTCCCACTCCCGGACCTGCTCCCCGACGACCTCGCTCATTACTCGGTGGGTGTCGAAGGAGCTCGGCGTCGGGATCCTCATCGCCGTGACGGCCAATGCAACACCTCCCCTTGCGCTCTGGTGTGATCAAGGTTACACATCAACCGAGCGGCGGTCGTCGCCTTCCAGATAGGCGGATTGGCGGTCATGCGGTCCCCGGGCCAGGTCGGATCGGGACACAGGCCAGAACTACACCGACAGCGGCTGACCGGTAGGCCGATCGGCTTGGACCGGGTAGTTCCTTCGGGCCAGATTGACCCGTTCGCCTACTCGGGTCTGACCGGGCTCCCTAGCGTGCGGATGTTCCGCTGACCGCAACGAGGGAGCCATCGTGGCTGTGGGTTCGACGAGACGACTGCTGTCCGTACTGCTGTTCGGGTCTCTGACTCTGGCCGGGAGCGCCCTGCTCTCCGCGCCGGCCCAGGCGATCGGGGCCCCGTCGGGACTCGCACCGTCCGGCCCGGTGTCGTCGAGCACGCCGACGCTGTCGTGGCACAAGGTCGTCGGCGCCGCGAAGTACGACGTCCAGGTCGACGACTCTCCCGGGTTCGACAGCCCGGTCTTCACGGTCTCCACCACCAACAACCGCGCCGTACCCGACGTGCATCTGCCGGCCGGCTCGGCCGCGTGGCGGGTCCGGTCGGTGACCTCCTCCGGCGCGACCAGCGGCTGGTCGACCGCCAGCCTCTCGGTCGGCTCCACCGCCGCCCCGACCCCGGTCTCCCCGGTGGGCGGCGTCGAGCTGGCGCAGCCCGCCGAGCCGCCGTTGCTGACCTGGTCGGCCGTCGCGGGCGCCGAGGGGTACGACGTCGAGGTGACCTCGGAGGGCGATGCCGACTGGGTCTCGCCGACGTCGTACTCGGCACCGGGGACGTCGCTGATGATGACCACACCCCAGCCGGCCGGCAACTGGAAGTGGCGGGTCCGGGCCGAGCGCGGCAACGGGCTGGTGACGTTGTGGAGCGACGAGGCGACGTACACGGTGAACCCGCTGGGCGAGGTGGTCCCAGACCCGGACATGCAGAATGGCAGCACCGTGCAGGACGTGGTCCTGGACTGGGAGCCGGTGCCCGGCGCGGCCAAGTACGAGGTGCAGGTCGGACTGGACAACGACTTCACGATCCCGGTCGAGACCCGGATCGCCTACGGCACC
>DASXRJ010000350.1:0-10248 GCA_036506675.1 Nocardioides sp. | reverse complement strand
GCCACCTCGGCCGACCTCACCTTCACGACCCCGGCCGACAACGTGCCGCCGACGATCAGCAACCTTCAGGCGACCGCCGTCACGACCGGCGGGGCGACCATCACCTGGACGACCAACGAGGCGGCCGACACCCTCGTCGAGTACGGACTCACCACGGCCTACGGCTCGTCGACGACCGTCGACCCGGCGCTGGTGACCGGCCACTCCCAGGCGCTGACCGGGCTGAGCGCGAACACCGTCTACCACTACCGAGCCAGGAGCCGGGACGCGGTCGGCAACACCACGTTCTCGGCCGACTTCACCTTCACGACCGTGAACGACACGACACCGCCGACGATCTCGACGGTTCAGGCCAACGGGATCAGCGGCACCGGGGCGACCATCACCTGGACGACCGACGAGGCGGCCGACACCCAGGTCGAGTACGGCCTCACGACCGCCTACGGCTCGTCGACCACCCTCAACACCACCCTGGTCACGAGCCACTCGCAGGCGCTGAGCGGCCTGAGCGCGGCGACCCTCTACCACTACCGCGTCAAGAGCAAGGACGCGGCCAGTAACCTCGCCACGTCCGGCGACTTCACCTTCACGACCGGGACCGACGGCACGCCGCCGACGATCAGCGGCACGCAGGCGACCGCGATCACCATGACCGGCGCGACGATCACCTGGACGACCGACGAGACCTCCGACACCCAGGTCGAGTACGGCCTGACGACCGCCTACGGCTCATCGACGACGCTCAACACCGCCATGGTCACCAGCCACTCGCAGACGCTCAGCGGGCTGAGCGCGAACACGCTCCACCACTACCGGGTCAAGAGCCGGGACGCGGCCGGCAACCTGGCCACGTCGGGCGACTTCACCTTCACGACCGCGGCCGACACGGCCCCGCCGGTCATCTCGGCCGTGGCGGCGAGCGCGATCACCTCGACCGGCGCGACGATCGGTTGGACGACCGACGAGGCCTCCGACAGCCAGGTCGAGTACGGTACCACGACCGCCTACGGCTCCTCGACGACGCTCAACGGCGCGATGGTCACGAGCCACTCGCAGGCGCTGAGCGGCCTCACGTCGGGCACGCTCTACCACTACCGGGTCAAGAGCCGGGACGCGGCCAGCAACCTCGCCACCTCGAGTGACTTCACCTTCACGACAGTGGCGGCGGCGAGCTGCCCCTGCTCGGTCTGGGCCAGCTCGACCACACCGGCGATCGCGTCCCAGACCGACAGCAGCCCGATCGAGGTCGGCGTGAAGTTCCGCGCCAACCAGACCGGGCAGATCACCGGTGTGCGCTTCTACAAGGGCGCGGCCAACACCGGCACCCACGTTGGCAAGCTCTGGACCAGCACCGGCACGCTGCTCGCCAGCGCGACCTTCGCCGGCGAGACCGCCTCGGGCTGGCAGCAGGTGCTCTTCCCGGCACCGGTCGCGATCAGCGCCAACACCACCTACGTCGCCTCCTACTACGCGCCGGTCGGGCGGTACGCGCTCGACGAGGGCTACTTCGCCGCCGCCGTCACCAACGGGCCGCTCACGGCGCTGGCCGACGGGACCGACGGGCCCAACGGGGTCTACCTGTACGCGACCGGCGGCGGCTTCCCGAACCAGACCTACAGCTCGAGCAACTACTGGGTCGACGTCGTCTTCGACAGCGTCGGCGGGTCCTCCGACACCACGCCGCCGGTGATCTCGGGCGCGCAGGCGACCGGGATCGGCGACACCGGTGCGACGATCACCTGGACGACCGACGAGGCGTCCGACAGCCAGGTCGAGTACGGTACGACGACGAGCTACGGCAGCTCGACCACGCTCGACCCGGCGCTGGTGAGCGGCCACTCCCAGCCCTTGACCGGCCTGAGCGCGAGCACGCTGTACCACTACCGGGTCAAGAGCAAGGACGCGGCCGGCAACCCGGCCACCTCGGCCGACGCCACCTTCACGACCGCGGCCGCGGCGACGAGCTCGATCTGGAGTAGCTCGACGACACCCGCGACCGCGAACGAGAACGACCCACGGGCGATCGAAGTCGGCGTCAAGTTCCGCGCCAACGTCGCCGGCACGATCACGGGCATACGGTTCTACAAGGGCTCGCTCAACACCGGCACCCACACCGTGAGCCTGTGGTCGCGGACCGGGGCCTTGCTGGGTCGGGCGACCGTCACCGGCGAGACCGCCAGCGGCTGGCAGCAGATGAGCTTCGCGACGCCGATCGCGATCGCGGCCAACACGACCTACGTCGCCTCCTACTACGCGCCGAACGGGCGGTACGCGGTCAACGGTGCCTACTTCACGGCCGCGGTGACCAACGGGCCGCTGACGGCGCTGGCCAGCGGGACCGACGGGGGCAATGCCGTCTACCGGTACGGCGGGTCACCGGTATTCCCGAACCAGACATTCAACGCGGAGAACTACTGGGTCGACGTCGTCTTCCAGGCGGGTCCGTAGTCGGTGATGGGGGAGATCGCTTGAACACGGGAGTCCTGTGCTGGCTCGTGGGACATCGCTGGAGCTACGTGCTGAGCTCGTTCAACCGGATGTTTTACCGCTGCCGGAGGTGCGGCACGGTGCAGTACCGGTAGGAACGAAGTAAGGCCCTTTGTCGGCACTCCGGGGGACGGCTGCGGCAGGCGACGGTGAACCTGCTCGCGGACATGGGTGTGCAGCCGAGCACGCTCCAGCCGGGACTCATCAGGCGACCGCCTCGGCCGACACGATCGCGCCGAGCTCGACCATCACGTCGCCGGCGCCCGGTACGACCCTGCAGACCGGCGTGGTGGCAACGGCGTCTACCGCGAGGGCGCGAGCGCCGACCCGTTCTGGACCTGACCCGGCGGTGGAGAAGGGCGGCCCTGCCGACGGGGGCTTTCAACATGACCTCAACAGCTTCTCGACGGCATCACGATGCGCGGCCCGTAAGGTTGGCGCCGCTACGACGGACGCCAGGGCCGTGTTGCCAGATCGTGGCGCCGCGAGGGGGACCAGGATGACCGAGTCGTCCGTTCGGGTCAAGAAGAACGGTACCGCCGTGCCCGAGATGTACCGGCTGGCGAAGCCGACCGTGGCCGAGCGCCGCGGGACCGGACCGCTGAAGGCGGCCGTGATCGGCGCCGGGTCGATGGGCCGCAACCACGTGCGGGTCTACACCGAGCTCGAGGGAGTCGAGCTCGTCGCGGTCGCCGACCCGTTCGAGCCGAACCGCCAGACGGTCGAGCGGCGCTTCGGCGTGCCGGCCTACGCCGACCACCGACAGATGCTCGAGGTCGAGCGTCCCGACCTGGTCACGGTCGCGGTGCCGTCGGTGCTGCACAAGCCGGTCGCGCTTGACGTGATCGCGGCCGGGGTGAACCTGCTGATCGAGAAGCCGCTCGCGATCACGTCCTCGGACGGGCAGGAGATCATCGACGCGGCGACCCGGGCCGGTGTCCGGCTGGCGGTCGGCCACGTCGAGCGCTTCAACCCGGCCGTGACCGAGCTGAAGCGGCGGGTCGAGGCTGGCGACCTGGGGCCTGTGTTCATGGTCTATTCGCGCCGCCACTCGCCGTTCCCGGCCCGGATCACCGACGTGGGTGTGGTCCTCGACCTGGCGACACACGAAGTCGACGTGCTGAGCTACCTCTTCGACTCGCCGATCGCCTCGGTCTCGGCCGAGACGAACCGCCGCGTCCACCCGGCGCACGAGGACATGCTGCTCGGGCTGCTGCGGTTCGAGAACGGGATGCTCGGCGTGCTCGACATCAACTGGGTGTCGCCGGTCAAGGCGCGCGAGCTGACCGTGACCGGCGCACACGGTATGTACCACGTCAACTACCTGACCCAGGAGCTGTCGTTCTTCGAGAACGGCCGCTACCCCCTGGGCACGAACGGCCAGTGGGAGGCGCTGAGCAACTTCGTCGGCGTCGGCGAGGGGAGCGTGACCCGCGTGGCGATCCACCGCAAGGAGCCGCTCAAGGCCGAGCTCGAGTCGTTCGCCGCGGCCGTGCGGGAGGGGCACGAGCCGATGGTCGGCGGGCCCGAGGGCCTGCGCGCCCTGCAGCTCGCCGAGGCGCTGATCGAGGCGGGGCGTTCGGGTGGCGGCGCGATTCGGCTAATCAATCCAGGAGAGAAGCCTGCATGAACGGGTCCCGGGACATCTCCGGCAGCAAGATCGTCGTGATCGGGGGGGCCGGATTCGTCGGCTCCCACCTGGTCGACCTGCTGGTCGACGAAGACGTCGGCGAGGTCGTCGTCTTCGACAACTTCGTGCGCGGACGGCGCGCCAACCTCAGCCAGGCGATCAACTCGCCGAAGCTGCGCCTGATCGAGGGCGACATACGCGACACGGCCGCGCTCGACCGGGCACTGCAGGGCGCGGACTACGTGTTCCACCTGGCCGCCCTGTGGCTGCTGCAGTGCGTCGAGAACCCGCGATCGGCGCTGGACGTCAACATCTCCGGGACCTTCAACGTGATCGAGGCGTGCCAGCGGGCGAACGTCAAGCGGATCGTCTACTCGTCGTCGGCGTCGGTCTACGGCGACATGCTGATCTCGCCGATGGGCGAGGAGCACCCGTTCAACAACCGGACGATGTACGGCGCGACCAAGATCGCCGGCGAGCAGATGCTGCGCGCGTTCGGCGAGATGTCGCAGCTCGACTGGGTCGGCCTGCGGTACTTCAACATCTACGGCCCGCGCCAGGACTACCGCGGCGCCTACGTCGCGGTGATGATGAAGGCCCTGGACCGGATCGACGCCGGGCTGCCGCCGATCGTCTTCGGCGACGGACGCCAGTCGTACGACTTCGTGTACGTCGGCGACGTCGCGCGGTCGAACGTCGCCGCGCTCAGGGCCAACGTCACGGACGAGTGCTTCAACATCGCGAGCGGCGAGGCAACCTCGATCAACGAGCTGATCGGGCTGCTGCTCGAGCTGTCGGGCTCGTCGCTCAAGCCGGAGTACCGGCCGGCTGCCCAGAGCTTCGTGTCGCACCGGCTGGCGAGCACGACCAAGACCGAGCAGCTGCTCGGCTTCACGGCCGGGACCGACGTGCGCGAGGGTATGCGGCGGCTGATCGAGTGGCGGCGGGAAGACATCTTCCGCACGCAGCGGCTGGCTGGCTGAGGCGAGGAGGAGCGAGAAGATGCCGGATCAGAATCCAATTCGCCTGGCGCTGCCGCTCGTCGACGACGACGAGCTGAACGAGCTGCGGGCGGTCCTGGCCTCGGGCCACCTGGCCCAGGGGCCGAAGGTTGCCGAGTTCGAGCGGCAGGTGGGCAGCTACGTGGGGACGAAGCACGCCTTCGCGACCACGTCGGCGACGACGGCGCTGCACCTGGCGCTGGTGGTGCTCGACATCGGGCCGGGCGACGAGGTGCTGGTCCCGGACTTCACGTTCCCGGCGACCGCGAACGTGGTCGTGCAGCAGGGCGCGGTCCCGATCCTGGTCGACGTCGACCCGGCCACCTTCACGATCGACCTGGCCGACATGGCGCGCAAGATCTCGCCGCGCACCAGGGCGGTCATGCCTGTGCACGCGTTCGGCCTGGCGGCCGACATGGTGCCGATCATGGCCCTGGCCAGGGCGCACGGGCTGTCGGTGGTCGAGGAC
This sequence comes from Nocardioides sp., assembly GCA_036506675.1. GTDB lineage: Bacteria > Actinomycetota > Actinomycetes > Propionibacteriales > Nocardioidaceae > Nocardioides. The sequence continues at coordinate 4,661 of DASXRJ010000350.1, read as the reverse complement.
GCGGCCTGCGCGATCGGGACGACCCACGGCGGGCGCCGGGTCGGCGGCTTCGGCCACGCCAACTGCTTCAGCTTCCACCCCCGCAAGGTCATCACGACCGGCGAGGGCGGCATGATCACGACCGACGACGACGGGCTGGCCGAGCGGATCGCGCTGCTGCGCAGCCACGGCGGCGTGCGGCGCGACGGGCGCTTCACCTTCGAAGCGGCCGGCTTCAACTACCGGATGAGCGACCTGCAGGCCGCGGTCGGCGTGGCCCAGATGCGCAAGCTGGACGGCCTGATCGCGCGGAAGCGCCAGATGGCGGCCCGGCTGACCGAGCTGCTCGACGGCGTCGGCGGGATCACGCTGCCGCGGGAGCCTTCCTGGGGCGGGCACATCTTCCAGTCGTACGTCGTCCTTCTGGACGAGGGGCTCGACCGCGACGCGGTGATCGGGCTGATGCGGGAGCAGGGCGTCGAGACGACGCTCGGCACCTACGCGCTGCACGCGCAGCCGTTCTACGCCCGCGAGTACCACTACGAGCCGGGCGACCTGCCGGGCTCGTACCGGGCCTTCCGTCAGTCGCTGACGCTGCCGCTCTACCCCCAGCTCCAGGAGGCCGACCTCGACCGCATCGCCGCGACCCTGCGGCGCGCGCTCGACCGGGTCCGGCGCGTCGGCGCGCCGGCTGTCGTGGGCGCGGTGGCGCGGTGACGAGCCCGCGGCCGAGCCCGGCCCGTGCCCCGAGGCAGATCGTGATCATGGGCACGGGCGGCAATTGCATCGACATCCTCGACACGATCGACGAGATCAACGCGACCGGCCCGACCCACGACGGCTTCGTCGGCTACCAGTGCCTCGGCTTCCTGGACGACAGCCGGGACAACTGGGGCAAGGAGATCTGCGGCCTGAAGGTGCTCGGGCCGCTGAGCGCGGCGGCGGAGTTCCCCGAGGCGTGCTTCGTCAACGGGATCGGCAGCCAGCACAACTTCACACGTAAGGACGCGATCATCGCCAAGACGGGGCTGCCGCTCGAGCGGTTCGAGACGATCGTGCACCCGACCGCGAGCGTCTCGCGCATGAGCACGCTCGGACCGGGCACGGTGATCCTGCAGAACGTGTCGGTCACCTCGAACGTGCGGATCGGCGCCCACGTGATCGTGCTGCCGAACTCGGTGATCAGCCACGACAGCGTGGTCGGCGACTACACCTGCATCGCCGGGGGAGTTTGCGTCTCCGGCGGTGTCAGGATCGGCCGGAGCTGCTACCTCGGGACGAACAGCTCGATCATCGAGCAGGTCACGATCGGGGATTACAGCCTGGTCGGCATGGGCAGCGTCGTCCGGCACGACGTCGCCGAGGGGTCGGTCGTGGTCGGTAACCCGTCGCGGCTCCTGCGACACACGCGCGGCGGCGCGACGAGCGCGGCCGCCGCGCCAGCGTGAGAAGGGTTATGTCGACGTACCTGTCAATCGTCGTTCCGGCGTTCAACGAAGAAGGGAACATCCCGGCGGTCACGAAGCGGATCGCCGGGCTGCTCGACGGACTGGGCTACCGGTGGGAGCTGATCCTGGTCGACGACGGCAGCCGCGACGCGACGTTCGCGCAGATGCGCGAGGCGGCCGCGGCCGATTCGCGCGTTCGGGCGCTCCGCTTCTCGCGCAACTTCGGCAGCCACGCCGCGATCACGGCCGGGCTCGAGCACGCCCGGGGCGACGCCTGCCTGGTCATCACGGCCGACCTCGAAGAGCCGCCGGAGATGATCACCGCCTTCGTCGAGAAGTGGCGCGAGGGGCACGAGATCGTCTGGGGGCTGCGGGCCGAGCGGGTCGAGACCGCCAACGTCAAGGCCGCTTCGTCGGCGTTTCACTGGCTCTCGCGGCTGATGGGCGTGCCCGAGTACGACGGCAAGCCGATCGGCGGCGGCTTCTTCCTGGTCGACCGCAAGGTGGTCGAGGTGCTGCGCCGCCTGAAGGAGCGGAACCGGACCCTGGTCGGGCTGCTGAGCTGGATGGGCTTCCGGCAGGGGCACGTGTACTACCAGCCGTCGAAGCGGCACAGCGGTGCCTCGAAGTGGACGCCGGGCAAGAAGCTGAAGCTCGCGATCGACTCGTTCGTCTCGTTCTCCTACATGCCGATCCGGCTGGTCTCGGGGCTTGGCGTCGCGATCTCACTGCTGAGCTTCCTGTACGGCCTGGGGATCGTCCTGGCGGCGGTGTTCCTGGGAGTGGCGGTCCAGGGCTGGCCGACGATGATGGCGACCGTGCTGTTCCTGAGCGGCGTGCAGCTGCTCGTGACCGGCATGATCGGCGAGTACATCTGGCGGGGCCTGGACGAGACCCGCGGCCGACCGCTCTACATCGTGGCCGACGCGGTCGAGGCCGCGTCGGCGACCGGCCACGAGCCGGGCCTCGACGCGGCCACCCTCGGCGGCGACGAGCCGGGCATGGCGCGGCGGGCCGAGCTCGCCGCGTCCAACGGCGCCCGGGTCGGCTGAGACGGGACGGAGCACGATGATGGGGCGTCTTGGCGCGTCGCCCGGCCGGCTGCGGGTCGGCCTGGGGCTGCTGAGCAGCGGGCTGTTCGTCTACCTGGCGGTGCGGTCGGTCGACTGGGCGCGGACCGCGGCGTCGCTGCGCGACGCCGACTGGCTGCTGGTCGCGGCCGGGGCGGTGGCGCTGGTCGCCACGTTCGGCGTGTTCGCGGCACGATGGAGCGTGCTGCTCTCCGGCACGGCCCGTCTGCCCCTGCGCGACACGTTCTCGTACGTGATGATCGGCTACCTGGCGAACACGGTCCTGCCGCTGCGGCTCGGTGACGTCGCCCGGGCGACGCTGCTCGGCCGACGGCACGGCCTCGAGTCGGCCTCGGTGCTTGGCAGCATTCTGCTCGAGCGGGTGCTCGACCTGCTGTCGCTGCTCTTGCTCATCCTCGCCCTGTCCTTCGTGGTCGACGTGCCGCCGCTGGTGCGGGCCGGCATGACCATGCTCGGCGGCGGGACGCTTGCGGCCCTGATCGGCATGGCGGCCCTGGCGATGGCCCGCGACCGGCTGACCGGGCTGGCCGAGCGGCTGCCGCGGGCGGTACCGCGCCGGCCGGTCGAGCGGATGCTCGGGCTGGTCGACCAGTTCGCGCGTGGGCTGACGGTCCTGCGCGATGGACGGCAGCTCGGCCAGTCGCTTGCCCTCTCGGGGCTGGCCTGGGCGGTCGCGGGCGCCGGCATGTACTGCTGGGTCGAGGCGTTCCGCCTGCCGGTCCCCTGGTACGCCGGGCTGTTCGTCCTGGCCGTGATCAACCTGGGCGGCTCGATACCCTCCTCGCCGGGGGGCATCGGCGTCTACCATTTCATGGCCGTGCTGGCGCTGTCGGTCTGGGTCCCGGACACGAGCGCGGCGCTCGGCTTCGCGATCGGGACGCACGGCGTGAACCTGCTCCTGAACGTGGCGATCGGGGCGCTCTGCCTGGCCAAGGAAGGACTGGCGTTCCGCTCGCTGACCGTCCTGCCGAACTACCGCTCGGTCGCGCCGAGGTCGGGCGCGGCGCCGGTGTAGTCGACCCGCGTGCGAACGGCCGCGCCCGGGCCCGGCTCCGAGGGGATCCCCGGCCTGTAACGAAGGGCGGCCGGCTGTGCCTCGGGCCGGGCCCGATTCCGGTTACCTCGGCCCGGTCGAGCCGGAGCCGCCGGGCGCTCTAGCCCGGGCGGGTGGGTCCGCGGCACGCCGAAAAGGACACCGGCCCGGCGGCTGTGAGCCGCCGGGCCGGTGGACCGGTGGACGTGGGTGAGGAGGCCGGGGCGGGTCAGCGCCCCGGCCCGGAAGTCAGGACTCGAAGGCACCGATGTCGGGAGCGGAGCCCCGCGACGGCCAGGCCGAGTCGGCGTCGTTGAACCCGGGCAGGACCACACCGCGGTCGATGCCCGCACTGTTGGTCGCGAGGTGGAAGTCGCCGCCGGCCGCGTTCGCGAACGTCGCTGTACCCCACAGCCCGTGAGCCTCCTGGCCGGAGCCGGACTGGAAGGAGGAGAAGCTCCAGTAGTTGGTCCCGTTCCATTCCGAGACCTTGTCGCCCGAGGCCGGCTCGACGAAGTTCAGGTTGTAGTCGAGGGTCTTGGAGCCGGTCTCGTGCAGGCGGCCCCAGTGGTGGATGACGTTGTTCTTGACGAAGACGTTGGACTCGGCGTTGCCGCCGCCGTACTTGGCGAAGCCCTTGACGATGTTCTTGCAGGCCGCGCCGGAGGGGGAGTCGAAGGTGTTGTGGTAGAAGTAGACCGCCCCGTTGCCGCCCTCGCCGTCCTTGACGCTGTAGCACGAGCCGATCCAGTGGTCCTGCAGGTTGTAGAGCACGTTGCGGAAGACGTAGACCGGGCCGTAGTAGACCGGGGTGATCGAGAAGCCACCGTTCGCCCGGCTGATGGAGTTGCCCCAGATGCGGATGTTGGCGTTGCCGCCGTCGATCTCGATCCCCTCGTCGGTCGCCCCGATGCAGAGGTTGTCGCTGACGTCGGTGTCCGAGTAGTAGCCGCCCCAGGGCGCGAAGTTGGGCAGGCCGCCGACGCAGTCGGTCCCGTGGACGTTGCCGCCCGGGTAGAAGAACTCGACCTTGTTGCGCCGGAAGACGTGCCCGCCCGAGGCCGCCTTGACCAGGATCGCGTTCGTCTCCGGCTCGGGCAGCGTGTCCTC
>DASXRJ010000349.1:0-11371 GCA_036506675.1 Nocardioides sp. | reverse complement strand
CGGAGTCGATCATCAGCTTCTCCATCATCGCGTGCTCGGTGGCGGTGTTCGCACAGCACGTGGACGTCTCCTGCGCCCCGGTGGCGGACAGGCGGTGGTAGTAGCCGGGCACGATCTTGTCGAGCACGGACTTGTCCGCCTGCCCCGAGGCGTTGGTGTGGTTGTAGACCACGTCCATCACGACCTGCAGCCCGGCCCCGTCGAGGCCCTGCACCATCCGGCGGAACTGCACCGTGCGCGCGGTGCCTTGGGGGTTGGTCGCGTAGGAGCCCTCAGGGGTCGTGTAGTGGTACGGGTCGTAGCCCCAGTTGAACCCATCGGTGGCCCGCACCGGCTGCACGCAGGCCTGCTGCTCGCTCGAGTCCGGCGGGTACGACGTGAGGTCGCAGGCCGGCGTCGCCTGCTGGTCGCGCCGCTCCTCGACGGTGGCGATGTCGAACGCGGGCAGCAGGTGCACGGTGTTGAGTCCGGCATCGGCGAGGGCCCGCAGGTGCTGCATGCCGAAGCTGTCGGGGTGCGTGAACGCGAGGTAGGTGCCCCGTTCACCGGCCGGGACCGAGGTGTCGCCGATGGAGAAGTCCCGGATGTGCAGTTCGTAGATGTTGCGGTCCTCGGGCTGCGCGATGTCGGGTGCGTCCAGCGTCGCCCACCCGGGCGGGGCCAGGGCCGGGTCGTCGAGGTCGACGATCAGCGAGCGGGCGGAGTTCGTGGTCAGCGCCAGCGAGTAGGGATCGGTGACCTCGTTGCGGACCACGGCTCGGGCGGCCGGCGCCCAGACCTTGACGTCGTAACGGTAGGCGGCCCCCTTCCAGACCCGCGGCCCGGTCACCGTCCACGAACCGTCGGCCTGCCTGGTCATCTGGACGGTGAAGTGCGATCCGTCCTTCCACACGTCCAGGTCGACGTCCTGGGCGGTGGGAGCCCACACCGCCAGGGTCGGGTGTCCGCCGGCCCAGGTGACCCCGAGCGCGCGGTCGGTCGCCGCGTCGTACACGTCATCGAGCACGCCGGGGATCTGCACACCGGTGGCGTCGAAGAGCGCGCCTGTGGCGGAGTACGACGCCACCGCTAGCTGGCCCTTGAGGATCTGCGGCACCCTGGCCAGGTCGCCGTCGCGCAGCCGGAAGGCCTCGTAGCCCTTCAGCTGCGGGAAGTCCGCGAGCACGTCCGCGGGCAGACCCGCGGGGTCGTAGGAGAGCGGCACCGAGGAGCCGCCGGTGACCGCCTCGGCGTCGACGGCCAGGTCGCCAGCTCGCGACCAGTGCAGGCGGTAGGTCCGAGACGCCGCGTCGGGAACGTCCCAGGCGACCAGGCCCCGGCGCACCCACTGTGCCTTCGCCTTGGTCAGGTCCGGCGTCGCGCCGGCGGCCCGGGTCGTCACGGTGAGCACATGGGAGGCCAGGTCGTAGTTGAACACCACCGCGGCCCCGCCGCCGGGCACGTCGAACGCAATGTTGGCGCCGTTCGGGACACCTCCCGCGCCGTAGTTCTCGTTCCAGGACAACCCGTGGGTGACCTTGACCTCGTAGCTGCCGGCCGGGATCGCCGTGGTGACGAACGTGAAGGTGCCGTCGCCGTCCGGGTCCTGGAGCCACGACCTCATGCAGTCGGGCGCCCAGTCTCCCGGGCAGCCCAGCTCGCTCTGGAAGCTGCCCGCGGCGGTGACGATCGGGCCGTTGGCATCGGTGGTGATCCAGTGCGTGCCGTGGTCGTAGTAGAACGTCACGTCCTGCTGCGCGGCAAGGTTCAGCGGGATGTTGGGACCGTTCTGGACACCGCCGGCGCCGTAGTTCTCGTCCCAGCTCTTGTCGATGGCCGCCTTGTACTCGTACTGGCCAGCGGGCAGCGAGACGCTCTGCTTCCAGATCTCGTCCTTGGGGTCGAGCGCCAGCTGTGCCTGGTCGCAGTCGGGCTGCCAGTCGCCGGGACAGCCGAGCTCGGAGTTGTGGCTGCCGGGCATCGATACGAAGTCGGGCTGGGTGACCGGGCCGCCCCCGCCCCCGGGGTCGGTCGGCTTCGGGTCACCCACGGTCGCGTACGTCGAGGCGACCGACAGGTTGCCGCTGCTGTCGCGGAGCACGGCGCGGTACTCCAGCAGGCTGCCCAAGGGCTGGCCGGAGACGTCCTGGAAGACGCGGTACGGCGCATTGTCGTCGGTGCCGAGCGTCGTCCACTGCTCCGCGCCGACCTGTCGCCAGGCCAGCGTGACCTGGTTGAACCCGCCCTCCGGCACGCCCGCCCCGATCTCGGTCCGTCCGCCGACGATGCCGCCGGCCGTGGGGCTGTCGAAGTGCACTGCCGGGGCGTGGTCGCGCGCCGCCACGGTGGCCTTGGCGCGGTAGACCACCGCGCTGAGCGGCGGGACGGTGAGCGTCAGCCGCCCCTCGTCGTCGGAGCTGACCGTGGCCGCGGTGGTCGGCCAGACCTGCTGGAACGCCCCGTGGTCCATCAGCGTGGAGAAGGTCACGGTCTTCGAGGTGGTCGCATTGTTGAGCGCCACGACGTACTCGCGGTTCTCCTTTGGGCTGATCCGGCTGAACGCGTACACGCCGGCGCTGCTGCTGGCGTAGCGGTGCAGCTGGGCGCCGTCGGCGAGCGCCGGGTAGGTCTGCCGGAGCCTGGCCAGGGACGAGATGGTGCGGTAGAGCGGGTGGCCCGGCCGGAAGCTGTCGGTCGCGGTGGTCGCGTTCGTGCCGATCAGGTCGTCGTCGTTGTACGACGCCACCTGGCTGGCGAACATGTCCTGGCGTGCGTCCTTGTCGCCGCCGTCACCGGTGAAGCCCTGCTCGTCGCCGTAGTAGACGACCGGCTGCCCGCGGGTGAGGTACATGAGGGCATGCGCCAGCCGGTCGCGGGCCAGTAGCGCGTCGCCGTCGAAGTCGTCGTCGAGGAACCCGCCGATCCGGCCCATGTCGTGGTTGCCGAGGAAGGTCGGGCTCGCGTAGACGTTGGAGTCGGTGTCGGTGAAGTAGTCGTCACTGGCGAAGAAGTCCCGCAGCCGCGTCGTCTCCGCGCCCTTGGCGAAGCCGGTGCCGACACTCTGGAAGCCGAAGTCGAGGGTGGCGTCGAGCCGCCCCTCGTTGGTGAAGGTGGACCGGTAGGCGGGGCTCGCGTCGAAGACCTCGCCGAAGGCGAAGAAGTCGTCGTTGCCGATGCTGGCCGCCTCGTCCCGCATCGCGGGCGCGAACTTCTGCCAGAACTCCATGTTGACGTGCTTGACGGTGTCGATGCGGAAGCCGTCGATGCCGAAGTCGACCCAGGTCTTGTAGACGTCGATCATCCCGTCGCGGACGTCCGGCTGCTCGGTGAAGAGGTCGTCGAGGCCGACGAAATCGCCGTACGTGGAGGACTCACCGGCGAAGGTGGAGTCGCCGCGGTTGTGGTAGTTCGTCACGTCGTTGAGCCAGGCCGGCACCTTGACCGTCTCGTCGGCGGGGGTCCGGAAGACCGGGGTGTAGGGGAACGACGTCGCAGGGTCCAGCGCCGGGAACGTGTCGCGGTCGACGTATTCGCGGTCGTCGAAGACGTTGCCGTCGGCGTCCTGGTACGGCGAGGACTCCTTGCTGACGTAGCCGTACTGCTGCTGGGCGTAGTCGATGACGTCGGCGGTGTGGTTGGTGATGATGTCGAAGAAGACCTTCATCCCGCGCGCGTGAGCCTGGTCGACCAGCTCCTCGAGCTCGGCGTTGGTGCCGAAGTGCGGGTCGATCGTGGTGAAGTCGGTGATCCAGTAGCCGTGGTAGCCGGCGCTGGCGTTGGCTCCCTCACCCTGGACCGGCCGGTTCTTGAAGCTCGGGGTCAGCCAGATGGCGGTGGTGCCCAGACCCTTGATGTAGTCGAGCTCGTCGGTGAGCCCGGCCAGGTCGCCGCCGTGGTAGAAGCCCTTGTCCGTCGGGTCGAACCCGGTGACCATCCGGTCCCCGGTCAGCCCGCCGGTGTCGTTGGTCGGGTCGCCGTTGGCGAACCGGTCGGCCATCACGAAGTAGAACCGCTCCCTCGTCAGCGGCGTTCGCAGGCTGGTCCCGGCCAGCGCCCGATCGGCGTCGGTCACCTCGCCGGGCGGGAGCTCGGCAGGCGCCACCGAGATCCGGTGGCTGGTGTGGTCGTAGGCGAACGTCAGCGTCGCGGCGTACTGGAGGACGAGCGGGAGGTCCGCGCCGTTCGGTACGCCGTCCGCGCCGTAGTTCTCGTCCCAGCCTCCGTTGAGAGCGACCTTGAACCCGTAGCCCCCGGCCGGGACGTGGAAGGTTCCCGCATAGGTCCCGTCCGGCTGCAGGGTCAGCCGGGTCTCCGGGCAGGCCGGCGACCAGTCACCGGGGCAGCCCAGCTCGCTCTGCAGGTTGCCGACGAGGGTGACCGTCGACGGGGTGGGCGTGTGGTCGGCGGCGGCTGGACCGGCGAGGCCGGCCAGGACGAGTCCGGCGACAGCGGCGATGGCGGCGACGGCGGCGGTGAGGGAGGTGCGAGAGCGCGACACGGTTCATCCCGGGGACGGAGGCGGCAGGTGACCCAGGTCACACTAGGCGCACTGCAAGAAGTCAGCAAGGCCTGCAAGATCTTTCATGGATCTGCGGGCCATCGCCGCCCACGACTACGCAATCACGGCCCCTGGCCTGCCGTCCGCGGGTCAGCGGCCGGGGCTCCCCTCTGGCCAGCCGGTGTACCCCTCGGCGAGGTACGTCGAGCCGGCGGTCGACCCGACCACGGACTCCAGCTCGCCGAGCTGCCGGCGTACGTCGAAGTCCGTCGCGCCGGGGAGGGTGTGCAGCATCGTCGTCATCCAGTAGGAGAAGTGCTGCGACCTCCACACGCGAGCCAGGGCTCTCGGTCCATAGGTGTCCAGCGCCTCCGGGTCGCGCTTCGACACAGCCCGTTCGAGCACCTCCGCGAGCACCCGGACGTCGGCGAGCGCGAGGTTGAGGCCCTTCGCGCCGGTCGGCGGCACGGTGTGCGCCGCGTCCCCTGCCAGCAGCAGGTTGCCCCAACGCATCGGCTCCGCGACGAAGCTCCGGAACCGCAGCACCGCTTTGTCGGTGATCGGACCTTCCTGGAGCGAGAAGCCGTCCGGCCCGGCGACGCGCGCCTGGAGCTCGTCCCAGATCCGGGCCTCCGACCAGGCGTCGAGGTCCTCCTCGGGGTCGCACTGGAAGTACATCCGCTGCAGGGACTCGGTGCGCTGGCTGATCAGCGCGAAGCCGCGTGCCGAGTGCGTGTAGACGAGCTCCGGCGCACTCTTGGGCGCCTCGGCCAGGATCCCGAACCAGGCGAACGGATACTCCCTGAAGTAGTGCATCCGCTCGGCCTCGGGGATCTCGGACCGGCAGATGGAGCGCGACCCGTCCGCGCCCACCAGGTAGTCGCAGCGCACCTCCTGGGCCACGCCGTCGGCATCGGTGAACAGGATGCCGGGGCGATCGCCGGCCACGTCCACCACCCTGGTGTCGCTGATGCCGAACCGTACGTCGCCGCCGTCGCGGGCCCGCGCGTTCGCGAGGTCGATGAAGACGTCGGTCTGCGGGTAGAGCCAGACCGACTGTCCTACGAGTCCCTTGAAGTCCACCCGGTGGCTGACGCCTCCGAAGCGCAGCTCGATGCCGTCGTGGGCATGCCCCTCACGGAGCACCCGGTCGGACACCCCGGTGTCGACCAGGAGCCGCACGCTGTCGGCCTCCAGGATCCCGGCCCGGACCGTGTGCTCGATCTCGTGCCGAGTGCGGTGGTCGACCACGACCGAATCGATCCCGCTCAGCGCGAGCAGGTGCGACAGCATCAGGCCGGCTGGGCCACCGCCGACGATGCCGACCTGGGTGTTCGTGGTGGTCGAGCTCATTTCTCTTCCTTCTCCAGAACGTCCTTCGCGATGGCGAAGGCGTGGTTCGCGGCGGGCACGCCGCAGTAGACGGCCGTCTGCAGGATCACCTCGCCGATCTCCTCGACGGTCAGCCCGTTGCGACGGGCTGCAGCGACGTGCATCGCGAGCTCCTCCCAGTGGCCCCCGCCGATCAGGGCGGTCAGCGTGATCGCGCTGCGCATCCGGCGGTCGAGCCCGGGGCGGGTCCAGACCTCACCCCACGCGTAGCGCGTGATGAACGACTGGAAGTCGGCAGTGAGGTCGGACTTCGCGGCTTCGGCCCGGTCCACGTGCGGGTCGCCGAGGACCTCGCGGCGTACGCGCATCCCCTCGTCGTACGGGTCGTTCATCGTTCGACTCCGGAGGTGTCGAAGTAGCGTCTCAGCGCCGCCTCGACGAAGGCATCGGCGGCACCCAGGTACGACGAGGGTGGGCCCGGCTCGTCGCGTCGACGCTCGGCGAGCAGCTCATCGGCGGCCTCCTCAACGCGGCGGCTCATCGCCGCGGTGTCGACGGACAACGTGGGGATCAGGTCGGCGGCCTGCGACGAGGCGACGACGGCGAGCGTGAGCAGCCGCCGGAGTGCGGGCCACTCCGCGTGCCAGGCACCGTCGGGTCGCTCGTCGACGGCGAGGGCGGCGCTGAGGTGCAGCTGCGCCACCAGCTGGGGGCCCTGGAGTGCCGCGCTGCGCACCAGCACGGCCAGCACCGGGTTCTGCTTGTGGGGCAACGTCGACGAACGACCGGTGCCTTCGGCAGGCATCTCTCGCACCTCGGCGATCTCCGGTCGGCCCAGGAGCAGGATGTCGGAGGCCAGCACGCCCAGCGCCGCCAGCGTCTCTCCCAGCGCGTCGGCGAGGCGGAGGACGGGCGTACGCCGCGTGTGCCACGGGAGGTCAGGCCGCGCCAGGCCGAGCTCCTGGGCGAAGGCGGCGACCAGCTGCAGCGGGTCGGCCACCAGGTCGGCGGCACGGGACAGCGTTCCGGCGGCTCCCCCGCACTGCACAGGAAGACTGCGTCGTACCGCCGTCACGGCGTCGGCGGCGTCGAGGACACCCACGAGCCACTGGGCCGCCTTCAAGCCGAAGGTGACCGGGACGGCGTACTGCGTCAGCGTCCGCCCGGCCATCACGGACCCCCGGTGCTCGTCCGCCAGGGCGGCCAGCGCCCCGGCCGTCGCCGCCAGGGCCGAGGTCACCTGGTCCAGCGCGTCCCGGGCGATGAGCATGAGTGCGGTGTCGAGGGTGTCCTGGCTGGTGAGCCCCACGTGCAGCATCGAGGCGACGTCCGGGTCGTTGATCCCGGCGCGCAGCTGGTCGACCAGCGCAGGCACCGGGTTGCCCGTCGCCTCCACGTCTTCGTCGCGCAACCGGACGGGGATGGTCTCGAGGGTCGCCGAGGAGATCTGCTCGTGCTTGAGCAGGCCGCTGGCGGCGAGCGCCTGCAGCCAGGCGGCCTCGGTGCGTACCAAGGCCGCGAGCAGGGCGGTGTCGTCGATGGTTGCCCGGCGAGACCCGGGTTCGAGGAGGGGCACCCGGTCACCCCCCGTGCCGCGGGTAGGTGAGGAAGACCGACTCGCTCGGGCCCTGCAGGTGGATGTCGAACCGGAGTCCGTCCTCCTCCCGGATCGCGACCATGCGGTCACGTTCCTCCGGTGCCAGCGTCGAGAGCAAGGGGTCGCCGGCGAGCGCCTCGGCGGGAGCCGGCAGGTAGATCCGGGTGAACAACCGATCCAGGAGCCCGCGAGCGAAGACCGTCACCGCGAAGAACGGCAACGATCCCTCCGCCGCCGGCCCGGGCTCCACCGTGCTGAACCAGTAGTGACCGGTGGGGTCCGTGGTGCTGCGACCCCAGCCGGTGAACGACGCTCCTGAGCGGCGCAGGGAACCCTCGACCCGCGGGACGACTCCGTGCGCGTCGGCCTGCCGGATCTCGAGGAGCGCGTCCTGCAGCCCGGCACCGAGGCCGTCGTACACGTGGCCGTGGAGTCGTACGGCGCCCGCCCGGCCCGGCGGCACCAGCTCGCGGTCACCGGGAAACGGCAGCGCGTAGTGGAAGAACGGGCCGACCGTCTGCCCGGGGGTGGTCAGGAGCTCACTCATCGCCGGTCTCCCGCCAGGTCGCGTGGCTGCCGGTGAGCACGATGTCCCAGCGGTAGCCGAGCAGCCACTCGTGCTCGGAGAGGTCGTGGTCATAGGTCGCGACGAGCCGGTCCCGCGCACCCTGCTCGGTGATCGCCTGGTAGATCGGGTCCAGGGCGAACAGCGGGTCGCCGGGGAAGTACATCTGGGTGACGAGTCGCTGGGTGAAGTCGGTGCCGAACAAGGAGAAGTGGATGTGCGCGGGCCGCCACGCGTTGAGGTGGTTGCGCCAGGGGTAGGGACCGGGCTTGATCGTGGTGAAGGAGTAGTGCCCGTCGTCGTCGGTGAGGCAGCGGCCCACGCCGGTGAAGTTCGGGTCGACGGGGGCGGGGTGCTGGTCGCGCTTGTGCACGTAGCGTCCGGCGGCGTTCGCCTGCCAGATCTCGACCAGCTGCCGCCGTACCGGCCGGCCATCGCCGTCCAGCACCCGTCCCTTCACGAGGATCCGCTCGCCGATCGGGTCGCCCCCTCGCTGGATCGTGAGGTCGGACTCGAGACGGTCGACATCGGAGTGTCCGAAGCAGGGCGCGACGAGCTCGGCACCCTCGGGATCGGCGTGCCGGAGGTCCTTGGTCGGGTGACGCAGCAGCGAGCTGCGGTAGGGAGCGAAGTCGAGCCGAGGCTGGCAGTCGCCCGGCAGGGCGTCCGCGTGGAGCTTCTCGATCTCGTCGCTGACGATCTGCTGGGGCTGCAGGTGGTCGGTTGCACTGGTCACGCAGTCGACGCTACGTACGCGCTCGCCGTCGCGTCGACAGCAGGCTTCCACTCAGTGGAAGATGGACCCATGGCCGGCAACACGTCGCAACCAGGGGCAACGGTCGTCTCCCGCGCCATGGCGCTCCTCACGGCGTTCGACGAGGGACACCGTCGGCTGACCCTGAGCGAGCTCGCCAACCGGGCCGGCCTCCCGCTGCCCACCGCGCACCGGTTGGTCAAGGAGCTGACCACCCTCGGGGCCTTGTCGCGAACGCCCCGCGGCGAGTACGTCGTCGGCCGACGGCTGTGGGACATCGGACTGCTCGCTCCGATGCAGACGGACCTGCGCGAGGTCGCCTCGCCCTTCCTGCACGACCTGTACGGCGCGACGCTTGCGACCGTCCATCTCGCCGTCCGCGACGGCTTCAAAGTGCTCTATCTCGAGCGACTCTCCGGCAATCGGTCCGTGCCCGTCGTCAGCAGGGTGGGCTCCCACCTTCCGCTCCATGCGACCGGGGTGGGCAAGGTGCTGCTCGCCCATGCACCCGAACAGGTCCAGGCGCACGTGCTGTCCTCGCTGGAGCGGATCACGCCGTACACGATCACGCAGCCGGCCCGGCTCCGGACCCAGCTGAGTCGGGTCCTCACCGACGGTTACGCCACCACCGCGGAGGAGATGACGCTCGGCGCCTGCTCCGTCGCCGTACCGATCCGTCGAGACGGCGACGTCGTGGCCGCTCTCGGCGTCGTCGTGCCGAGCCTGCGTCGCGACCGGGCCCGGCTGACCTCGGCACTCGAGGTGGCCGCCCGCGGCATCGGTCGTGGCCTGACCTCGACTCCCCGACGCTGATCCGGTCCAGCGTCGAGCCTCCCGACAACGGCGCAGCGGGTGTAGGCCCGTCCGGCGAAGCTGAGGCCCCTCACGGGGGATCAGTCGTCGCGCGCCCAGGTGCGTCCGCCGTCGTGGCTGACGTAGATGCCGCCGTAGCCCCTGGTGATGCCGCTGCGGGCCATCTCGGCGGTCGCCATATTCAGGTCCGCCCCGATTGACGCGACGCCGGTGACCCCGAGCCCAATCGGCCACTCCACGCTCCTGGTGCCGTCCGGGGTGACCAGCGTGGCCGACCGGTCGGGGACGTCGACGAACAACCATGCCTCGGGCCCGAGCGGTACCTGGGTGGTGCGGGTGGCGTCCACACCAGGCACGTCAGCGACCCTGGCCCAGTGGATCAGTTCGCCGGCCTGCCAGACGCTGGACCCCCGGCCCGCGGGGCAGACGGCCAGGAGGGCCGAGTGGTCAGGGTCGGTCTCGAGCTCGCCGTTGTCGCAGGGATACGTCACCGGCGCCTGCCAGCTGGCGCCGCCGTCCCGGCTGACGACGTACTGGTGACCGGCCGTGGACTGGTCGGTCGTGGCCACGATCGCGTCGCCGACCGTGAGGAACCGCGCCGGGCCGAACGCCGGGTTCGCAGCCTGCAGCAGTGGCGGCAGGTCCCGCTTCTGCCCGAAGGCGGTCACCACCTCGTCCAGGCCGGCGCAGATGCGCGAGACCTCCGATTTGGAGATGCCCGAGTCGATCCCGAGTGCAGCGACCAGGTCGTCGACGGAGCGGGTGGACACCCAGACCTTCCACCGAAAGCTCCCGGAGGCCTGAGGTTCGGGGTGGGCGTGGTCAGCAGTGCAGGCTGTGCGTGCCGGCGGTCAGCGCGGCACCGTTCGTCGGGTGCTGGCCGGCCGTGATGCCGAAACCCCGGACCCAGTCGAAGTGCGCATACGTGTGGTTCATCTCCGCCGTGTCGGCGCCCACCAGCGAGAGACGCATCGTCAGCGGCACCCCGGGGATCGCTGCCTTGGCACGCACCGTGCCGATGATCCGGCCGTCCACGAACCAGGAGATGTGGTCCTTCGCGACCTCGACGGCATAGGCACGCGCGATCCTGGCGACCGTGACCGAGCCCTCGGTACGCCGCCACGCCTTGTTCTGCATCGGCGAGTAGGCGCCGATCCGCACCTCTGACCGGCGCGGGGTCAGGTCGGCGACGGTGATCGAGCGGGCGCCGCACGCGCGCTGGGTCGCGTCGTCGGGGATCAGCTCGAACTTCACGCGGTAGTCCTGGCCGTCGTTCTCGATGACCCACGGCCGGATCCGGACCTCCCATCGGCCATAGGTCTGCGCGTTGCCACGGAGGGTGACCGCTGTGGTCCCGTGGTCGCCGGAGCCGGCATCACCAGGAACGACGTAGCCGAACTTGCTCTCCAGCATCAGGCCGCCGTTGTACTGGGCCGCGCGGCCCGAACCCGTGGAAGTGTCCCTCCACAGGCCCTGCCGCCGCGAGCCGCGGTAGGGCCGGTCGGTCAGCGACTCACCGAAGATCCATCCGAAGTCGAAGACAGCCCGTCCCCAGCCGTACTTCGAGGACGCGGTCGTGGTGGGGGCGCCCGCGGAGAGCCTGCTCGAGACCAGCGTCGTGTCGTCGGACGTCGTCGTCGTGGCGCTCTGCGTCGTGGTCGGCGTCCGGCTGAGCCGGCGGCTGGCGCGGCTCTCGTCCTTGACGTCGACGTAGGTCGGGAAAGACGGGAACCAGCCGATGCGGCTGCCGCCCTGGGTCCAGTTCCCCGCCTTGGCTCGGTAGACCACCGTGCCGGCGGAGGTCACCGTCTGCTCGAACACCGCGACGCCCTG
>DASXRJ010000348.1:0-18735 GCA_036506675.1 Nocardioides sp. | reverse complement strand
GACGGCACCTGACCGACGCGGCTCGCGCCGCCCGGGGCCACGCCTCGCTGGAGGCGGCAATCCGTGCCGCTCTCGGCTGAGAGCGGCACGGCGATCCAGGCATGGATCAGGCGAAGCCGGCCACCCGGGTGGCCAGTACCTGGGAGCCCATGCTGGCGGTGGCGGTGGTGCCCCCGTCGTTGTTGTCGACTCGGCACCAGAGGGTGACCGTCCGCGCGGAGGAGTTCACGGTCAGGGCGCCGTTGAAGGTGAGGGACAGGAAACCGTTGCCGAGCGCGTCGCTCAAGGTCGTCGCATCCGTCCCGCCCAGGAACTTGCCGCTCGGTGCGCGGAGCTGACAGTTGGCGTACGCCGACCCGCCGAACCTCGGACTACCGTCAGACAGGCTGAAGTGGGTGTAGACCACGGTCGTGGCGACCAACGTCCAGGTGCCGGCCCGGGGCAGAGTCGCGCTCCCGACCTTGTGGAACTCCCGGTCGACGGGGAAGCCGGTGTTGGGCAGCCTGACCACCTTCGCGATCGGGCCCTGGAACCACGAGACCGTGCGCTCCGTGGATGAGCAGCGCCTTCCCGCCTGGAAGTCGATCAGCCGAACGGCACCGTTCTTCTTGCTGACGCACGAGGTCAGCTTGCCGCTGGAGGATGACGGGATGCTGGCCATGGACATGGTGCCGCCGACGACGGTCGCGGCGGCGACGGCGCCCACGACGAATCCCAGAAGCGGCTTGCGGAAGCGAGGCGGGCGAGTGGCTGTGGTGGACATGAGGCCTCCTTGGAAGGGTGGGGCCGACCGTCGGCCCACCAGATCAGCCTTCGACCTCCAGGGGTCCATGGACACCGGTGGACAAAGCTGGACAGGCCGCTGGATGTAACCTGCGCTGGTGAGCACCGAGCCTGAGTTCCGCTACTCCGACCTGCTTCCGACCCACGGTTCCAACGGCGCCGCCGAGACGCCGTACCGGCTGGTCACGACCGAGGGCGTCTCGACCTTCGAGGCCGTGACCGACGAGGGCGAGAAGGAGACCTTCCTCCGGGTCTCACCCGAGGCGATCCAGCGGCTCACGGCCGAGGCGATGCACGACATCAGCCACTACCTGCGTCCCGGCCACCTGGCCCAGCTGCGCAAGATCATCGACGACCCGGAGTCGTCCGGGAACGACCGCTTCGTCGCGCTCGACCTGCTGAAGAACGTCAACATCTCGGCGGGCGGCGTACTCCCGATGTGTCAGGACACCGGCACCGCGATCGTGATGGCGAAGAAGTCCGAGGGCGTGCTCACCGGCGTCAACGACGCGGAGGTCATCTCCCGCGGCGTGTACGACGCCTACACGAAGCTCAACCTGCGCTACTCCCAGCTCGCGCCGCTCACGACGTACGAGGAGAAGAACACCGGCACCAACCTGCCGGCCCAGGTCGAGCTGTACTCGATGCCGACCGAGAATGGGCAGCCGGAGTACAAGTTCCTGTTCATGGCCAAGGGCGGCGGCTCGGCCAACAAGTCGTTCCTGTTCCAGGAGACCAAGGCCGTCCTCAACCCGAAGCGGATGCTCAGCTTCCTCGACGAGAAGATCCGGTCGCTCGGCACGGCCGCGTGCCCGCCGTACCACCTCGCGATCGTGATCGGCGGCACCTCCGCCGAGTACGCGCTCAAGACCGCCAAGTACGCCTCCGCGCACTACCTCGACGACCTCCCCACCGAGGGCTCGATGAGCGCCCACGGCTTCCGCGACCTCGAGCTCGAGGAGGAGGTCTTCAAGCTCACGCAGAGCTTCGGGATCGGCGCGCAGTTCGGGGGCAAGTACTTCTGCCACGACGTGCGCGTGGTGCGGCTCCCTCGCCACGGTGCGTCCTGCCCGGTCGCGATCGCGGTCTCGTGCTCGGCCGACCGGCAGGCGCTCGGCAAGATCACGCCCGAGGGCGTCTTCCTCGAGCAGCTCGAGACCGACCCGGCGAAGTACCTTCCCGACACCGAGGTCCAGCACCTGGCCGAGGCCGGTGACGTGGTCAAGATCGACCTGACCCAGCCGATGAGCGACATCCTGGCCGAGCTCGCGAAGCACCCGGTCAAGACCCGGCTCTCGCTGACCGGCCCGCTCGTCGTGGCCCGCGACATCGCGCACGCCAAGATCAAGGAGCTGCTCGACGGCGGCGGCGAGATGCCGGCGTACCTCAAGAACCACCCGGTCTACTACGCCGGGCCGGCCAAGACGCCCGAGGGGCACGCCTCCGGCTCGTTCGGGCCGACCACGGCCGGCCGGATGGACTCGTACGTCGACCAGTTCCAGGCGGCCGGCGGCTCGATGGTGATGCTGGCCAAGGGGAACCGCTCCAAGCAGGTCACCGAGGCGTGCCACGCCCACGGTGGCTTCTACCTCGGCTCGATCGGCGGCCCGGCCGCGCGGCTCGCGCAGGACTGCATCAAGTCGGTCGAGGTGCTGGAGTACCCCGAGCTCGGCATGGAGGCGGTCTGGAAGATCGAGGTCGAGGACTTCCCCGCCTTCATCGTCGTCGACGACAAGGGCAACGACTTCTTCACCGACCCCTCCGGCGCCGTGACCGTGCCGATCACGGGGATCCGGGTTCGCTCGGCGGAGTGACTCCTCGGCCGGAACGCGCCACCGTAACGTCAGACGGACGGAGCCATCTTGGGCTCTGTCCGGATGACGTCCGGGGAAGCCGGTACGCCGATGGTCGCGGCCAGCTGCTCCGACCACCGGACCAGCTCGGCCCGGCGGCGGTCCCGCCGGCGACGGTCGGGCCGCAACAGCACGCTGAGGCCGATCCCGCGGACCAGGTCGAGCGTGAGCTGCACCGCCTCGCGGACCTCGGGCCGGTCCCCGTCGGCACGCAGCAGCTCGAGCGTGACCCGGTAGACGTCCCGGTTGAACTGCCGCTCGAGCGGCAGCACCAGCTCGCGCAGCGACGGGTCGGTCGAGGCCGCGACCCACAGATGGGTGGCCGCCCGCCCGAAGGGTCCGGTCCAGATCCCGACCAGCGCCTCGAGTACGCCGAGTACCCGGTCGTCCTGCGCGTCCAGCTCGGCTCCCCTGGCGGCCAGGTCGTCGGTCAGCTCCCGCGCCACCGTGTGTACGGCGGCCTGGACCAGCTCGTCACGGGTGGCGAAGTGGTGCTGGGCGGCCCCGCGCGACACCCCGGCCCGCTGAGCCACCGCGACGACCGTCGTACCGGCCCAGCCGACCTCGGCCAGGCTCTCGATGGTCGCCGACAGCAGGCCCTGCCGGGTCGCGCGGCTGCGGTCCTGCTGGGGCTGGCGCGGCATGGCTCGACTCTGTCTCAGCCGTAGAGCGCCTCGATCACCGCGGCGTACTTCTCGGCGATCGGGCGGCGGCGCAGCTTCATGGTCGGGGTCAGCTCGTCGCCGCCCGGCTCCCAGTAGGTCGGGAGGATCTCGAAGCGCTTGAGCTGCTCGACCCGCGACAGCTTCGCGTTGCCGGCCTCGACCCCGGCCTGGACCGCGGCCACCAGGCCCGGGTCGGCGGCCATCGCCGCGGCCGAGGTGTCGGTCAGGCCGGCCTTGGCGGCGTACGCCGCGGCCGCGTCCGGATCGAGGGTCAGCAGCGCCACGTTGTAGGGCCGGGCGTCGCCGATCACGGTCACGGTGGCGAGCAGGGGGCAGCCGGCCTTGATGGCGTTCTCGATGTTGGCCGGGGACATGTTCTTGCCGCCGGCGTTGATGATCAGCTCCTTCTTGCGGTCCACGATCCGGTAGTAGCCGTCCTCGTCGACCGTCGCGATGTCGCCGGTGTGCACCCAGCCGTCGGCGTCGATCGCCTGGGCGGTCTTCACCGGGTCGTCGCGGTAGCCGCTCATCACGGTGGCTCCGCGGGTGAGCAGCTCGCCGTCGTCGGCCAGCCGGCACTCGACCCCGGGGACCGGTACGCCGACGGTGCCGATCTTGGGCCGGTCCGGCGGGTTCAGGGTCGCGACCCCGGTCAGCTCCGACATGCCCCACAACTCGCAGACCGGGATCCCGATGCCGAAGAAGAACTCCAGCGTCTCCGGCGCGATCGGAGCCGCGCCGGACCAGGCGACCCGCAGCTGGTCGAGACCGACCGCGGCCCGCAGCGGCTGCAGGACCAGCTGCTCGGCGAGGGTCCACTGCTCGAGAAGCTCAGTCGGGAGCTCCTCGCCGGCGAGCTCGGCGCGGGCCTTCTGCCAGCCGAGGTCCAGGGCTCCGAGCGCGAAGCCGCGCCGCGACTCGTCGGCCTCGGCGTTGATCTTGGCGAGGATGCCGGCGCGCAGCTTCTCCCAGACCCGGGGCACGGCGAAGAAGAACGACGGCCGGCAGTCGAGCAGCGCGGGCAGGATCTGGCGCGGGTCGTTGACGCAGGTGATCGTGACCCCGTGGAAGGCCATGAAGTAGAGGGTCGACACGCGGTCCGCGATATGCGCGGCCGGGAGGAACGACACCATCCGGTCGCCACGCTCGACCGGCGTCACCGCGTGCGCGCCGCCGAGCTCGGCCAGGACGTTGGCGTGGGTGATCTGGACACCCTTCGGCGGTCCGGTCGTGCCCGAGGTGTAGATCAGCGTGCAGACGTCGCTGGGCTTGACCGTCCGCCAGGCGGCCTCGAAGTCGAAGTCCGGCTGGCCGGCCGCCTCCAGCTCGTCGAGCGACATGGTGGCGCCCTCGGGATTGCCGTCGACGCAGATGATGTGGTCCATCGGTACGCCGGACTTCAGCGCCCGGTCGAGCATGTCGGCCTGGGTGACCAGCACCCGGTTGCCCGCGTGGCTGAAGAGGTAGTCGAGCTGCTCCGGCGAGGAGGTGTTGTACGCCGAGAAGCAGACCGCGCCCAGATGCATCGCGGCCGAGTCGACGAGGAAGAACTCGGGCCGGTTGGTCAGCAGGAAGGCGACCCGGTCGCCGCGTCGTACACCCAGAGCGGCGAGGCCGGCCGCGATCCGTCGTACTCGTTGGTCGTAGTCGGCCCAGGTCACCGTGACCTCGTCGCCGGGGGTGCGCAGCGCGACTGCGTCGGGCGCGACGTTGACGGTTTGCTGGAAGGCCTCACACACGCTGCTGAAGTCGCTCATCGGTCTCCTCCTGGCGGGGTCGTGCGCCCGAATGTAGTGCGCGTCACACCCGCAAAGCAAGCACCCATGATTGTTTTTGCCTTCTGCGTAACGTCATCCGGACGGAGCCATAGGCAGCTCCGTCCGGATGACGTCCGGAGCGCCAGCGGCCTGAACGGAGACACGTGGAGTACGTCGAGATCGCGCGCGCGGAGTCGGAGCGCGGCGAGCTGGTGCTGCGCGAGCGTCGTGACGAGGACGCGCCGACGGTGCTGGAGCTGCGCGCCAACGGCGTCTTCGTGATGGACACCGTGGAGACGACCACGGAGCGGGCCCTGGCCAACGAGGCGCTGCGCCTGGTGGCCGAGCCGCGGGAGGTGCTGGTCGGGGGGCTCGGGTTGGGCTTCACGATGCACGAGGTGTTGGCCGACCCGCGGGTCGAGCGCTGCACGGTCGTCGAGATCGAGCAGGCGCTGGTCGACTGGATGCGCGACGGCACCATCGCGCACGGGCCGAAGATGCTGGCGGACGACCGGCTCGACATCGTGGTCGCCGACGTGGCGGCCGCGCTGGGCGAGGCCGTCGACGCGTCGTACGACCTGGTGCTGCTCGACGTCGACAACGGCCCGGGCTACCTCGTCCACGACAACAACGCGGCGATCTACCGGGAGCCGTTCCTCGGGCGGGCCCAACGGGCGCTGCGCGAGGGCGGCGTACTCGTCATCTGGTCGGCGGACCGGTCCCCTGCGCTCGCGGAGGCGATGCGGGCGGTCTTCGGCGACGCCGAGGCTCGCGCGTACGACGTCCGCCTGCAGGATCGCGCCGAGCAGTACTGGCTGCACGTGGCCCGCCGCTGAGTCAGCCGGAAGGTGAACCGACCAACCACCCGCCGCGCCTTCCGGGCCCAACCACGACCCGAGTACCTTCGATCACGTGAGCGACGACTCGGACGTCCGCATCGAGCATGACTCCATGGGGGAGGTGGAGGTGCCGGCCACGGCGCTGTGGCGGGCCCAGACCCAGCGCGCCGTCGACAACTTCCCGATCAGCGGCACCCCGCTCGAGCCCGACCACATCCACGCCCTCGCCCTGGTCAAGGCCGCGGCGGCCAGCGTCAACGGCGACCTCGGCGTCATCACCAAGGAGCAGGCGGAGGCGATCGCGGCGGCCGCGCGGAGCGTCGCCGAGGGCGAGTACGACGACCACTTCCCCGTCGACGTCTTCCAGACCGGGTCCGGCACCAGCTCCAACATGAACACCAACGAGGTGATCGCCAGCCTGGCCCGGCTCGCCGGCGTCGACGTGCACCCCAACGACCACGTCAACGCCAGCCAGTCGTCCAACGACACCTTCCCGACCAGCATCCACGTCGCCGCCGTGCTGGGCACGACGCAGCGCCTCAGGCCCGCCCTCGAGACGCTGGCTACCAGCCTCGAGGCCAAGGCCGAGGAGTACGCCGATGTGGTCAAGGCCGGCCGCACGCACCTGATGGACGCGACGCCGGTGATGCTCGGCCAAGAGTTCGGCGGGTACGCCGCCACGGTCCGGTACGCCGTCGAGCGGCTCGACGGCGTACTCCCCCGCGTGCGCGAGCTGCCCCTGGGCGGTACGGCGGTCGGCACCGGCATCAACACCCCACCCGGCTTCCCCGCGGGCGTCATCGCGCGGCTCAACGAGCTCACCGGCGAGCAGTTCACCGAGGCCCGCAACCACTTCGAGGCGCAGGGCACCCGCGACTCGCTGGTCGAGCTGAGCGGCGTGCTGCGCACGATCGCGGTCGGCCTCACCAAGATCTGCAACGACCTGCGCTGGATGAGCAGCGGCCCCACCACCGGTCTCGCCGAGATCCACCTGCCCGACCTGCAGCCGGGGTCGAGCATCATGCCCGGCAAGGTCAACCCGGTGCTCCCGGAGGCGACGCTGATGGTGTGCGCCCAGGTGATCGGCAACGACGTCACGGTCGCCACCGCCGGCGCCGCCGGCAACTTCGAGCTCAACGTGATGATGCCGGTACTTGCCCGCAACCTCCTGGAGTCGATCCGGCTGCTGTCGACGAGCTCGCGGCTGCTCGCCGAGCGCTGCGTCGACGGCATCACCGCCAACGAGGCCAGGATGCGCACGTACGCCGAGTCCTCACCCAGCGTCGTGACCCCGCTCAACCGCTTGCTCGGCTACGAGGAAGCGGCCAAGATCGCCAAGCAGGCGATGATTGATGGCGCAACCATTAGAGACACGATCGTCAGACTCGGCTACCTTCGGGACGGCAAGCTCACCGAGCACCAGCTCGACCAGGCCCTCGACGTGAAGGGGATGACCCACCCATGACGATGACGGACCGCAGCGAGGTGCTTCGCCAGTACGCCACCGAGGACATTCTCGAGATGCGCCGGTCAGTCTGGATGCCGGCCGCCGACGGCACGGACCCGTCCACGGTCGCCCTCGACGCCGTACGCGCCGCCAAGCCGAGGAACATCCTCGAGGTCGGCTGCGGCACCGGCGACTTCGCCGCTCGGATGCAGCTGGCCTGCCCGGAGGCCGAGCTGGTCGCCACCGACCAGTCGGAGCGTTTCGTCGAGCTCACCGCCTCCCGCGGCCTCAACGCCCGCTGGGCCGACGTCCAGGAGCTGCCGTTCGCCGCGAACAGCTTCGACGTGGTGGCCGCGATGTGGATGCTCTACCACGTCCCCAACCTCGACCGCGCCCTCGCCGAGGTACGCCGGGTGCTCCGCCCCGGAGGCCTCTTCGTCGCCGTCACCAACGGCAACGAGCACACCGCCGACCTGCGCCGAGACGCCGGCGGCGACCCCCTGATCACGACCTTCAGCAGCGAGAACGGCGAGGAGTCGCTCAGCCTGCACTTCGACGAGGTACGCCGTCACGACATCTCCACCCGCGCGGTCTTCGCCGACCGCAGCACGGCGCTGGCCTACCTCAACTCGCTCGGTGGTGACTTCGGGTGGGACCTGCCGGAGTTCGACGGCGCCCGTGAGTACGCCGGCTTCACGACCGTCTTCCTGGCCTCGCCCGCGCCGGTGCCGTCACAGCGCGCCGAGCTCGGCCACTGAGCACGACGCCACTGAGCCGGCCGCCACCGCAATAAGAGAGCCGCGGCCGATCGGCCGCGGCGAAGGGTGCGTCTTCCGTAGAGGTGCGCTGCGTCGTCTCTGAGCGGCGCGGGGTGGGTCAGTACCAGCCGTAGGACTGCGAGTGGCCCCAGGCGCCGCACGGGCTGCCGTAGCGGTCCTGGATGTAGCCGAGGCCCCAGCGGATCTGCGTCTCCGGGTTGTACTCCCAGTCGTCGGCGACCGACCCCATCTTCGAGCCGGGCAGCGCCTGCGGGATGCCGTACGCCGACGAGTAGGGGTTCGCGGCGTCGACCCGCCAGCCGCTCTCGCGCGTCCACAGCGAGTCGAGGCAGCCGAACTGGTCGAGGTCGAAGCCGAACTCCGCGAGCAGTGCCCTGGCGATCGCCCGCGGGTCCGCGTCGCTGACGTTGTCGGTGACCGTGATCGCGTTGCCGCGGTCGGAGGAGAGGGCCGCCTCCTTGGTCGGGTCCGCGGACGAACGGCGGTCGTCACGCGAGGCCTCGTCGCCCTCACGGTCGGCGATCTGCTCCGCAGTCAGTTCGGGTACGTCGGTCTGGTCGCCGACGGGGTCGGCCAGCGTCGCGTTGTCGGACTCGTCGAGGTCGGCCGCGAGCGTCGTACTCATCGAGGCAGGCGTGGTCAGCACGCCGCCGGAGATGGCGATGCCAGTCGCACCGGCCGCAACCGAAGACAGCACGAGCGTGTTGCGCAGCGCCTTCTTGGGTGCACCGGGAGCACGAGGGGTCTTGTGCTTCGCGACGTACTTCTTATGTTTCGACAAGGACCGACTCACGGGTAGACAGCACGGGGGTACCACGCGATCTGAGGAGTGCTACCCCCTCAGGTCACGAGAAAGTCTCGCCCAACCTTGCAGAGAAGGGCGAATCAGGCAAACCCGACTCGCGAAAAAGGTGGCACGAATCTCGCTACGGCTGCATCGAATGCCTCACGAGACTCGTGCCACCACAACTTTCACGGATGGGGTCTAGAGCGTGACGTTCTCCAGCATCTCGGTGACCAGGGCCGCGATCGGCGAGCGCTCCGACCGGGTCAGCGTGACGTGTGCGAACAGCGGATGGCCCTTGAGCTTCTCCACCACCGCGACCACGCCGTCGTGCCGGCCGACCCGCAGGTTGTCGCGCTGGGCGACGTCGTGGGTCAGCACCACCTTGGAGTTGGCCCCGATCCGGGACAGCACCGTCAGCAGCACGTTGCGCTCGAGCGACTGCGCCTCGTCGACGATCACGAAGGCGTCGTGGAGCGACCGGCCCCGGATGTGGGTCAGCGGCATCACTTCGAGCATGCCGCGGTCGAGGACCTCGTCGATGACGTCGCGCGAGGTGATCGCACCCAGGGTGTCGAAGACCGCCTGTGCCCAGGGCGACATCTTCTCCGACTCCGAGCCGGGCAGGTAGCCGAGCTCCTGCCCGCCGACGGCGAACAGCGGTCGGAAGACCACCACCCGCTTGTGCTGGCGGCGCTCCATGACCGCCTCCAGGCCGGCGCACAGCGCCATCGCGGACTTGCCGGTGCCGGCCCGACCGCCCAGCGACACGATGCCGACGTCGGGGTCGAGCAGCATCTCCAGCGCGATCCGCTGCTCCGCGGAGCGCCCGTGGATGCCGAACGCCTCGCGGTCGCCCCTGACCAGGTGGACCTGCTTGTCGGGTCCGACGCGGCCGAGCGCCGTGCCGCGGTCGGAGAGCAGCACCAGACCGGTGTGGCAGGGCAGCTCCCGAGCCGCCTCGAGGTCGAGGTTGCCGTCGTCGTACAGCTCGTCGAGCTCGGCGGAGCTGACCTCGAGCTCGGCCATGCCGGAGTAACCCGCGTCGGAGTCGTGCGCCAGCTCGGCGCGGTACTCCTCGGCGTCCAGGCCGACGGCCGAGGCCTTGATCCGCAGCGGCAGGTCCTTGGAGACCAGGGTGACCTCCCGGCCCTCGTTGGCCAGGTTGCGGGCCACGGCGAGGATGCGGGTGTCGTTGTCGCCGAGCCGGAAACCGGACGGCAGGGACTCGGGGTCGGTGTGGTTGAGCTCCACGCGGATGGTGCCACCGGAGTCACCGATGGGGACGGGTTCGTCGAGCCGGCCGTTCGACACCCGAAGCTCATCGAGCATCCGCAACGCGGTGCGGGCGAAGAAGCCCAGCTCCGGGTGGTGGCGTTTGCCCTCGAGCTCAGTGATGACGACGACGGGGAGGACCACCTCGTGCTCGTCGAACCGGCGCAAGGCGCCGGGGTCTGCCAGCAAGACGCTGGTGTCGAGAACGTAGGTGCGGACTCCGGAAGGACTACCCGAGACTGACTTGGTGCGCTTGCTCGCCACGGCCATACCCCTCATCTGACCGGAACGCGCACACCCGCCCCGGTCGTCAACTGGAACAGACGGACCGGGATCCCACCGGAGACATCAGCGTGGTCGAAGCCCGAAAGCCTGAGTGCCGGCTCCCGCCCCTGGGTTGGGCACACGACAAGGCAAGCCCCGCCTGCTGTCGTGTGGTGCAGTCGTGAGTATTCACGAACGGGCCTCCCGATACGGCGAGCTTCCCCACTCGCCGGTACCGAAACGGTAGCCGCGGCCCCCGACAGCGCACCAGAGGACACGCCAAAATGGCCGGTGAATGGGATGTGACCGGCTTCACGCCCTGAGCCCTCGGCGAGGATTGATCCCAGGCTCAGACGGAACGTCAAGAACTCATGCCTTCCGCCGAGGTGCAGGTGTCTTGATGCGTCGCCACAAGGTGTTCTTGGGCTTGCGCCGACCGCCGTCCCAGATCGGCCCACTGACCAGCGCCCGCGCGGGCTGCCCCCGGGCACCGGATCCAGGCGCGAAACCGGTCTTGGAAAAAATCCCTGTGACCCCCTTCACAGCCCCCACCTTGATCGTTACTCTGAATTCTACTTTGAACGCCATTCAAAACCCTCAGGAGCGAACATGGCCCCCAACCGCCTCGCCGCGATGGCCGTCGCCGCGGTCCTCACGGTCTCCCTCGCCGCCTGCGCCGGCGGGTCCGGCGCCTCCGGCGCTGGGGATCACGTCGCGGGCGGCACCCTCAAGGTGCTGCGCGCCAACCCGTTCGAGGGATTCGAGCTCGACAAGCAGACCCTGAACTCGTCGTACCAGATCTCGCAGGCCGTCATCGAGCCGCTGATCCGCGTCGGCGAGGACGGCAGGTCGCTCGAGCCCGGGCTCGCCTCGTCGTGGAAGTACAGCAAGGACGACATGGACCTCACCATCAAGCTGAACCCCGACGCCGAGTTCAGCAACGGCGACCCGGTCACCGCCGCGGACGTCGCGTTCTCGATCAAGACCTGGCAGGCCGGCCCCAACTACGGCGCCACCTTCGCCGGCATCAAGGACACCGAGACCGTCGACGAAAAGACGATCGTCCTGCACCTCGCGGCGCCCGACACGTCACTGGTCGCGTTCCTCTCCTGGGCGACCGCGGGCGTCATGCCCAAGGACTTCGGCGGCCGCACCGCGGAGGAGTACTACCAGGACCCGATCGGCGCCGGCGCGTTCACCGTCGACAGCTGGAGCGCCAACGGCGAGGTCGTGCTGAAGAAGAACCCGCACTACTACCAGAAGGGACGTCCGTACGTCGACGAGATCGACAGCACCTACGCGAGCGACCCCAACTCGGTGACTTTGCAGCTGCAGTCCGGCGAGGCGGACATGGCCGACGAGATCCTCCCCATCACGGCGTCCACGCTCCCCAAGGGCTACGTGCACGCCGGACCCAAGCACCTCACGCCGGTCCTCGTGATGAACACCAAGGACCCTGCCCTGGCCGACACCGACGTCCGCCGCGCGATCGGCTACGCCATCGACTACGAAGGGATCGCCGGGGGCGCGCTCAAGGGCTACGGCATCCCGCCGGAGGGCGCGCTGCCGACCAACCTCGACAACTGGGCGCCCCCGAGCCAGCCGTACTTCAGCCACGACGTCAACCAGGCCGAGCAGCTGCTCGGCGACGCCGACGATGCGCCCGACTCGCTCGACCTGGTCTATCCCAACGACGCGAGCTCGAGCGTGATGGCGCAGGTCATCCAAGAGAACCTCGGTGACATCGGCATCGACGTGAAGCTGAAGTCGGCCGACTCGGCCACCGCCTTCGGCGCCATGAGCAGCGGTGACTTCCAGCTCGTCATCTTCTCCAACAACGCGATCTCGCCCGATGCGTCCGACCCGGCCTGGTACATCGTCGCGACCGGCACGATGTTCAGCGGCTACCCGACCGACGACGCGGTCCGGATTCTCACCGACTACGCCGCGACCGCCAACACGGCGGAGAAGGAGGCGGCGATCACCGAACTCCAGGACCTGTGGACCTCCGAGGCGCCGTACATCGCCCTCGCGCACACGCCGGCGCTCGAGGGGATACGCGACGTCGTCCACGACGCGCACGTCACCCCCTGGGGCGTCTACTACTTCGACACCGTCTGGAAGAACCGATGACCGGCCGGTTCGCGTTCGTCGCCCGGCGGTTCGTCAGCCTGGTCCCACTGCTGCTGGGGATCTTGCTGATGGCGATGCTGCTGCTCAGCCTCACGCCCGGTGACCCGGCCCGCCAGGTGGCCGGCCCGCGGGCACCGCAGTCCGAGGTCGACGCTGTCTCCCACGGGCTCGGGCTCGACCAGCCGGTCTGGGAGCGCTACGTCCACTACGTCGGGCAGGTGCTGACCGGCAACCTGGGGTCGTCGTTCAAGACCGGCCAGTCGGTCACCGACCAGGTCGTCGCACAGCTCCCGATCACGCTGTCGGTCGCCACGCTCGGCGTACTCCTCGCCCTGCTCGTGACCGTGCCGCTGGCCGTCGCCGCCGCCCGTCGCCCCGACGGTTCGGTGGACCACGCGATCCGGCTGCTCGCCGTTCTCGGCATCGGGCTCCCGACGTTCTGGATCGCGATCATGGCGATCCGGCTGGTCGCCTTGCCGACGGGGTGGTTCCCCGTTGCCGGGGAGGGGGAGGGCCTGGCCGAGCACCTCCGGGCGTATGTACTCCCGTCCACGGTGGTCGCGATCAGCATCCTGGCACCGATGATCCGCAGCCTGCGCGCCACCATGATGGACCTGCACGACGCCGAGTTCGTGCTGGCGGCCCGCACCCTCGGATTCCAGGGCGGCTCGCTGCTGCGGAGGTTCCAGCTCCGCAACGCCGTCCCGCCGCTGGTCACCGTCACGGCCGCCCAGTCCGGCTACGCGCTGTTCGGCACCGTCGTCGTCGAGGTCGCCTTCGGGCTCCCCGGCATGGGCCAGGGTCTCGTGGTCGCCGCGAGCACTCAGGACTTCCCGCTCGTACAGGGCTACGTGATCGTCTTCGCGGTGCTCGTCGTCCTGCTCTACCTGATCGCCGACGTGGCCAACGCCGTCGTCGACCCGCGCGTGAGGATCTCAGCATGAGCATCCTGGGCACCAGCGCCGGACCGCTCGCCGCCATCGCCGGCGCCACCGACACCACGCACCCGAAGGCGCGCGGTCGCGGCCGGATCAAACTGGTCATCGGCGGCGCGATCGTCACGGCGTACGTCGTCGTCGCGATCCTCGCGCCGTGGCTCGCGCAGCACGACCCGCTCGACCAGGACGTGCTGTCGGCCCTCCAGGGCCCGTCCGGCGCGCACCCGCTCGGTACGGACGAGCTCGGCCGGGACGAGCTCAGCCGGCTCCTGTTCGCCGCCCGCATCGACCTGCCGGTCGCCGCCCTGGTCACGATCCTGCCGTGCCTGCTGGGCACCGCGCTGGGCGTCGTCTGCGGCTACCTCGGCGGCTGGTTCGACGGGCTGGTGATGCGGATCAGCGACCTGCTGCAGGCGTTCCCGACCTACATCCTGATGATCGTGCTGGTGTTCAGTCTCGGGCACGGCGTCCGGTCCCTGCTGATCGCGTTCACGGTGGTCGGCTGGGTGGTCTATGCCCGGCTGGTCCGCACCGAGGTGCTGCGGATCCGCCAGGCCGGCTACGTCACCGCTGCGGTCACAGCCGGGTTCCGCGCACCCCGGATCATCGTCCGGCACGTGCTGCCCAACACCCTGCGGCAGACGCTGATCTACCTGACCTCGGACCTGGTGTTCGCGGTGACCGCGCTGGCGGCGTTCTCGTTCCTCGGCTTCGGCATCCAGCAGCCCACCCCCGAATGGGGCAGCATGACCGCGGCCGCACAGCCCTTCATCGGGCTGAAGGCGGCGCTCACCGTCCTGCCCGGCGTCGTGATCACCGTGCTGGCGCTGGGGTTCGCGCTCCTCGGCGACGGGCTCCAGGACCGGAAGGGTGCGCGATGAGCACGTCGAGTACGGCGGACCGCGGCCTGGTCCTGAGCGTCGCCGAGCTCGACCTGGTGCGCGACGACGGCGTCACGCTGGTGCGCGGCCTGTCGCTGGAGCTCGCGGCCGGCGAGACGCTCGGGATCGTCGGCGAGTCCGGCAGCGGCAAGAGCCTTACCCTGCGCTCGGTGCTCGGTATCCAGCCCGAGTGCGTCACCCGACACGGCGAGATCGTGTGCAACGTACGCGCGGCGATGGTCTTCCAGGAGCCCGCTACCGCGCTCAACCCCACCATGCGGGTGGGCGACCTGGTCGCGAGCACCTGGCGACTGCACCACCCCGGGTGCTCGAAGGCGACGGCACGGGCCGCGGCGGCGGACCTGTTCGAGCAGGTCGGGATCGACAACGCCGTACGACGGCTGCGCGCGTGGCCGCACGAGCTCTCCGGCGGCCTGCGCCAGCGGGTGATGATCGCGGCCGCGCTCGCGACCGAGCCGGAGCTGCTGCTGTGCGACGAGCCGACGACCGCCCTCGACGTGCGGGTCCAGGCGCAGATCCTCACGCTGCTGCGACGGCTGGTCGACGAGCGGGGGATGGCGATGGTCTTCGTCAGCCACGACCTCGCGGTGGTGTCGCGGGTCTGCGAGCGGATCCTGGTCATGAGGGACGGGCGGCACGTCGAGTCCGGGCCCATCGACCGGGTCCTCGCCGCGCCGGCCGAGCAGTACACCCGTGATCTGCTGGCTGCCAACCTCGCCCGCCGGCTGGCCGACCGTACCGGCGTCGCCGAGCCCGACCTGACCGCGGAAGGAGCCCTGCGATGAGCACCCTGCTCGAGATCGACCACGTGACGGTGCGCTTCGGCGGCCGCGGCCTGCTGGGCCGAGTAGTCGGGCGCGGTGAGCCACCGCTGGTCGCGGTCGACGACGTCTCCCTCTCCGTCCCGGCCGGCGGCGCCGTCGGCATCGTGGGCGAGTCGGGGTCGGGCAAGTCGACGCTCATGCGCGCCGTGCTCGGCCTGCACGCCCCCGACCAGGGCGAGATCCGCTTCCGAGGGGCGGCGCTCGGCACCAGGCGCGACCTGGCCACCCGACGGGCGATCCAGATGGTGTTCCAGGACCCCGGCACCACGCTCAACCCGGCGCTCTCCGTCGGCACCACACTCGAGGAGCTGCTCCGCGTCCACCGGGTGGTGCCCTCCGCCGAGGTAGACCGTCGCGTCCGCGAGCTGCTCGACCTGGTGCACCTGCCTGCGTCGGTGCGCGAAGCCCGGCCGTCCCGCCTGTCCGGCGGGCAGAAGCAGCGGGTCGCCATCGCCCGGGCGCTCGCGCTCGAGCCCGACCTGGTGATCGCCGACGAGGCGACCAGCGCGCTCGACGTCGTCGTACAGGCCTCGGTCCTCGACCTGCTGGCCGAGCTGCGGTCGACCACCCAGGTGACGCTCGTCTGCATCAGCCACGACCTCGACCTGGTCCGCTACCTGTGCGACAGCGCGGTCGTCATTCGCCGTGGCAGGGTGGTCGAGCAGGGTCCGGTCGACCGGCTCTTCGCGGCGCCGGCCGACGACTACACCGCCCAGCTGATCGCCGCCGCCCCGACCCTTTCCACGAGCTCCCCGAAGTGACCAGAGAACAGGAATCCCGATGAGCACCAGACGTCAGGACAAGCGAGCCGAGATCGCCCGGGCGGCGGTCCGCCCGCTCAGCGCGCAGGGCGTCAACAACGTCCGGCTCTCCGACCTCGGCGAGAGCCTCGGCATGACCGGCGCTCACCTCCTCTACTACTTCGACAGCAAGAACGACCTGTTCATGGCGGCGCTGCAGATCGTCGAGCAGGACCTGAGGGACCACGTGCTGCGAGCCTTCGAGTCGATGCCGTCGGCCCGCGAGCGGTGGGAGTGGCTGCTCGACACCGGAGCGCCCGCCGGGCTCGACGACAGCGGCCTGCTGATGTGGCTCGAGGCGTGGGCCGGTGCGGTGCACCAGAAAGACGTGCTCGAGCTCATCTCCGACCTCGAGGCCCGGTGGCAGGGACTGCTGCGCGATACGTTGGGGTACGCCGTCGAGCGAGGCGAGCTGCCCGGCGACATCGACCTCGACCTGATCGTGGAGGGCGTGTCTGCGCTCCTCGACGGCCTCACCATCCGCGTCGTCGTGGGCTACCGGCCCGTCGACCACGACCACGCCATGCGCATCGTCCAGCGGTTCGTGGGACCGCTGCTGCCGTGGCACGAGGTCGCCGGTGGTGAGGCGTGAGCGCGAACGCCGCAGCACCGTGGCGGATGCCGGCCGAGACCGAGCCGCACCAGCGGGCGTGGATGGCGTGGCCGGCGGCGCCTTACACCCTCGGTGAGACGACCGCCGAGGCCGAGGAGGCGTGGACCGCGTGGGCGGCCGTCGCCAACGCGGTCGCCGACTTCGAGCCGATCACGATGCTCGTCCCGCCGGCGGGCCGGAACGAGGCGCGGCGCCGGTTGTCGGCCGCGGTCGAGCAGGTCGAGTGCCCGCTCGACGACGCGTGGTACCGCGACATCGGGCCGACGTTCGTCGTCGGCGCCGACGGTCGCGGCCTCGGCGCGGTCAACTGGGTCTTCAACGGCTGGGGACAGCAGGAGTGGGCGACCTGGACCCTGGACGCCCGCGCCAGCGCCGTCGCCACCGACCTGAGCGGGGCCCTGCAGATCGACTCGCGGCTCGTCAACGAGGGCGGGGGCATCCACACCGACGGGCTCGGCACCTTCCTGGTGACCGAGACCGTGCAGCTCGACCCGGAGCGCAACCCCGGCTGGACCAAGGCGGACGTCGAGGCCGAGCTGGCCCGCACCGTCGGTGCCCGCAAGGTCATCTGGCTGCCGCGCGGGCTGACCCGCGACTCGGAGCGCTTCGGCACCCGCGGTCACGTCGACATCGTCGCCACGTTCACGGCGCCCGGTCGGCTGCTCGTGCACGACCAGCGCGACGAGTCGCACCCCGACTCCGCGGTGACCGACGAGATCGCCGCCCTGCTGGCGGCCGAGACCGACGCGGACGGCCGCCCCCTCGAGGTGGTCCGGCTCCCTGCGCCGAAGACCCTCGTCGACGACGTCGGCTGGGTCGACTACAGCTATGTCAACCACTTCGTCGTCAACGGCGGCGTCGTGGCGTGCTCGTTCGACGACCCCGTGGACGCGGAGGCGCGCGAGGTCATCGCCAACGCCTACCCCGGGCGCACGGTCGTCAGCGTCGACGCGCGCGCGCTCTTCGCGCGCGGCGGTGGCGTCCACTGCATCACCCAGCAACAGCCGGGAGGCACCCCGTGAAGATCCTCGTCGCTTCCCCGCAGCCGTCGCCGGCGCGGGTCGTCGACTCCGAGCGGCCGGCGCTGACCGTCGGCCTCGTGCAGACCCGCTGGCACGCGGACCCCGACGAGCACGCGTCGGTGCTGGAGGACGGCATCCGCTCAGCGGCCGACGCCGGCGCCGAGGTGGTCTTCCTGCCCGAGCTCACCCTGCTCCGCTACCCCGCGGACGTGCCGGCCGGCGACTCGCCGGCCGACCTGGCCGAGCCGCTTGAGGACGGGCCGACGTTCGCGCTCGCGGCGCGGGCGGCCAAGCAGAACGGCGTCTTCGTGCACGCCTCGCTCTACGAGCGGGAAGCAGGGACAAGCGGCGCCGTGCGGGGCTTCAACACCGCGATCATGGTCTCGCCGTACGGCGAGCTGGTCGGTCGCACCCGCAAGCTGCACATCCCGATCACGGCGGGCTACTACGAGGACACCTACTTCCGGCCCGGGCCGGCCGAGGCGCCGTACCCCTTGGTCGAGCTGGACCTGCCTTCCGCCCCGCGGCTGGGCCTGCCGACCTGCTGGGACGAGTGGTTCCCGGAGGTCGCGCGTGCCTACTCGCTCGGCGGTGCGGAGGTGCTGGCGTACCCGACCGCGATCGGGTCCGAGCCCGATCATCCCGACTTCGACACGCAGCCGCTGTGGCGGCACGTGATCGTCGGCAACGGCATCACCAGCGGCCTGTTCATGGTCGTGCCGAACCGCTGGGGGAGCGAGGGTCTGATCACGTTCTACGGGTCGTCGTTCATCAGCGACCCCTACGGCCGTGTCCTCGTCGAGGCACCGCGGGAGGGCGACGTGGCGTTGGTCGCCACGCTCGACCTCGCCCAGCGCGCCGACTGGCTCGACCTGTTCCCGTTCCTGACCACCCGGCGCCCCGACACCTACGGCGCGCTCGTCGCCCAGCCCTGAACCCGACCCTCGAAGGAGGAGCAGTGACCACCCCCACCCCGCCGTACGCCCTCGTCCGCCCGCCCGCGGAGACCCTCTCCAACGGCATCGTCACGTTCATCGAGCGGCAGCCCGTCGACGTC
>DASXRJ010000347.1:0-8101 GCA_036506675.1 Nocardioides sp. | reverse complement strand
GGATCGCCTCGGACCTGCACGACATCCTCGGCCACTCGCTGACCGTGATCACGGTCAAGGCCGAACTGGCGCAGCGGCTGCTCGACGTCGACCGGGAGCGGGCGGCTGCGGAGCTGGCCGACCTCGAACGGCTCAGCCGCGACGCGTTGGCCGACGTCCGACGGGCGGTCGAGGGCTACCGCGAGATGTCGCTGGCCGGTGAGCTGGCCAGGGCGCGGTCGGCCCTGGCCTCGGCGGAGATCGCCGCGGAGCTGCCGGGCTCGACCGACGAGGTCAGAGGTGACCTGCGGGAGCTGTTTGCGTGGGTGGTGCGCGAGGGGGTCACGAACGTGATCCGGCACTCGGGTGCGCGTCGCTGTGTGGTCGAGCTGCGCAGCGACGGCGTGGTCGTCGAGGACGACGGTGGGGGCGCCGCGACCGGCGTACCACTGGGGCACGGGCTGGCCGGTCTGCGCGAACGGGCCGCCGCGGCGGGCGCCGAACTCCTGACCGGCGACGCGGAGCCGAGCGGGTTCCGGCTGGAGGTGGCGGTCCGGTGATCCGGCTGCTGATCGCCGACGACCAGGCGCTGGTGCGTGGTGCGGTGGCCGCGCTGCTCAACCTCGAGGGCGACATCGAGGTCGTCGCCGAGGTGGGTCGCGGGGACGAGGTGGTCGCGGCCGTGCGTGAGTACGGCGTCGACGTGGCGCTGCTCGACGTACAGATGCCGGGGCTGGACGGCATCGAGGCGGCCGCCGTACTCAAGCGCGAGGTTCCCGGCGTACGCGTGCTGGTGGTGACGACCTTCGGTCGGCCCGGTTTCGTACGCCGGGCGCTGCAGGCCGGCGCGGATGGGTTCGTCGTCAAGGACACGCCCGCGCGCCAGCTCGCGGACGCCGTACGCCGGGTCCACCAGGGCCTGCGCGTCGTCGACCCGCAGCTCGCCGCCGACAGCCTGGCCGCCGGCGACTCGCCCCTCACCGAACGCGAGGCCGAGGTACTCCGGGCCGCCCGTGACGGCCAGCCGGTCGCCGCCATCGCCGCCTCGGTGTTCCTCAGCCCCGGCACCGTCCGCAACCACCTCTCCGCCGCCATCGGCAAGACCGGTGCCGCCAATCGCACCGAAGCCATCCGCATCGCCGAACAGTCCGGCTGGCTCTGACCTCTGCGCCCACCCGCCCACCCGCCCGCCGAAGTGGCGAAATTGGCCCCTCCAAGTGGCGATCTTGGCCCTTCGAGGTGGCGAAAACGGCCCTTCCAAGTGGCGATCCTGGCCCTTCGAGGTGGCGAAAAGAGCCCTCGGCGGCCGGGGCACTTCCTGCCACCTCGTGGGGCCAAAGACGCCACCTCGCGGGACCAAGAACGCCACTTCGGCGGGCCAAAGACGCCACTTCGGCGGGCCAAAGACGCCGCTTCGGTGGGGGTGTCGGTGGGGAGCAGTAGGGTCGGCCGCGAGATGACAGGGCCGGAAGAGATGACGCAGTCGTACGAAACCGCTCAGGCGTACGACGAGTCCGCGCGGTACGACGAGTCCGCGCGGTACGACGATTCCGGGCGGTACGACGAGTCCGCGCGCGAGCGGATCGTGCCGGAGCCGCCGAAGCGGGTCGAGGCACCGCAGCGCACTCCGTTCGAGCGAGACCGGGCCCGCGTCGTACACGCTGCTTCGTCGCGACGGCTGGCGGCCAAGACCCAGGTGGTCGGCCCGCAGACCGACGACTTCGTCCGCAACCGGCTGACCCACAGCCTCGAGGTGGCCCAGGTGGCGCGCGACCTGGCTCGGGCGCTGGGCTGCCATCCCGACATCGCCGAGACCGCGGCGCTGGCCCACGACCTCGGCCATCCGCCGTTCGGCCACAACGGCGAGCGCGCGCTGGCCGAGCTGTCGGTCGACTGCGGCGGGTTCGAGGGCAACGCCCAGACCCTGCGCATCCTGACCAGGCTCGAGGCCAAGACCTTCGGCCCCGACGGGTCGGCCGGGCTCAACCTCACCCGGGCGACCCTCGACGCCTGCACCAAGTACCCCTGGACCCGCAAGGACGCGGCCGACCCCGCGGGCGTGCACGCCGACGGATCGCCGCGGGAGATCCGCAAGTTCGGGGTGTACGACGACGACCTGCCCGTCTTCGAGTGGCTGCGCGCCGGGGTGACCGGGCGGCGCCAGTGTGTCGAGGCGCAGGTGATGGACCTCGCCGACGACGTGGCCTACTCCGTCCACGACCTTGAGGACGGCATCGTCGCGGGCCGCGTCGACCTGACCACGCTCGATCGGGCGGCGGTCTGGCAGGCGGTGCGCGACTGGTACGTCCCGAGCGCCGACGACGACCGGCTCGACGGCGTACTCGACGGGTTGCAGCGCATCGGCAGCTGGCCGAAGACGCCGTACGACGCCAGCCGGCGCGCGCTCGCGGCACTCAAGAACCTCACCAGCGACCTGATCGGGCGGTTCTGCGGCGCCGTCCGAGCGGAGACCTTCGCGGCCGGCGACGGCCCCTTCGTCCGGCACCGGGCCGACCTGGTCGTGCCGGAGACGACGGCGCTCGAGATCGCGGTCCTCAAGGGCATCGCGGCCCATTACGTCATGCGCGCCGACGACCGGGTCGCCCCCATGGAACACCAGCGCGAGCTGCTCACCCGGCTCGTCGAGACCCTCTGCGACCGCGGCCCGGACGCGCTCGACCGGCCGTTCGCGGACGACTGGCGCGACGCCGGCGACGACGCGGCAAGACGCCGCGTCGTCGTCGACCAGGTCGCCTCACTCACCGACGCGTCGGCCGTGCGCTGGCACGACCGACTCGTCGGCGGCTGACCAACCTCAGCCGGTCACCGGGTGGGTGGTGACCACCGGCGTCGGCGAGGGCGCGGTCGGGGTAGGCGTCGGCGACGCGTGGTGCTTGGCCGCCGGCTTCGCGCAGGTGGCCGAGCCCAGCGTGATGGTCTGGCTGCCGTCCCCCAGGTCGATGACCAGGCCCTCGACGGTGAACGAGCCGTCGGCGTTCTTGGTCTGCTTGTTGACCGTGATCCCGACGAGCGGGTTGGCGGGCAGCGACGTGTTCGGCGCGGTGCTCGGGACGTCGACCGCCTGGCCGAGCACCTTCAGGTTCGCCACGTCGACGGCGCCGGTGTCGCCCTGACACCACACGTGTACGGCGTCCACGCCGAGCACGGAGTCCGGCGGGGTCAGCAGCAGGTTGCACAGCTCCTGCAGGTCGGAGGCCGGCAGGTCGTCGAGGCTGGGGAAGCCCGGGACCGGGATCTCGGGCACCTCGCCCAGCGGCAGGTCGTCGGAGCCGGCGTCCCGCAGGCCGGCGCACGCGTCCTTGAGCTCGTCGGGCGGTTCGGGCAGCTGGTCGAACCCACCCTGCCCGATCCCGACGTCGAGCAGCTGGACCGACGCCGAGTCGTTGCCGGCCGAGATCGTGGCGGCGCGCAGCGACAGCAACGGGTTGTCGGGCAGCTCGACCTGCGAGGTCGTGTGGGTGCTGCCGTCGGACGACTCGACGTACGGCGTCTTGTCGAGTGGCAGCCCGCCGGCCGCAGAGACGCCGTACGCCGAAGACGTGGTGCTGCGCGCGTCGACCGCACTCGAACCGGCCAGTACGGCGAAGCTCGCCGTAGCGGTCACGACGACGGCCGTGCCGGCCAACGCCTTCAGGTCTCGTCTCATGGTGCTCCTCCTGCGATAGGTCACTTGCGGTCGATCAGCACGAGCGTGCCGAGTGGTACGGCGGTGAGGTGGTCCAGCGCCTCGGACGTCACCCGCACGCACCCGTGGCTGGCAGCGGTGCCGAACACCGACGAGTCGGGCCAGGTGTGCAGGGCGACGGTGCCGGGCCCGCCGCCGTAGGTGTCGAGCGTCTCGCTGTGCATGCCGAGCGGCAGGATCACCGGCGAGTAGGGCTGTCCCGGGTCGGTGATCGAGCCGAGCACGAACGTCCGGCCCACCGGCGTCGGCGTGGCCGGCGCCCCGACGGCGACGGGCCAGGAGCCGGTGAGCCGGTCCTCGAAGGAGAGCTCGAGGCTGCGGGAGGCCAGGTGCACCCGGATGAGGTACGGCGATACCTCGTGCCCGACCTGGTCGGACCGAAGCCAGCCGGTCGAGCCGTTGGGCCGCGAGGGAAGCAGCACCTGCACCCAGCCGTCGACCTGGTGGATCACCGGCAGCCAGGTCGGGCCGAACTGCCGCGGGCCGATCTTGCCGAAAGCCGGCCCGTCGGGGCTGGAGCGCAGCGCGAGCGGCTTCGGGACCCGGACCACGAGCCCGTCGGTCGCGTGCCCCGGGTCGGGGTCGCGGGGTGCGCCCGCGACGGTGGTCTTGGTGGTCGACGCGGAGAGCGTGCCCAGGTCGGGCGTGCCGGGCTCGGAGGCCTGGCCGCCCATGCTGTTGAGGACCCAGACGATCACGCCGGCGCAAAGCAGGCCGAGGACGATCGTCGTCCCCGACAGATGTCCCTCGTCCCGACGTTCCGTGGTCGCCATGCTGCATCCCTCGTCGGCTCATCTGAACGGCCGACGTCCCTTTCCCTCGCTGTGACAACGACCGAGTTCCGCACAGGTCATGACAGCGTTTGTCGCCATACACTCCGCGTGTGGGAGGCGATGCGGGAGACGAGAGCACGGGGCAGCGCGATTCGGGGCAGGGCCCGCTGGTGTGGGTGCCGTTCGAGCTGGAGGGGGTACCGGCCGGGCTCCGGGTCGAGGTCGTCGCCGACCCGGTCGCCGAGCTGCCGGCGAGCATGGGCGAGGTCGAGGGCTATGTGCTGCCCTACCGGTTCGAGCCGCGCGACACGGACTTCCTCGACCGGATGCCGAGGCTGCGCTGGGTGCAGTCGCTGACCGCCGGCACCGAGCATCTCGCCGGGAAGATCCCGGACGGCGTCACCCTGTGCAGCGGCCGCGGCATCCACGGCGCGTCGACCGCGGAGCTCGCACTGACCCTGATCCTGGCGTCGCTGCGCGGAGTCCCGGAGTTCGTGCGCGGTCAGGACCGGCAGGAGTGGCATCAGGTACGCCGTCCGGCGCTGGCCGACCGGCGCGTGCTGATCATCGGGTACGGCGACATCGGGGCCGCGATCGAGCGTCGGCTGCTGCCGTTCGAGGTGGACGTCGTGAAGGTGGCCCGGACCGCACGCGACGGCGTACACGCGATGGGGGAGCTGCCCGCCCTGCTCCCGGACGCCGACGTCGTGGTGCTGGTGGTGCCGCTGACCGACGAGACCCGCCGGCTGGTCGACGCCACCTTCCTCGCGACCATGAAGGACGGCGCCCTGCTGGTCAACGTCGCGCGCGGGGGAGTGGTCGACACCGACGCGCTGGTGGCCGAGCTGGCGACCCGGCGGATCACGGCCGCGCTGGACGTCACCGATCCCGAGCCGCCGCCGCCCGGTCACCCGCTGTGGACCGCGCCCGGATTGCTGCTGTCACCGCACGTCGGCGGGCCGACCAGCGCCTTCGCGCCCCGGGCGCGGGCGTTGGTCCGCGAACAGCTGACCCTCTTCGCCGAGGGCCGGCCGTTGCGAAACGTGGTCAGCTGACCTTCGTCCGCCCTAGGGAGCACCGTCCTCCGGATAGGGCTCGTCGCGGAAGGCGGTGCCGTTCGCATAGTGCTCGGGCATCGCGTCGGAGCCGGGCCGCACCCGGTGCGCCGCCGTACTCGCGACGCTCGTCAGCCGATGTTGTACGGCGTCCTTGACCTCCGGCGCCTTCTCCCGCGCGACATCGGCCGCGCGATGTGCCTTCTCCTGCACGCGCGGGTTGTGGGTCACCCGAGCAGCCGCGTCGCGGAGCTGGTTGTAGCGTTCGCGGCCGGCCCTGGAGCCGAGCACGTAGCCCACTCCTGCCGCCGCGAGCAGTGAGATCTTCTTCATCATGATGCCCCTCCTGGGCGGATCTGGATCCGATCATTCCGGTAGCCAGAACCGCCCACAACATGCGCCCGCCCGGCCCGCGGCCTTGCGGCGGCGCGGGCCGCTCGGGACGGTCGGTGGCCCCGCGTAGACTCCGCGACGTGGCCGGGCGGATCAGGGAAGACGACATCGCGGAGGTGCGCGAGAAGACCCGCATCGACGACGTGGTCTCCGCCTACGTGACTCTGCGCAACGCCGGCGGCGGCTCGATGAAGGGGCTGTGCCCGTTCCACGACGAGAAGTCGCCGTCGTTCCACGTCACGCCGAGCCGCGGGTTCTTCCACTGTCTCGCGGGCGAGACCAGGGTGCTGACCTGGGACGGTCCTCGCGAGATCCGCGATCTCGCTGGTGGCACTCACCGGATCCTCAACAGGCACGCCGACTGGGTCGAGGCGCCGTTCAAGTCGTACGGCGTCCAGCGACTCCACAAGATCACGCTCACGCGGAACCGCCAGGTCAAGCACCTGTATGCGACCGACGGCCATCGTTGGTTCATCCGCGCCGGCAAGGACCAGAAGACCCGCAAGCAGGTGCTCACCAGCGACCTTAAGACTGGTGACCGACTTGTCCATGTCTATCCGCGCTCTCGGATCCGGCGTACGACGTTGTCTCCCTTCGGAGTCGCCCACGGCTTCACGTACGGCGATGGCACGCTGAACGGCTCGGGCAGCATGGCCCTGCTCTGCCCGCCCAAGGATCTGGCCATGCTCAAGTGGTTCCCCAACAGCGTGACGAGTGCTTCCGGCGACAATCTTCTCGTTCATCACCTGCCGCGCTTCTTCAAGTCGCGACCGCCGCTCGACGAGTCCGTGCCCTATCTGTACGGATGGCTGGCGGGATACTTCGCGGCCGACGGCTGCGTGGCTGCGGACGGCACGGTGATCATGAACTCCGCCGACCGCGACGACCTCGAGTTCTTCCGGACGGTGTGCACCCGGCTCGGGATCGGGACGTACGGCATCACGACCCAGCTCCGGGAGGGTTTCGTCGGACGAGAGCCCTCGGAGCTCCACCGGATCCACCTGGTCAACGATGACTTGGACGAGGCGTTCTTCCTCCTCGACTCCCACCGTCGACGCTTCTCGGCATCCTCGAAGAAGTACGCCCGGCGCGGGTGGGTGGTCCAGTCGGTGGAAGAGACCGACCGGGAGGAGGAGGTCTTCTGCGCCGAGGTGGAGGACGGGCACGCGTTCGTGCTCGAGGACAACATCCTGACCGGGAACTGCTTTGGCTGCCAGGAAGGCGGCGACGTCATCACCTTCCTGATGAAGATCGACGGGCTGAGCTTCACCGACGCGGTCGAGCGGCTGGCGGACAAGGCCGGCGTACAGCTGCGGTATGAGGAGGGGCCGGGGCCGTCGCGGCAGAACGCCGGCCCGCAGCGCAGCCGCCTGGTCGACGCCCACAACAAGGCCAAGGAGTTCTACTCCGACGCGCTCGGCACGCCCGACGCGCTGGTCGCGCGGCAGTTCCTGGGGCAGCGCGGGTTCGACAAGGACGCCGCGGAGACGTTCGGGGTCGGCTTCTCGCCGCGCGACGGCGAGGCGCTGCTACGGCACCTGCGACAGAAGGGCTTCAAGGACGACGAGCTCGTAGCGGCGGGGCTGGTCGGCAACAGCGGGCGCGGGCCGTACGACCGGTTCCGCGGACGGCTGATGTGGCCGATCCGCGACGCGAGCGGCGACGTGATCGGCTTCGGTGCCCGGCGGATCTTCGACGACGACCGGATCGAGGCCAAGTACCTCAACACCTCCGAGACCCCGATCTACAAGAAGAGCCAGGTGCTCTACGGCATCGACCTGGCCCGGCGGGAGATCGCGCGCTCGTCGCAGGCGGTCGTGGTCGAGGGCTACACCGACGTGATGGCCTGCCACCTGTCCGGCGTACCCACGGCGGTCGCGACCTGCGGCACCTCCTTCGGCGACGAGCACGCCCGGGTGCTGCGGCGGTTCCTGCACGACCACGAGGAGTTCCGGGGCGAGGTGATCTTCACCTTCGACGGCGACGCCGCCGGGCAGAAGGCGGCGCTGCGGGCCTTCGGCGGCGACCAGAACTTCGTGTCCCAGACGTACGTCGCCGTCGAGCCCGACGGTCTCGACCCCTGTGACCTCCGGTTGGAGAAGGGCGACGCGGCCGTCCGCGAGCTGGTCGCTCGCCGGGTGCCGCTCTACCGCTTCGTGCTCGGCAACGTGGTCGGCAAGTACGACCTCGACCGC
>DASXRJ010000346.1:0-9458 GCA_036506675.1 Nocardioides sp. | reverse complement strand
AGGGCGTCG
Source organism: Nocardioides sp. (assembly GCA_036506675.1). Classification (GTDB taxonomy): domain Bacteria; phylum Actinomycetota; class Actinomycetes; order Propionibacteriales; family Nocardioidaceae; genus Nocardioides. The sequence continues at coordinate 9,449 of DASXRJ010000346.1, read as the reverse complement.
ACGACCTGACCCCGATCACCGGTGGCGCGCACGCCTCGGTGTCGCCGACCATCAAGGCCGGCCGCTACATCGACACCGCGCCCGAGTGGAAGGACGGCGAGGAGGACGTCAACGGCATCCGCGGCTACGCCTTCCACCGCACCATGAAGGGCTCGACGATCGCCTTCGGCGGCACCGTCCTCGGCGACGACGTCGACCCGAAGGCGCGGCTCAACCTCTGGCTCTACGTGCAGAACCCCAACGACACCGGCAAGTTCATCGGCTGCGGCGTCGCCCGCCGCAGCACCGACGACAAGCCCAAGGCGATGCCGCTGGCCACCTTCGGTGGCTGGTCCTCCGAGCGCGACGTCTGCGTCAACGCCGACATCGTGTACGTCGTCCTGCTCAACTCCTCCGACGGCGAATGGGGCACCAAGGTCCACCAGCTGATCCCGACCGGAACGCCGTACGAGCTCGACGTCTGGGAGCAGCCGCCGGTCAGCAACGCCGACAAGCTCGACCGCCCCTACGACTACGACGACTGGGTGCTGGCCGACGCGTCCGACCCGACTGTGCAGGCCGAGCCGGGCGCCTCGATGTCGACCGCGACCCCGCTGCCCGACGGCGAGACCGCGGCGGTCGACGTCCCCCTGGGCAAGATCGCCTGGTTCTACCTGCCGGTGGACCTGGGGCAGCGCCTGCAGGTGCTCGCCGAGGCCGCCGACGGCGCGTCGGTCGCCGGCGCGGCCATGGAGGTGCGGCTGGTGTCGCCGGTCGGTGGCACCATCGACGAGGCCGATGCCTACAGCGTGCCGGCTCCGCGCGACGCCACCCTCGCGGCCGGGCCGGGCATGGTCGCCGCCACCTCGAACGGCGTCGACCCCGACAACCGGACCGACAACGAGAGCTCGTCGTACAACCAGCACACCGCGCTCGGTGCCGCGCCCGGCAACTACTACGTGGCCGTCTACGTGCAGAAGCTCTCCGGCTCGAAGGTCGACAACCTGCCTATCACGCTGCTGGCCCAGACCAACGAGCACGAGACGTACGACGGCGACAACTGGGTCAAGGCGACGTACGCCTCGCCGCTGCCGGAGTTCCCGAAGCCGACCGGCGCCGAGCCGACCAAGTACGTCGCGCCGACGGTCAGCGACTCCGAGGCCGCCAGCGGCAGCCGCAGCGCGGTCGACTGGATCCTGATCGCCGGCCTGGTGGGCGCGGCGCTGGTGTTCGCGGTGCTCGGCCTGGTGATGCTGCGCCGGCGCCCGGTGCTCGCCTGACCGGCCCGATCGACAGACGACAGCGCCCCGGGGATCACCCCGGGGCGCTGTTCGTCGTCTTGAGGAGGCTAGTGGTCATCTCCGGAAGTTCGTCGTGTGTCCCGCACCCCGGGCACGCACCTCGCGGCGTTGTCGGAGACTCGACGGGCCTCCGGCCCGCCTTCGCTCCTCCGCCTTGCGAGGCACGCACCCGGAGCACGGCCCACCCCCGACCTACTTCCGGAGATGACCACTAGTTGAGCACCAGCAGCAGCGCGGTGATCGCCAGCCCGATCGCGACCACGAAGAACGCGATCGTGATGACCAGGTTGCCGGCGCTGCCCGCGGCCGCGGGAGCCGAGGCCTGGGGGGCGGCCGTGTCGACCGCGCCCGACGGCGTCCCGTTGGAGAACGAGCCGCCGCCGTTGCTGTCGGGTCCGACGTACGACGGCGCGGCCGGCACGTCGGCCTCGCCGAGCTGGTCGAAGACCTCCGGCGGCTCCGGGTCGTTCTGCCACGGCGTGCCGGCCGGAACGCCGATCCGGCGCAGCATCTCGAGCGCGGCGTTGGCGCTGGGCATCCGCTGCTCCGGGTCGGGCTCCACCAGGGCCTCGATGAGCGGGCGGAGGTTGCCGTCGGGGATGCCGTTCTGCTGACGCGGGCTCAACCCGGTGAGCATCTGGATCGCGACGACGCCGGTGGCGTAGAGGTCCTGGCGCGGGTCGGGCGGCGCGCCGTGCATCTGCTCGGGCGCCATGTAGCCGTCGGTGCCGATCGCGCCAGGGAACTGGGTCAGCCGGACCTCGTCGATCAGCGCCGCGACACCGAAGTCGCCGAGCCGCACGTGCGGACGGCGGGTCCCGGTCGGCTCGAGCATCAGGTTGGCCGGCTTGATGTCTCGGTGTACGACGCCCGCCCCGTGCACCGCCTGCAGCGCCTGGAGCGTCTGGTCGAGGATGACGGCGACGTAGCTCTCCGGCAGCGGACCGTGGTCACCGAGCAGGGTCTGGATCGACCCGCCGCGGATCAGGTCCATCGCGAAGACGACCAGGTTGTCCTCGGCGGCCCAGCCGCTCGGGGCCACGACGTGGGGGTGCTGGATCCGCACCGACTGCTCGCGCACGAACCGCAGCAGCATGCCGCCGTCGTGCTGGGCGAGCACCTTCGCGGCGACCCAGCGCTGAGCGCGGAGGTCCCACGCACGCCAGACCGAGCCCATTCCTCCGAGCCCGATCTGCTCGATCAGTTGGTAGCGGCCGGCGAGCGGCGCGTTGCTCATTCCAGTCATCGACGGTCACCCTACCCGTGAACCTGGGGTTCTAAGCGAGAGGATCTGGCATCCTCATCGCAGGCAGGTGGAGGAGGGCCCCATGTCAGAGAATGAGCCGCGCCCCGAGGATTCCTCGGGAGCCGGACCGGCGGACCGGTTCGACCTCGCACTGGTCGGACTGGGCGTGATGGCCCTGCTCTGCTCGGCGCTTCCCTACTACACGAGCGAGATCACCGTCGGCGAGGCCTCGACCACCGGAGCTTCCAGTGCATGGCACGGCTTCTACGGCTGGACCTCGCTGCTGGTCGCCGCCGTCGGCAGCATGGTGGTGGCGCTCCGGTTGCAGGGCGTGCGCAACCGCTGGGTGGACTTCCCGACGGTAGTCGCCTTGTACGCCGTCGCGTTGTTCGAGGCGGTCGCCGCGCTGGTCGTCGTACCGGACTCGGTCGGGTGTGGCGACGCCGTCCTGCTGGCCGGTCTCACGTGTACGACGGGGCACGGGATCGGCGCCTGGCTGGGACTCCTCGTCATCGGGTGCGGACTGGCCTTGGCCGTGGTCCGGGCGCTGGGCAAGGGCGCGCCCGGCCCTTCTGTCTGACTGAGCCTGTCTGACCGAGTCTGTCGGACTGAGCCTGTCCGACTGAGCGGGTCGGCGATTTGAGCCTCTGCCCGGTCGGCGGGGCCGGAGATTTCCCGGCGGGGTCCCGGGCTTGATAGCCTGACCTGTCTTCCGGTTCCGGGCACCCACCGATGGGTACGCCGACCGGGTCGACCACCCGCCGTACTCGGTGGGTGACGCATGAGCCCTCCTGCCACGGAAAGACCGTGGCCGCCGAGTCCAGAGGAGGTGGAGACTGCTATGCGTGCCTACGAAGTAATGGTCATCCTCGACCCCAGCCTCGAAGAGCGGACGATCGAGCCGTCCCTCGACAAGTATCTCAACGTCATCCGCAAGGATGGTGGCAACGTGGAGAAGGTCGACGTCTGGGGACGTCGTCGTCTCGCGTACGAGGTCAAGAAGAACGCCGAAGGCATCTACGCCATCGTCTCCCTTCAGGCCGAGCCGGCCACGGTCAAGGAGTTCGACCGCCAGCTCACCCTGAACGAGTCCGTGCTGCGCACCAAGGTGCTCCGCGCCGACGCCTGACCTCGCCGTACGCCGCGCAGTTGCTGTGGACAACGCGCCACAGTGTCGGTGCCGGCGTACACGATGTGACGCAACAAAGTCCACGGAAACTCAAGGAGTCCTGACATGGCAGGCGAGACCGTCATCACGGTGGTTGGCAACCTCGTCGACGACCCGGAGCTGCGCTTCACCCCCTCGGGTGCGGCCGTGGCCAACTTCCGGATCGCGTCGACGCCGCGCACGTTCGACCGGCAGACCAACGAGTGGAAGGACGGCGACGCGCTGTTCCTCTCCTGCTCGGTCTGGCGGCAGGCCGCGGAGAACGTCGCGGAGTCGCTGCAACGCGGCATGAGAGTTGTCGTCCAGGGCCGGCTCAAGTCCAGGACGTACGAGACCCGTGAGGGCGAGAAGCGCACCGTCTTCGAGATCGAGGTCGAAGAAGTCGGCCCGAGCTTGAAGTACGCCACCGCCAAGGTCACCCGCACCACCCGGCAGGGTGGCGGCGGGGGCTACTCCGGCGGCCCCCAGGGCGGCCAGGGTGCTCCCAGCGGTGGCGGCGACGTCGACCCGTGGGCGACCCCCGCTCCGCAGTCCGTCCCCCAGGGTGGCGGCCAGCAGGGCGGCTGGGGCGGCCCGCCCCAGGGCGGCCAGGGCGGCCAGGGCGGCTCTGCCGGTGGGCAGGGCGACCCGTGGGGTGCCCCGGGCGCCGGCTCCGACGAACCGCCCTTCTGATCCACCGGCGCCGACCGGCGCCATCCACATCCGAATACACCTCACCCATTCCGGCGTCAGCCGGGCTTCTAGAAAGGGAGCACCACAATGGCCAAGGCAGTGATTCGCAAGCCGAAGAAGAAGGTTTGCCAGTTCTGCAAGGAGAAGGCGACCGGTGTCGACTACAAGGACACCACCCTGCTCCGTAAGTTCATCTCGGACCGCGGCAAGATCCGCGCCCGTCGGGTGACCGGCAACTGCGTCCAGCACCAGCGCGACGTGGCTATCGCGGTCAAGAACGCCCGCGAGGTCGCTCTGCTGCCCTACACCTCGACCGGTCGATAAGGAGGCCAGGACATGAAGCTCATCCTGACCCAGGAGGTCACCGGCCTCGGTGCGCCGGGCGACGTCGTCGAGGTGAAGGACGGCTACGGCCGCAACTTCCTCGTCCCGCGCGGCTTCGCGATCCGCTGGACCCGCGGTGGCGCGAAGACGATCGACGCGATCAAGGCCGCCCGCGTCTCGCGCGCGGTCCGCGACCACGACCACGCCGCCGAGATCAAGGCGAAGCTGGAGGCGTCTCCGGTCAACGTGCAGGTCCGGGCCGGCGACAGCGGTCGCCTGTTCGGTGCCGTCACCGTCGCGGAGATCGCCGACGCGCTGGCCGCGACCTCGGGCGAGTCCGTCGACAAGCGCACGATCGTCGTCGGCAACCCGATCAAGTCGCTCGGCGCCCACCAGGTGTCGGTCAAGCTGCACGACGAAGTGTCGGCCACGGTCGCGCTCAACGTCGTACCCTCCTGATCTAGCGCAGCCAGCTCACAGCCGAAAGGGCCGCCTCCCGCGTTCTTCGTGGGCGGCGGCCCTTCGTCGTTGGGCGGGCGGGCCCATGTAACGCGCTGTTATCCCGCCTAACCACCCGTTGCAACGGCGCGGTAGGCGGGATAACAGCGCGTTACAAGGGAGCCGAGCCCAGCACCCGAGCATCCGGAGAGGGTCAGCGGAACATGATCGCGTCGATCCGCACCGGCTTCGAAGTCAGCGCGATGATGCGGAGCGTGCCGGTCATCCGGACCGTGTTCGGCCCGCGGACCACGACGATGTTGTGGGTGCTGGTGGTCGACGACGCCTCGTAGACCGGCTTGAAGTAGGTGTCGCCGATCTTGACCCGGAACGAGCCCAGCCCCGGCGCCTTGGGGATCCTCAGCCGCAGCTCGGTGAGCGTGGTGTTCGGCCGGCTGAGTGTCGCGCCCTTGATGCGGGTCTCGAGGTAGTCGCCGTCGAAGTAGCCCCGCGAGGTGACCCGCTTCCAGCGGGTGCGCTCGGCCGCGCTGCCGATGCCGTTCCACGGCACGGTGAAGCGCTTGCTCCGCAGGTGCGGGTCGGTGTTGCCGGCCGGGTCGGAGACCCGGAGCGTGAAGGTCTTGTTGCCGCTGGTCAGGCCGGTCAGCCGCTTGGTGCCGTCACCGCACGCGACCGCGATGGAGCTGAGCCGGCAGGCGAAGTCGGCCGGAGACTCGCTGGCCCCGAGCGTGTACGACGTCGCGCGGCTCCACAGCACCGGGTTGGCCGGGGTGAGCTCGTCGTACGGACCGCCGATCAGGTAGCCGGTCGGGACCGTGGTGTCGACCTTGAAGACCACCTTGGCAGGGGTGGCGTCCTCTTCGTCGGGGTTGGTGTCGGTCTTGCCGAAGTCGAGCACTGGATCGGGGTGCACGGCCCGGTCGGTGGCGTCGTAGGCACGGACCTCGAAGGTGTAGCCGGAGGTGGTGTCCTGGAGTCCGCTATAGGTCTTGGGGCTCTCACAGGTCGACCAGGTGGTGGTGCTGGCGATGCCCTGGCCGTTGAAGCGACACTCGAGGGCGAGCGCGCCCGTGTCGGAGTCGTCGTAGGCACCGGAGAAGGCGAAGGTCGCCGAGCTGGTGGTGATCCAGCCGTTGCGCACGGGGGTGGCGGTGATCGAGGTGTTCGGAGCGTCGGCGTCGTCACAGGCGAAGGGCGCGAGCGGGTTGCCGCTGGCCTCGCTGATGCAGGTGGCCGCCTCGGCCGGCGATGCGGCGACGATCAGCGGCAGCGTCGTACCGACGAGTGCGGCGGCGACCAGGCCGACGCGGGTGGCTGTGAGCATGTCCCTCCCCAAGAAATGTGCCGTCCCGCTGCGCCAGGGAGCGACCGCACGAGGCTACGACGACGCAGCGGGACTTGCCGATGAAACGGTCGAACTCGAGATTCGTGACGCAATCAGTGGGTCAGGGCGATCGCGCCGGTTACCAGCCAGGCGTCGCCGCGCGCGCGACGCAGGAGTACGACGGCCCGGGCCAGCATGAACCAGCCCGCGAACGCGACCCAGATCCAGACCAGGCTGCCGCCTCCGAGCGCGACCAGGAGCACCACCGGCGCGTAGGCGACCAGCGCCGCGAGCTGGGCCCAGGCGAGGTAGCGGGCGTCGCCGGCGCCGATCAGGATCCCGTCGAGTACGAAGACCACGCCGGCCAGCGGCTGGCCGAGGGCGGCGACGATCAGCACCGGCACCAGGAGGCGGCGTACCTCGGCGTCGCCGGTGAACAGCGCGCCGAGCCAGGGGCTGGTCGCGGCCAGGCCGACGCCGGCGACCACCCCGCTGGCGACGCCCCACTGGATCATCCTGCGGGTGAGGGCGCGGGTCCCGGTGACGTCGGCGGCGCCGAGGGAGCGGCCGGTGATGGCCTGGCCGGCGATGGCGATCGCGTCGAGCGCGAAGGCGAGGAAGGTCCAGATGGTCAGCGCGAGCTGGTGGGCGGCGAGCTCGGCGTCCGACCCGCCGGTGCCGTGGCGGGAGCGGGCGGCGAGCACGACGGCGTACACGGTGAGGAGGAGCGCGGCGCGCAGGGTGAGGGTGCGGATAACAAGGGGTACACCGGCCCGGCCGGCCGCGCGCACCCCGGGCCAGTGCGGACGCAGGCCGGCGCCCTCGGCCCGGGCGAACCGGACCACGACCGCGAGTAGCGCGGCCGCGGAGGCGAGCTGGGCGAGCACAGAGCCGAGCGCCGAGCCGGTGATGCCGAGCCCGGGGACCGGCCCGGCGCCGTACACGAGGAGAAGGTTGAGGGCGATGTTGAGCGCGTTGCCGGCCACCGCGACGGCGAGGGGAGTGCGGGTGTCCTGGAGGCCGCGGAGGATTCCGGTGGTGGCGAGCATGACCAGCAGCGGCGTCGTACCGAGGAAGGCGACGCGGAGGTACGCCGCGGCCTGGCGCCGCACCTCCGGCTCGGCGCCGAAGCTGGCGACGAGCGGATCGGTGAGCAGGATCCCGAGCGCGGTGGCGGCGGCGCCGATGACGACGGCGAGCCAGACGCCGTCGATGCCGCGGGCCAGCGCGCCCCGGCGGTCGCCGGCGCCGAGGGAGCGGGCGACGCTGCCGGTGGTGCCGTAGGCGAGGAAGATGCAGAGCCCGACCGCGGTCTGGAGTACGGCGGCCGCGACGCCGAGGCCGGCCAACTGTGGGGTGCCGAGATGACCCACGATGGCCGCGTCGGCGAGCAGGAAGAGCGGCTCGGCGATCAGCGCGAGGAACGCGGGTACGGCGAGTCGCAGGATCTCGCGGTCGGTCGGGCGGATCACGCCGTACAGGCTAGCAGTTGGTAAGGAGCACAGACCGATTTGCTTCCTACATCGCGGCCTGTGGGAAACCTGGGGACATCTGTGGGAAGTTAAGCCCAGAGGATCCGGATTGACCGGACCGTAGCCCGTTTGGGCGGGTTGCCTGATCTGGGGTCGAATTCGTTCGGATTATTTTCATCCACAGCCTGGGGGCGATGTCTTCGCAGGTCAGCGAGGGGTTACTGGCCGTTATCCCGGATTCCTCCACAGGTTTGCCCCCAGTGTCTACACATGGAAAGGCGCGGTATCCACCGATAGCGCCGAGTTATCCCCAACCGCCTGTGGATAACTCGAGGTCGTCGTCTTGATCGGAGCGGGTCCGGGCGCCTAGCGTCAAAGAGTCGCTCGACCGTGTCCGTCCTCGCTCCCGGTCCCGTTTCGGCCCCGGCTCAGGGGCCGCAACCGCGGGAGTGTCGGTGGTCGTGCCTAATGTCGAACACGCGCACGCTACCGAGCCGATGGGGGGACAGATGAGCGTCGTCGAACACGCCGACCCGGGATACGGTCCGGAGCCGGAGTGGGGCGACGGCCCGGCGTCGTACCCCCCGGGTGAGGCGCCGCGCGCCGGCGGTGACCGTACGCCGCCGCAGGACAACGCGGCCGAGCAGTCGGTCCTCGGGTCGATGCTGCTGAGCAAGGACGCGATCGCCGACGTCAACGAGATCCTGCGCGGCACGGACTTCTACCGGCCGGCGCACGAGGTCGTGCACGACGCGATCGTCGATCTCTACGGCCGCGGCGAACCGGCCGACCCGGTGACGGTGGCCGCCGAGCTGCAGCGGCGGGGCGAGCTGGCCCGGATCGGCGGGGCGCCGTACCTCCACACGCTGTCGGCGAACGTCCCGATCGCGGCCAACGCGGGCTACTACGCGGAGATCGTGCGGGAGAAGGCGATCCTGCGCAGGCTGGTCGAGGCGGGCACCAAGATCGTGCAGATCGGGTACGCCGGCGAGGGCCAGGTCGACGACGTGGTCGACCAGGCGCAGGCCGAGGTCTACAAGATCACCGAGAAGCGGACCGCGGAGGACTACGCGCCGCTGTCGGACATCATGCATCACGTCCTCGACGAGATCGAGGCGATCGGCAACCGCGAGGCCGGGCTGTACGGCGTACCCTCCGGTTTCGCCGACTTCGACGACCTCACCAACGGCCTCCACAACGGCCAGATGATCATCGTCGCCGCGCGGCCTGGGGTCGGAAAGTCAACGTTGGCTCTCGATTTCTGCCGGGCGGCGTCGATCCAGAACAACCTGGCCAGCGTCTTCTTCAGCCTGGAGATGAACCGTTCCGAGATCACCATGCGACTGCTCTCGGCGGAGGCGAAGGTGCCGCTCAACCACATCCGCAACGGCAACCTGAGCGACGACGACTGGAACAAGCTGGCCCGCAAGATGGGCGAGGTCTCCAGCGCGCCGGTCTTCATCGACGACTCTCCGAACATGACGATGATGGAGATCCGGTCAAA
>DASXRJ010000345.1:0-10561 GCA_036506675.1 Nocardioides sp. | reverse complement strand
CACCGTCGACACCGGGCCGGACGCCCCGCCCAACCAGCGCCGGGTGCGGGTGCCGCCGGGGGTGACGGTCTTCGACTCCGCGTCGTGGAACGGCATCGCGATCGACTCGACCTGCGGCGGCCACGGCACCTGTCACAAGTGCCGGGTGCGCGTGGAGGGAGGCGACGTGCCGGTGACGCGACACGACGTACGCACCTTCACGCCGGACCAGCTCCAGGCCGGCTGGCGGCTGGCCTGTCTGGTCCAGGCCACGCGTGACCTCGCGGTCGCCGTACCGCCGCTGACCACGCGCCCCAAGGCCGCGACCGTCGGCGTCGGCAGGCAGGTGATCCTGCGTCCGGCGCTGCAGAAGCGGTACGTCGAGCTGGCCGAGCCGACGCTCCAGGACCAGCGCACCGACCTGGTCCGGCTGCTCGACGCCATCGACGACCTCGAGCTGACCGCCGACCTGCACGTGCTGCGCCGGCTGGCGAGCGTGCTCCGGCAGTCCGACTTCAAGGTGACCGCGGTGGTCATCGACGAGGCGCTGATCGACGTCGAGCCCGGCGACACGACCGGCGACCGCTACGCGATCGCCTTCGACCTGGGCACCACCACGGTGGTCGCCACGCTGCTCGACGTCGGCACCGGTACGCCGCTAGCCGTCGCCTCGATGCTCAACAAGCAGCAGCCCTTCGGCGGCGACGTGATCACCCGGATCAGCGCCACGATGATGGACCCCCAGACCCTGCCCCTGCTCCAGGAGGCGGCCGGGGCGACCCTGGCCGAGCTCGCCGACGAGGTCTGCAAAGAGGCGGGGATCGACCCCGCGACCGTCTACGAGGTGGCGATCGCGGGCAACGCGACGATGACCGCACTGGCGCTGGGGATCGACCCGGAGCCGCTCGGGGTGGCGCCGTTCGTGATGTCGGCGGCCCAGCCGACCGCCGTACTCGCTGCGGATCTGGGGCTGGCCGTGCACCCGCGGGCCCGGGCCGTGGTGTTCCCGGCCCTCGGCGCGTACGTCGGCGGCGACATCGTGGCCGGCATGCTCGCGACCGGGATGGACCGCGACAAGCGCACCCGGCTGTTCATCGACGTCGGCACCAACTGCGAGATCGTGCTCAGCGACGGCGACACGATCCTCTCGACCGCGGCTCCCGCGGGGCCGGCCTTCGAGGGCGGCGCGATCCGCTGCGGCATGCGGGCCGCCGACGGGGCGATCGAGGTGGTCAAGCTCGACCCGGTCGCCGAGCCTGCAGTCGTGCTGGGCGTGATCGGCGACGTGCCGGCTCGGGGCCTGTGCGGCTCCGGGCTGGTCGACGCTGTGGCCGAGCTGGTCAAGGTCGGGCTGCTCGACGCGTCGGGCCGCTTCGTTCCGGAGACCACGGCCGCCGAGATCGCGCCGTTGCTGGCGGACCGGCTGACCATGATCGGCCAGGAGCGGGTGTTCGTGCTCGACCGGCCGGAGCCCGACGCCGACCCCTCGGAGTGCGTCTACCTCTCGCAGCGCGACGTGCGGGAGCTGCAGTTCGCCAAGGCCGCGATCTCCACGGGGTGGACGCTGCTGCTCGAGCAGCTCGGGCTGGAGCACCGCGACGTACAGCAGGTGCTGCTGGCCGGCTCCTTCGGCTCCTATCTCTCGCCGGCGTCGGCGGTCCGGATCGGGCTGGTCCCGAAGCTGCCCGTGCTCCGGATCGTCTCGGCCGGCAACGTCGCCGGCGAGGGCGCCAAGATGGCGTTGCTGTCGCTGCGCGAGCGGGCGGGTGCCACCGCGCTGCTCGAGGAGGTGACCTATGTCGAGCTCTCCGACCGCCCCGACTTCAACGACAAGTTCGTCGAGCAGCTCGCCTTCTGAGCCCCCGACGTCTGAGCGGATCGGGCTGATCGCCTGCGGGGCGTTGGCTCAGCCGGCCGCGTCGATCGCGGAACGACGGGGCTGGCCGGTCGACGTACACCCGCTGCCGCCGCTGCTCCACAACCAGCCGCAGAAGATCGCGGGCGAGGTGCGGGAGCTGGCGTCGCGGCTGCGGGCGTCGTACACCCGGCTGGTGGTGGGGTACGCCGACTGCGGGACCTACGGCGCGCTCGACGCGGTCTGCCGCGACCTCGGCGTCGAGCGGCTGCCGGGACTGCACTGCTACGACGTGTACGCCGGTCCCGCGCGGCTCGAGGCGTTCTTCGACGAGCAGCCGGGGACCTATCTGCTGACCGACTTCCTGGTGAGGTCGTTCGCGCGGACCGTCGAGCGCGAGCTCGGCCTCGACCGCTGGCCCGAGCTGCGCGACGACTACTTCGGCTCCTACACCCGGGTGGTCTGGCTGGCCCAGGAACCCGACGACGAGCTGCGCGAGCTGGCAGGTGCCGCGGCCGAGCGGATCGGGCTGCCGCTGACCGTCGTGGAGACCGGCACCACCGGCCTGGAGCGCGCTCTCGCCGACCTGGTCAGTTCTTCAGCCGCTCGATGAGGTCAACGCGCCAGGCCTCGGTCTCGGCGATCTGGTTGAAGGTGAAGACGTGCAGCCCATCGACCAGGGCACCGGGCTTGCCGAGCGCGGGCGCGCACTTCTCGAGGAACCGCTCGCCGGTGAACCCGCCCGGCGCGGCCAGCCGCGCGAAGGTGCCCTTGTGCTTGGCCAGGAACCGGGTCGACTCGCCCACCCCGATCCGGGTCGCCATCGCGAGCAGCTTGGTGCGCTCCACGGGCCCGGGGAGGCCGAGCAGCAGGGGCATCTCGACGCCGCGGGCCCGGAGCCGCTTCAGCCAGGACGCGATGACGTCCGGGTCGAAGGTCAGGTTGCTCACGATGTGGGTGGCGAAGCGGCGCTTGTCCCACATCGCCTGGATGGTGAGGTCGTCGGTGATGGTCGGGTGCGACTCGGGGTAGCCGGTGATGCCGACCTGCTCGAACGGCGACCCCAGGTCGCGCAGGTCCTCCAACAGGCCGAGGGCGTCCTTGTAGTCGCCGGCCGGCTCCGCGTCGCCGCCGGGCACGAACACCCGGCTGATCCCGCCGCCGGTCAGCCGGTCGCAGATCTCCGCGAGCTCGGTGCGGCCGGTGACCATCCGCGCGGCGACGTGGGGTACGACGACGTACCCGCGGGCCGTCAGCCGCTCGGCCAACTCGAACGTGGCCTCCAGCCCCTTGGCCGGCGACGCAGTGACGGTGATGACCCGATCCAGGGGCACGTGCTCGAGGATCTTGTCCTCGGTCGTGGCCGTGGGCAGGACCTCGTAACGCGCCCTGTCAAGCAGCTCGAGCATGGTCTGGCGATTGGCCCCACTGTTGCGCATAATGCATCCTGTTCCGTGATGCGCACCGACACGCGCCAGCCTACCGCCGAAGTGGCGAAAATGGCCCCCCGAGGTGGCAGAAATTGCCTCGGGCTGGATGATCGCTGTCTCCGGGGGCGCCCGGACGTCATACGGGCGGAGCCATCTACGGCTCGGGGCGGATGACGTCCCGGGGGTGGGCGGACGTCATACGGGCGGAGCCATCTACGGCTCGGGGCGCATGACGTCCCGGACGGGGCGGGCGACCTCAGGACTTCGCAGCCGGGAGCGGCAGCAGCCGGTGGTCGGCGCTGAACAGCCGCCGCGCCACGCCCAGGCTCATCACCGCCGCGGTGACCGACACCGACGCCAGCACCAGGAACATCACCACCGCCTGCGTCATCACGGCGTCCTTCGGCTCCACGCCGGCCAGCAGCAGGCCGACCATCGCGCCCGGCAGGAAGACCAGTCCGGTCGCCTTCGTGGTCTCGATCTGCGGGATCAGCGCCGAGCGCATCGCGTCGCGCACACACGACGCCGACGCCGTACGCCGGTCGAGGCCGAGCGCGAGCAGCGTCTCCACCTCGCCACGGCGTTCGCGCACCTCCTCGACGGTACGACGCGACGCGAGCACCACCGCCGACATCGAGTTTCCGACCATCATCCCGGCCAGCGGCACCACCGACCGCCCCGCGACCTCGAAGACCCCGAGCCCGAACAGCACCCCCAGCGTCACCACCGCCGCCGCCGAGAAAGCCGCCAGCGCCAGCGGCCGGATCGCCGGCACCTCCGGCACCCGCCGCGCGGCGACCCCGGACGCGTAGCCGATCATCCCCACCACCCACAGCCACGACCACCAGATCGAGCGCCCCGGCGCCATCACCAGCGTCAGCAGCCCGCCGACCAGCGCCAACTGCACCAGCATCCGGGCGCCGGCGACCACGATCCCGCGCTCGACGCCGAGCCGCAGCACCACCGACACCACCGCCGCGAGCACGAGCAGGCTCGCCGCCGCGGCGAGTCCCCACCAGCCGATCATGCGCGCACCCTCCCGCCCTCGATCATGAGTACGACGCCGCCGAGCCGGTCGGCCTGCGCGTCGTCGTGGGTCACCCAGACCGCGCTTCCACCGCCGTCGACGAACGCCCGCACCGAGTCCTCGATCACCCGCACCGACTCCTTGTCCAGCGACGAGGTCGGCTCGTCCAGGAGGAGTACGTCGGGGTCGGTGCCGAGCGTGCGCGCCAGGCACATCCGCTGCAGCTCGCCGCCCGACAGCTCGCGCGCGTCCCGGTCGAGCATCTCCGCGTCCAGGCCGGCGCGGGCCAGGCGACCGGCGTACTCCTCGTCGGTGCCGCTAGCCGCTACCGCGAGGTTGTCGCGGACCGTGCCCCGCAGCGGCACCGGGGTCTGGAAGACCATGCCGACCCTCCGCCGCAGCTCGAGTACGTCGACCTCGGCCACATCGCGCCCGCGGTAGCTCACGGTCCCGCTGTCCGGCACGTCGAGCCGGTCGCACAGCCTCAGCAGCGTCGACTTGCCCGACCCCGACGGGCCGCGCAGCACCGTCACCGCCCCGGCCGCGAAGCCGCAGCTCACGCCGTCGAGCACCGTCCGCTCGCCCCGGCGCGCGACCACCGACGACAGGGTGAGTACGTCGTCCATCCGCTGACCGCTCCTCGGCTCGTCCGGACCCCCACGATAGGTGACGCCGGCGACCCGCGGCCGGGACTTTTTCGCCACCTCGAAGGGCCAAAATCGCCACCTTGCGGGGCAATTCTTGCCACTTCGCGGGGCCAAGATCGCCACTTCGGCGGGCGGGGGTCAGGTGGGACGGACGATCGCGTTCATCTCGAAGTGCATGGGGTCGGTCCAGGACCAGGTGCCGCCCCAGGTGAAGCCCCACTTCTGGAAGATGGAGACGACGGTGCGGTCGATCTCGCCGACGGTGCCGCGCTGGTTGCCGGGGACGTTGATGTCGAACGCCAGGCCGAAGGCGTGGTTGGACAGCGTGGTGGAGCCGGCGATGAAGCGCGGGACGAAGCAGCCGGCGTACTCACCGGGGTGGATCTTGTCGGCCAACCCGCGCGACTGGATCTCCAGGAGCGCCGCCCCGAGCTGCGGGAACATCGCCCTGTTGCACGTCATCGACCCGATGATCGGCATCTGCCGGGTCTCGATGTGGGCCGCCACCCAGGCCGGGTCGGGCGAGATCCGGCCGCCGCCGAGCACCGTGTAGTTGAAGGAGCCGACCGCCTCGGCCACCGAGCCGACGAGGTACGCCGTCTGCTGCACGCTCGGGTCCAGCCCCTCGCGGGCCACGACGTCCATCGCCTGGATCGAGGCCCGGTCGCCCACTATCTCCTGGACCTTGGGCCGCACCGACTGCGGCGAGTTGATGCCGGTGGCGATCAGCAGCGCGTTGCCCGGCTGCATGCCGAGGTCCGTGATCCAGGCCTCGTTGACCACCGCACCCACCATGGGGATCTGGGGGGCGTAGGCGCCGATGTGCGCGATCGGCGCGTCGGCCCGGCTGCCGAGCTTGATGTAGCCGTCGGCGTCCTGCATCTGCCTGCCGAGCCTGGGCAGGATCGCGATCTCGCCGCCGGCCACCCGGTCCCACTCCTCCTGGAGCTCGGCGCTGGCGTACGGCGTGAACAGCCGGTAGCCGGCCGGGTCGACGGCCGCGATGTTGATCGCGTGGTCCTGCAGGCTGACCTGGGCCAGCGAGAACGACTCGACCGCCGTGACGCCGTCGAGCGCCTTGATCCGCCTGATCATGTCGGGGCTGAGGGTGTCCCGGTGGAAGACCAGCAGGTCGGGGCTGACCAGGGGGTCCTTGCGCGGCCCCGGAGGGGGTACGGCGTGCTCCGGGTCGACCGGTCCCTGCGTGGTCGGTGTCGACGTCCGCGGTGACCCGCTCGACTCCGACGGTCGCGCGTCACCGGTCGCCGGCGTACCGGCCTCGCCACACGCGGCCAGCAGGCTCGCCAGCAACCCGGCGGCTGCCACGGCGGCGTACGTCTTCCTCCTCATGTGGTTCCTCCCGCCACGAGGCTACCCACTGGTATCAGGCTCGGGGTTGCGAATCGTCAGCCACGAGACCGCCCCACCCCCCGCCATCAGCACCGCGCAGATCAGCATCGCCTTGCCGTACGCCGCGTCGAGGACCGGCGCGTTCCGGTAGTCGCCACCGGACAGCCCGACCACCGCCGGGAGCGCGGCGACCGCGAGCAGCGACCCGGACCGGGCGACCGCGTTGTTGATGCCGCTCGCGATCCCGGCGTGCCGGTCGGGCGCGGCCGCGAGCACGGTCGCCGTCAGCGGCGCGACCAACAGGACGAGGCCGAGCCCGAAGACCGTCATCCCCGGGAGTACGTCGACCCAGTAGCTGATGTCCTCGTCGATCCCCGCCAGCAGCACGATGGCAACGGCCACCACCAGCGGCCCGAGCGACATCGGCAGCCGCGGACCGATCCGGCCCGCCAGCGCTCCGCCCCGGGCGGCCAGGAGCAGCATGATGATCGTGATCGGCAGCGTCGAGATGCCGGCCTCGAGCGGGCTGTAGCCGCTCACGGTCTGCAGCTGCAGCACCACGAAGAAGATGACGGCACCGAGGGCGGCGTACACGAGCAGGGTCATCGCGTTGGCGGCCGAGAAGATGCGCGAGCCGAACAGCTCGAGCGGCACCATCGGCTCCTTCTCCCGGGCCTCGAAGACCAGGAACAGCACGCCTGCGACCAGCCCGACGAGGGCGGCGGGGAGCGCGAGCGGCGTACTCCACTCGATCAGGGCGTAGGTGACACCGGCCAGGGCGAGCGCCGCCAGCGCCGCTCCCGGTACGTCGAAGTGCCGCCCGGCCTCCGGATCCCGCGACTCCGGCACCCACCGCGCGCAGACCAGCAGCGCCGCCGCCGCGAGCGGCACGTTGATCAGGAAGATCCACCGCCAGGACGCGTAGTCGATGAGTACGCCGCCCACGAACGGCCCGACCGCGGCCGCGATGCCACCGAGTCCGCTCCACGCGCCGATCGCCCGGGCCCGGTCCCTCGGCCCGAACGCCCCCTGGATCATCGCCAGGCTCCCCGGCGTCACCAGCGCGCCGCCGACGCCCTGCAGCAGCCGGGCCAGGATCAACGTGGTCGGGTTGAGCGCCAGGCCGCACACCAGCGACGCGGCCGCGAACCACACCACGCCGGCCATGAAGACCCGCTTGCGGCCGAACAGGTCGCCCAGCGAGCCGCCGAGCAGGATCAGGCTGGCCAGCGAGAGCAGGTAGCCGTTGGTGATCCACTGAAGCTGGGCCAGGCTGGCGTCGAGGTCGCGGCCGATGGTGCGGAGCGCGATGTTGACGACGGTGCTGTCGAGCAAGGTCAGCCCGCTGCCGAGTACGGCGGCCGCCACCACCGCCCGTCCGGTCGCCGACCGGTAGCTCACCGAAGTCACGATCATGCCCGCGACTCTGCCATGCCGCGCCGACACTCACGCGCTGGTCCGCACCACACCGGCGGCATTGCCTCCAGCCACAAAGCCCCCAACTCTCGCTTGACGGCCGTGGCCGACGGACTGATCCTGAATGGACGGTTTCGACGGAGGACGCAATGAGACCCGGGCGAGGGAACGCACCCGCGTCGTTCCCGTAGGCAAGGAACTCTTGCCGGCACGGCATCGGTGTTGGCGAGCGGCCTTGCCTTTGCGCTCAGGCATGAGTCAGGCCGCGTGCCGGTCGAGGATGCCGGCAACATCCAAGGCGAAAGGCGTAGGCATGGATGAGTCGAGCGACGGGGCGTCGTCTCCCTTTGGGGCAGATGCCCAGTGGGTGGCGGATCGCTCCGGACTGACCGCTCAAGAGGCAGAAGCGTTCATGTCTGACCAGAACCAGTTTGGCCACATCGTGGGCGAGTTGCGCCGCATGTACCCCGAGCGACTGGCCCATGCGCAGGTCCTCTACGAACCGCCCTCGTTCGAGGTCAGGTTCGTAGGCCAAGTCCCATCAGGCGTATCCGACCTGTTCGTTGGCCTGTCCTTCCCTATGGGACTCTTCGGAGGCGCCAAAGATAGCGAAGCCAGTCTTGACGCGCGCCAGGACCGGATCTCGTCGCTACTGCAAGTCGAAGGTGTCAACAACTACTCGGCCGCGACCGACACTGAACGAGGCGTCGTACTCGTTGTGCTGCCCGAGGGCTTCGTAGCTTCGTCGAGGACATTGCAGACGCTGCTCAGCGACCCCAGCGTGGAAGTGACCACCACCCGCGAACCAGTCCTTCAATGGGATCAGGCTAACCCTCTGGGCGATGGCCGCTCTGCGGCTCCGTGACGCGCGGCAGGAAGGATGCGCGCGGCCGGGACCGGCGTCCGCCCGTCGCCCGGCATCCTAGATGAGGCCGGGCGTAGTCAGTCGCGGAGCACCCGCTCGGCGATCCAGGCGATGCCGTCGGCGGTCGCCTCGGGGGTGTCGGAGGGCTGCATGACGTGGCTCAGCACCAGCCGGACCACCATGTCGATGACCGCGGTCAGCCGCGTGTCCGAGATCGGGAGGTCATACACCCTGACCCGCTCGGTCACGACCGCCTTGGCCGTCTCGACCAGCGCGTTGGAGTGGGTGGTCAGCAGCGGGAGCAGCTCGGTGTCGGCGCCGTGGGAGGCCGACACGACCGCGTGCAGGAGGGTGTTGTCGACGGCGAAGGCGAGCACGTCGCGGCAGGCGTGTCGCACGGCGGCCACCACGTCGTCGGGCTCGGCGTCGAACGCGTCGCCCACCAGGTCGAGGAACCGGCCCAGCTCGCTGAGGATCATCGCCTCGGCCAGCGCCGGCTTGGAGCCGATCTCGTTGTAGACCGTCTGCCGGCTCACGCCGACCCGGTCGGCGAGCCGCCCCATGGTGACCTTGGCCCAGCCCTTCTCGGAGGTCACCTCCGTTGCGGCCACGATGATGCGGTCGCGCACGGAGCCCTCTGGGAAGAAGAAATCGGGGCGGCCCGTCATGCTGCTCATCCTAGAAGGGCGAGGGCGGGTGAGCAGCCGGGTGCTACCCGGTGACAGTGGCACAGATCTCCTCGGCACGGATCTCCTCGGCGTAGGCGACGGCCTCGGCCCAGTCGCCGCGGTCGGCGACCCGGCGGCGGTACTTCATGATCTGCCGCTGACCGTCGACCGTGAGCGCTCCGACCAGCCGGTCGTCGCGCCGGTAGAGCGCCACGAAGCCGTGCTCGGCCGGGCTGACCACCAGCACCTCGTCGGCCCGCGGGGTGCCGACGAACTGGATCCGGTGGTCGTACCAGTCGGACCAGAAGTACGGCACCGACCCGATCGGCCGGGCCGCCCCGGGGTCGAGCGCGTGCTTGGCCGCGGCCGCGCCCTGCTCGGCGGCGTTGGTCCAGTGCTCCAGCCGCATCAGCTCGTCGTCGAAGAGCGGGTTGACGACGTGGGCCACGTCGCCGGCGGCGTACACGCCGGGGAGGCCGGTCCACAGCGTCGCGTCGCAGACGATGCCGCCGTCCCGCTCGTGGAGGGGTACGCCGCTGCCCGCCAGCCACGCCGTACACGGGACCACGCCGGTGCCGACCACGACCAGCTCGGCCGGCAGCGCAGTCCCGTCGCTGAGGCGTACGCCGGTGACCCGGCCGCCCTCGCTCTCCAGCCCGTCGACGCCGACCCCGAGCCGCAGGTCGGTGCCGTTGGCGCGGTGCAGCTCGGCGCAGACCTCGCCCGCCTCCGGTCCGATCGAACGGGTCAGCGGCAGGTCGAGCGCCTCCACGACGGTGACCGGGAGGCCGCGCTTGCGGGCCGCCGAGGCCACCTCGGAGCCGATGAAGCCGGCGCCGACGACGACGGTCCGCGCGCCCGCGTCGAGCGCGGCGCGGATCGCCGACGCGTCCTCGTGGGTACGCAGGGAGTGCACTCCGTCGAGCTCGAGGCCGGGGAACGGCCGCGGAGTCGCTCCGGTGGCGATCACCACCGCGTCGTACTCGACCCGACGAGGGCCGACCGTCACCACGCGGGCGGCTGGGTCCAGGCCGTCCGCGGGCGTCCCAAGGAGCAGTTCCACCCCGAGTTCATCGCGGAACTCCTCCTCGCCACGGAACGGCGCCACCTGGTCGGGCACGCTGCCGTCGAGGAACGCCTTCGACAGCGGCGGCCGGTCGTAGGGCAGGTGCTGCTCGGCTCCGACCAGCGTGATCGGCCCGGTGTGGCCGTTGCGGCGCGCCGCCTCGACGGCCCGCAGGCCGGCCAGGGAGGCGCCGACGACGACCAGACGGTCGACGGGCCCAGACTCGACCGGCCCAGACTCGACCGGCACAGACTCGCC
>DASXRJ010000344.1:0-8722 GCA_036506675.1 Nocardioides sp. | reverse complement strand
TGATGCTGATCGACGTCGTCAATCCGGGCTGGGCGCCGATCTACCTGTCCAACCTGACCGAGGACATTCCCGGCTACATCGAGGCAGCGGCAAACGCGCTCGCGTACTCGTGGAAGCACTTCATCGGCGGCCACCTCGGCCGGCTCGGCACCCGCGACGACGTGATCGTGCACCAGCAGTACATGGCCGACATCGCCGCCGCGGTCAGAGCCGCGATCGACACCGTCGACCCCACGCCCTATTTCGTGAAGTACGGCGAGAACTCCTGGGCTGCGGTCAAGGGGTATCTCGACGCCGTCAGCGACGCCGCCGCCGCACCCGTCGTCGACAAGTACACCGGTGTCCTGGCCGCGGCCGACGTGTTCACCGCCAGCACCACGTTCTGGGTCATGGAATCGATCCGCCTCGACCTCGGCTACGGCTCCCAGGTCCACCCGTGAACACGACCGGCGAGCCGCCCGCGGACCATATGCTGTCCCCGCAGAATGCGGCGCTCCTCGAGGTCCAGATCGTGCTCACCGAACGCCTGTTCAGGGAATGACCGCGACCGAAGCAGCCGCCGGCGGCCGAAAGGCGCGGGCGTTTCTGCGCAAGGCCGACCCCGTGCTCGGTCGGATCATCGATGCGCACCCGGACTTCCGCCCGCGCGCCTGGCTCGACGAGCTGCCTCCGCTTGACGCCTTCGGAACGCTGATCTTCCAGGTCGCCGGCCAGCAGCTGTCGGTTCGTGCGACGCGGACGATCGTGTCCCGCATCGAGGAGCACTTCGGAGGACGGCTGCCGTCACCGGCCGAACTGCTCGCTGCGGATCCCCACGTGCTGCGCGCCAGCGGCATGTCCGCCCGCAAGGGCGAGACGCTGCGGGCGCTGGCGGAACGATTCGTCGATGGTCGTCTCAGCGAAGAGGTCTTGTCGCAGATGACCGACGACGAGGTCGAGGCCGTCCTGACCGACGCCCCCGGCATCGGGCCCTGGACGGCGCACGGCTTCCTGCTCGTGGCGCTCGACCGGCCCGACGTGTTCCTGTCCGGCGACATTGCCCTCCGGCGTGCCGTCCAACGCGTCTACGGACTCGACCACCCTCCCAGCGAAGAGGAGATGCTCGAGCTGGCGGAGCGTTGGCGGCCCTACCGGAGCCTTGCCGTGAGCTACCTGTTCGCCGACGAATACGACGGAGGGAACCGATGAACCGAGCGGAGCGCCCTGTCGGAATCATCGGCGCCGGCCGGCTCGGCCAGGCGATGGCACGCACGGCGCTGCGCGCCGGCCGCCCCGTCGTCATCGCCAACAGCCGCGGCCCCGAATCGCTGGCGTCGGTGGCCTCGGCGCTGGGCGACGGAGCATCCGCGGGGACCGTGGCCGAGGCCGCGGCATCCGGCATCGTCGTCATCGCCGTGCCCTGGGCCGGGGTCCCGATGGCGCTCGAGGGACTCCGATGGAACGGTCAGATCGTCATCGACGCCATCAACGACTTTGACCCCCGGGACCTCGAGGGAACGACGTCGAGCGAGGTCGTCGCCGACCTCGTCGGCGATGCACCCGTCGTGAAGGCAGCGAACACGTTGGCCGCTGCGATCCTCGCTGCCGATCCGCGCCAGGCGGGAGGTCAGCGTGTGCTCTTTCTCTCCGGCGACGACCCCGATGCGAAGGCCGAGGTCAGCGCACTCTTCCAGGACGCGGGCTTCTTCACCATCGACCTCGGCGATCTGAGCACCGGCGGCGGGATGCAACAGGTCGGCGGCCCGCTCGCCGGCGCCAACCTCATACGTCTTCCCGACCTCGACTAGACGATGGCACGCCGGCGTCGTGCGCTTCGACCGGCGGGTCGAGCGGCAGGGCGGCCGGCAGTCGCGAGCCGGCGATGCGGCGGTCGCCGCGCCGCTGCGTCACGCCCGTCGCGTCGAGATGGGTCAGGAGCGGCACCGCGTACTTCCGGGTCGTCCCCAGCGCGTCGCGGGCGTCGGCCACGGTGAAGCCCTCGGGATTGTCGGCCAGCAGGTGGGCGACGACGCCGGCGGCGAGATCGACGGCCGAACTCGAGAACCAGACGCCATCGCGGGCGACGACGTGCCCGCGCCGGACGAGCTCGACCAGCTCGGCCCGATCGACCCCGCTCGGCTCGGGTGGGTTGAAGGGCGCGGCGTCGAGGGCGGCCAGGTAGGGGTGGTCGGCCAACGGATCGTCGGGAGCCCCGCGCATCCGGGCCCTGCCCATCCCGACCTCGACGTCCTCCAGGCGACCGAGGGCGGCGCGCTGGTGCTCGTCGAGGATCGCCACGTCGAGCCCGAGCCGACCGGCCGATCGGACCCGGTCGCGCAGCGACTCGAGCGTCGCCGCCAGCGCGTCCGCAGCGACCACCCACCTCCCCACATCGGCTCGCCGTCGTTCCCCGGTCAAGCCTTCGAGGTCGTCCACGTCGACCCACCCGCGCTCGGCGACGACGCGGTCGACGTCCTCGGAGGGCCGCGCCCTCGACGCCGGCAGCACCGGGGCCACGTCGAGGATCGCGCCGCCACCCACCGTCTCCGCCCGGCCGCTCTCCCGGAGCACGTAGCGGTCGCCGGGCAGGAGGGGAAGCTCGACTGGCAGGTGCAGGCGCACGGCGCCCTCCTCGCCGGGACGCAGCGCATCCCGACCGATCAGGCGCACACGCACGTGGTGCTCGCCGCTGCCGACGTGGACGACGTACGAGCCCCGGCGGGACACGTCGTGGTGGAGGCCCGCCAGCACGCGGAGCGAGGCGTCGACCATCGAGCTCGGGCGCCACTGGGCGGCCCGGACGAGTGCCCGACCCCGCGTGACCTCCGCGAGCGAGACGCCGGCAAGGTTGACCGCCACCCGGCTCCCCGGCGCGACCTCGGGCACGGCGTGATGCAGCGCCTGCAGCGCACGGACGCGCCCGTCGTCTCCGCCCGGCACGACGGCCAGTTCGTCGCCGACGCGGAGCGTGCCGCCGATCAGCGTGCCGGTCACGACCGTCCCCGAACCCTTGATCACGAACGCCCGGTCGATCCACAGCCGGGGTCGGCCGACGTCCGGAGCCAGGGACCCGGCCGCGAACCCGTCCAGGAGGCGACGCAGGTCCCCGAGCCCGAGCCCCTCGACGGAGTCGACGTCGACCACCGCAGCCCCGTCGAGGAACGTCCCGCGGACCCTCTCGCCCACCTCGTTGCGCACGAGCTCGCGCCGGTCGTCGTCGACCGCACGGGACTTCGTCACGGCGACCACACCCTGGGAGACGCCCAGGAGCTCGAGGATCCGGAGGTGCTCCTCGGACTGGGGCATCCACCCTTCCGTCGCGGCCACCACGAGCAGGCACGCATCGACCATGCCGACCCCAGCCAACATGTTCCTGATGAACCTCGCGTGACCCGGGACGTCGACGAAGGCGATCTGGAGTCCGGACGGCAGCGTCGACCAGGCGAACCCCAGATCGATGGTGAGGCCCCGCTGCTTCTCCTCGCCCAACCGGTCGGGGTCCATGCCGGTCAGCGCTTGGACCAGGGTGGACTTCCCGTGGTCGACGTGCCCAGCGGTCGCTACGACCCGCACCTCGCACGACCCCTCGAACGGCGGAGGTGGACGGGAATCGAACCCGCCGCACGAGGGTCACCCGTGCCACCCGCTTTGAAGGCGGGGGGCGCCACCAGGTCGCCTGACACCTCCATGGGTTCGACAGTAACCCCTACGCTTCACCGCCCGTCACCCGGGTGGTCGAGGCCCAGTCCTACGGCTGCCGCCGCTGCTGGAAGACTGGATCGGTGAGGCTGCTGCGCCTCTCCGACCCCGGCCACTTCGCGCTGTAGCCGGGCGGGCCGAGTGGTGCGATCCTGGTAGCGACCCCCGCCGTCCAGGCAGGCACCCGGGAAGGAGGGGAGACCGATGGCACAGACTCACGAGCCGGTTGCGGTGCTCGGCATCGGGGCGATGGGCCACGGGATGGCGACCAGTGCGCTGCGTGCCGGCATCCCCACGATCGTCTGGAATCGCGAGCCGGAGGCGACCCGGGACCTCGCCGGGCTCGGCGCGGAGGTCGCCGCGACGGCCGCCGACGCGGCGCGGCGAGCCGCCATCGTCGTCACGATGGTGACCGACACCGCCGCGGTCATGTCGATCGCCCGCGATCAGGGCATGCTCGCCGCGCTGGCGCCGGGTTCGATCTGGGTGCAGATGAGCACGATTGGCGTGGCGGGAATCGAGCGCGTCGGGGCCCTGGTGGATGGCGAGCGCCCTGAGATGACGCTCGTCGACGCACCGGTGTCGGGGAGCAAGGACCCCGCAGCGCAGGGCCAGCTGACGATCTTCGCCTCGGGGCCCGACGAGGCCCGCCCGCGCCTCGCTCCCCTCTTCGACGCGCTCGGCCAGCGCACGATCTGGGTCGGCGCGGTCGGGGCTGGATCGCGGCTCAAGGTCGTGAACAACACCTGGCTGGCGTTCGCGTCGGAAGCGGTCGCCGCCTCGGTGGCCCTCGCCCACCGGTTGGGGCTCGAGACCGACACGCTGGTGGACGCCCTCGGCGGTAGCCCGCTCGTGTCCCCGTGGCAGGCAGCCAAGCTGCAACGGATCGCCAAGGGCGAGTTCTCCGCCCAGTTCGCGCTGTCGCTCGCGCTCAAGGACGTGCACCTCGCCCTTCAGGCCGGCGAGGACGACCGGTTCGCCGTCCTTGGCTGCCTGGCCGACGAATGGCAGCACGTCGTCGATGCGGGCCTCGGCGACCAGGACCTCACCGTCGTGACCCGCGCGCTCGAGCAGCAGGGAGGAACGCCATGACGCTGATCGGCTACACGATGATGTGCGAGCAGGCGGGCCCGAAGCAGCTCGTGCGAGACGTCACTCTCGCCGAGGAGGCCGGCTTCGACTTCGCGGTCATCAGCGACCACTACTTCCCATGGCTGGACTCCCAGGGCCACTCCCCGTACGCGTGGAGCGTCCTCGGCGCGGCCGCCCAGGCGACCGACCACATTCCGCTGATGACCTATGTCACCTGCCCGATCCGCCGCTATCACCCCGCCGTCGTCGCGCAGAAGGCGGCAACCATGCAGCTGCTCTCCGATGGGCGCTTCACCCTCGGGCTCGGCGCCGGCGAGAACCTCAACGAGCACATCGTCGGCGGACGCTGGCCCCTTGCCGGCTTGCGCCACGAGATGCTCGAGGAGGCAGTGGAGATCATCCGGGCCCTGTGGGTGGGCGGCACGGTGACCTACCGGGGCAAGCACTTCGACGTCGAGTCCGCCAAGGTCTGGGATCTGCCCGACATCGCCCCACCCATCGGCATCGCCGCGTCGGGGCCGGGAAGCTGTCGCCTCGCCGGACGGCACGCCGACGCCCTGATCGCCGTCGAGCCCCGCGCCGCGCTCGGCCAGATGTTCGACAACGCCGGAGGCTCCGGGAAACCCCGCATCGGCCAGATCGCGTTGTCGTACGACCCCGACCAGCAGATCGCGGTGAAGCGGGCGATGGATCAGTTCCGCTGGTTCATGGGCCGCTGGAGCGTCAACGCCGAGCTCCCGGTTCCGGCATCGTTCGACGCGGCGTCCAGGACGGTGCGCGAGACGGACGTGTCGGCGCAGATGCCCTGCGGTCCCGACGTCGGCCGCCACGTCGCCGGAATCCGCGAGTTCGAGGCGGCAGGTTTCACGCACGTCGCGTTGATACAAGTCGGCGGGGACACCCAGGAGCAGTTCATCAATTGGGCGGCAACGGAGCTTCTGCCCGCCCTCCGGGCGACATGACCCCGCCTCACAGTCCGTTCAGGCCGTCTGCGATCGGGGGGTCGGTTGGCCCCGTTGGCGGAGGCGTTCGCGTTGCGGCCCGACCGTGTATCTCGGGTCGCGGACCGAGGCTCGGCCGGCCTCGAAGATGCCGAACCGGGTGAGGGCCGAACCGGCCAGCAGTGCTGCCCCGGACAGCACCGACGCCGCGCGGTTCCGGCGGCCGAGGAGGGCCCCGGCGGTCCCGCCGGCGGCGAGGATCCGGCTTGCCCGCATCAGCGCCCCTGAGCGCCCTGTCCGGTAGGCCTCTGCCACCGGTCCGAGGCGACGATCGAGCAACCGCTCGGCGGTGAGCTCGGTTGCGGCCCCGAGTGTGGCCAGCCGCACCGCCGGCCCGGCGCCGTCGGGTCCGACAGCGAGCAGGCCGAGCCCTCCGGCCGCGGTGGCGGCCGAGCCGACGAACAGGTACGGCAGCTCACGGCGGGCGTCGTGCCAGGCCGGCACCGCGGTGTCGGCGAGCAGCACCGACGTGTAGACGGCGACGCTGGGGCCCAGCGCCGCGGCGGTGACGGTGGCGGCCAGGCCGGCCCGCGGCAGCTTCCGCGTGGCGGCGGATGCCGCTGCCGCCCACGCCAGGGGGGTGTAGGCGGACAGCAGCCAGGTCCCGATGCTCATCGGCGAGGTCACCTTGAACACCCGCAGCATGTTGACGAAGCGGGCGGGTCGGCCGAGGTCGTACGTCAGCGCACCCATCGACACGCTGATCGCCCCGGCCGCTCCCGCCTTCGCCGTGCGGGCCAGCTGCGGACGACCGGAGAGCTGCGCGGCGGCGGCGAGCGCGGACGAGGCGCCGGCCAGCCCGCCGAGGAAGAGGTAGCTGGGGATGGCCGGCCCCCACACCGTCTCCTTCAGCACCGGCTGGCCGTGGTAGGAGGTGAACTCGGCCTCCGGCACCATCTGCTCGTCGCCGCCGCGGCGACCGGTCCTGGCCTTCATCTCCGGCCTCCTACGCATGCCGTGACGGCGGCGACGGCGAGGCTCGCTGCGGCGATCCCCGCGTGCCGCCACATGGCGGCCAGATCACGCGTCGTGACCACCGGGTCCGGCGGCAGGCCGTACACCTCGGGCTCGTCGAGCAGCAGGAAGAACGCACCCGCGCCACCGATGCCGTCGTCGGGATCCGCGCCGTACAGCCGCGCCTCCGACCTGCCCACGTCGTGCAGCTGGCCTACCCGCCGCCGCGCCCGCTCGTGCAGCTCGTCGAGCGGCCCGAACTGGATGGACTCGGTGGGGCAGGCCTTCGCACAGGCGGGCGTCAGGCCGTCACCCAGCCGGTCGTAGCACAGCGTGCACTTGTGAGCACCGCCGTCCGACTCGCGCCTGTCGATCACGCCGAACGGGCAGGCCGACACGCAGTACCCGCAGCCGTTGCAGACATCGTCCTGGACCACCACCGTGCCGAACTCGGTGCGCATCAGCGCGCCGGTCGGGCAGACGTCCAGGCAGGCCGCCTCGGTGCAGTGCTTGCACACGTCGCTGGACATCAGCCAGCGCATCTCGTCCCGCCCCTCCTGTCCCTCGCCGTCGTGCTGGCCCGGGCTGTCCGGGTCCGCCGCGGGGCGGGAGGTCTGCTCGATGAACGCCACGTGTCGCCATGTCGAGGCGCCCAGGCCCCGGGTGTTGTCGTAGGACATGCCCGTCAGCAGGAGCCCGTCCTCGGGCACGGCGTTCCACTCCTTGCAGGCGACCTCGCAGGCCTTGCAGCCGATGCACACCGAGGTGTCGGTGAAGAACCCCATCCGCGGCGGGTGACCCACATGGCCGGCCCGCGCCGCCGGGTCGAGGCCGCGATCAGCAACCGGCCCGGTGGTCCGGTCCTGTCGGGCTGTCACCTGCTGAGGTGGTCCGTCGCTCATCTCACATCTCCGTCCCGGTCTCGTCCGTGATCCCGGCGCGTTCCTGGTACTGCCGCACCAGCTGACGCAGAGCCGGCCCCCGCGGTCGCCGGCCCGGGCGGATGTCGCAGGCCATGGCCTTCACCTCCTGGATGTGCACGTTCGGGTCGAGCGCCAGGTGAGCGATCTCGTTGGCGGCATCCCCGGTCGTGTACCCGTTCGGGCCCCAATGCCAGGGGAGCCCCACCTGGTGCAGTGTTCGGCCCTGCACCTGCAGCGGCCGGATCCGCTCGGTGACCAGCACCCGGGCCTCGATCGCCGCCCGAGCGGTGATGATCGTCGCCCAGCCGAGGTGCTCCAGGGCGCGCTCGGCGGCGAGCTGGGGTGAGACCTCGCAGAAGAAGGCGGGCTGCAGCTCGGCGAGGTAGGGCAGGAACCGGGACATGCCGCCGGCGGTGTGATGCTCGGTCAGCCGGTAGGTGGTGGTCACGTACGGGAACACGTCCGCGCCCGGCTGGTCCCCGCTCGGCTGGTACCGGTTCTCCGGGTGGCGAATGAGCTGACGGACAGGGTTGTGCTGCTGGCCGTAGACCAGGTTCGAGAACGGGGACTCCTGCGGCTCGTAGTGCGCGGGCAGCGGGCCGTCGACCAGGCCCGCCGGGGCGAACAGCCACGCCTTGCCGTCGGCCTGCATGATGAACGGATCGACGCCCGAGATCGCCGCGGGGCCCCTGGCGCCGTCGGGCGGGCGGTAGGACGGGGGACGGTCGGCAACGAAGTCCGGCACGTCGTGGCCGACCCAGCGTTCCTGCTGCTCATCCCACCAGACCAGCGCCTTGCGCTCGCTCCAGGGCTTGCCGTCCGGATCGGCCGACGCCCTGTTGTAGAGCACCCGCCGGTTGGCAGGCCAAGCCCAGCCCCACTCGGGCGCCACCCAGCTCTGCTCCCGTCCCGGCTTGCGGCGGGCGGCCTGGTTGACCCCGTCGGCGCGGACGCCGCAGTAGATCCAGCAGCCGCACGCCGTGGAGCCGTCGTCGGTGAGCTGGGTGTAGGCCGACAGCGGTCGCCGCTCGGCGTCCCAGCCGTTGATCTCGGCGAGGACCGCGTCGGCGTCCG